>JBFXBH010000045.1:0-18456 GCA_050183355.1 Vicinamibacterales bacterium | reverse complement strand
TCGCGGGGGCAGCAGGTCGCCGCCCGGCACGTCGGCCGCCTGCGCCGACCGCGTCACCGTGATGTGCGTCGCCACGAAGGCCGGCGGCGCGGCGGACGCCACCATGCCCATCGCCGCGACGGCCTGCATCGCCCCGTTCGGATGGGCGGCGTACGCGGCCGTGTGCGGCCACGCGATGCTGAACGCCCAGACCGCCGCGGCGGCCAGGACCGGCGGCGCCGCCCGCCGCAGCCACGCGGCGCCTTCCACGGCGAGCAGCACGACCATCGGCACGGCCGGCAGTCCGTAGCGGACCGTCACCGTCTCCTGCAGCGCGACGTGGAAGACCAGGTACGGCACGAACGCCACCGCCAGCCAGGCGAGCTGCCGCGGACTGCGCAGCAGCAGGCGGACGGACCCGGCGAACGCCAGCGCGAGCACGGCCTGCACGGCGAACCGGCCGAGCGCCGAGCCGCCCGGTGCGCGGAGGTCAACGCCCCACGGCAGCACGAACGTGCGGTACACGGCGAGCGTCACGGCCTTCACCGTCGGGTTCGTGTAGACCATGTCCACCCCGGCGAAGTCCTCCCCCGCCTGCGCGCCGAGGGCCGTCAGATAGGCCGCGAATCCGCCGGACGCGACGACCATCGGCACGGCCCACAGCAGGCAGGCCAGCGCGCCGGCGCCAATCCCGGCGCCCCAGCGCCGCCACCGGGCAGCGCCGGTCTGCACGGCCGGCTGCACGGCCAGGGCTGCCAGCAGCAACGGGCCCGTGAGCCAGAGGGTCTGCGTGCGGAGCCCAATCGCCAGCCCGGCGAGCGCCGCGCCCGTCATCACGCGCCGGACGCCGCGGTCGGCGCCATCCGGCCCGGGCACGGCCGACAGGATGCAGGCCTGCGCGACGAGCGCGAGGCCGAGGCCGGGCATGTCGCTGAGCGGCCGCGAGCCGGAGAGCCAGAAGAGCGCATTGGCCGCGAGCAGCAGCGCCGTCCAGACCGCGGCGTGGCCGGCGGCCGCGCCCGCCACCCGCGCCAGCTCCACGCGCACGCGCGCCACCGCGACCAGCGACACAGCCGATCCGAGCGCCGACCACACGGCCAGCGCGTGCGCCTCGAGGACGGTGCGGGCCGTGGACGGTGACAGGACGCGGCCCAGCGCCAGCGAGAGGCGGCCGAGCGCGATGTAAAGGGGGTAACCCGGCGGATGGGGCTGGTGCCGTCCGGGGTCGTAGTCGCGGAGTCCCAGCGCGAAGTTGATCGAGTCGATGTCCTCGAGGTTCGGCGCCAGCAGGAACAGGTGGGCCACGCCGCACGCGCCGGCCAGCAGCCAGACCCACTGGGCCGGCCTGATGCGGCCTACGCGCTGCCGGATCGCATGCACCGGACGCTAGACCGGACGGAGAACCACGCCCTCGTTCAGGCTGCCCGTCCGGTACCCCTTCGGGTCGATCGTCACGGCGGCATACCCCGCGTCACGCACGGCCCGCGCGATGCGCACGGCCGCCTCGGGCTCGAGCGCCCGGGCGAGTTCGTGCCGGCCGATTTCGACGCGCGCACCCGCCTCCTCGTGCCGCACCCGCACGACGGCGAAGCCGAGGGCGCGCACGGCCGTCTCGGCCGTCTCGATCATCCGGAGCTTCTCGGGCGTCACTTCCGAGTGATAGGGAATGCGCGAGGAGAGGCACGCGGAGGCGGGTTCGTCCCAGGTCGGCAGGCCGGCGGCCCGTGAGAGCGCACGGATCTCCGCCTTGGTCAGGTCCGCCTCGTCGAGCGGACTGATCACGCCGAACTCGCGCGCCGCCTGACGGCCGGGCCGGTAGTCCCCCCGATCGTCGGCGTTGTTGCCGTCGGCGACCACCGCGATGCCGCGCGCCCGGGCCACGGCGGTCAGCGTCGTGAACAGCTCGTCCTTGCAGTAGTAGCAGCGGTTGACCGGATTGGCGCGGTACTCCGGCCGCTCCATCTCGCCGGTGGACACGAACTCGTGGCGGAGGCCGGCCGCCTGCGCGACGCGCAGCGCCAGTTGCCGGTGGTGCTCGGGGTAGCTCGGGCTCTCCGCCGTCACGCACAGCGCGCGGTCGCCCAGCGCCCGGGTGGCGGCCCAGGCGAGAAACGCGCTGTCGGCGCCGCCGCTGTAGGCCACCAGCACGGAGCCGAGGCTCCGGAGACGGGCGTCGAGGTGGCGGGCCTTCGCCTCCAGCGCGGTGTTACTCGTCGTCGTCCTCGTCCTCGTCGTCGAGGATCTCCTCGTCGAGGTCGTCGCCATCGCCGTCCTCGTCGTCCTCGTCCTCGTCGTCATCCTCGTCATCGAGGTCGTCATCGTCATCGGCGAAGTCGAGATCCTCGCCGTTGAGCACGAGCAGCCGGCCGCACTCCGGGCAGCTGAGGGTGTCCCCCTCCTCGTATTCGTCCAGATCGATGTCGTCGAACTCGCAGTCGGGACAGGTGGCCATGACGCGCTCCAGAATCGTTAGGAAGCGATCTTATACCGCCGCAAGCGCCGCGTTCAGCTTCTGGTAGTCGGGCTCGTTCCGCGCGTCGTCGAGGACCTCGCGATGGCGGACGACGCCGTCGGTGCCGATGACGAAGACGGCGCGCTTCGCGATGCCCTTCAGGCCGATCATGTCGGGATTGAAGACGCCGTACGCCTGGATCACGTCCTTGTTGAAGTCGCTGAGGAGCGGGAACGTCAGCCGCTGCTCGGTGGCGAACGCCTTCAGCGCGAAGAACGTGTCGACGCTGATGCCGAAGACCTGCGCTTTCGCGAGATTCGAGAGGGAGCCCAGCAGGCCGTCCCGGAACGTGCACAGTTCCTTCTGGCAGACGCTGCTGAACGCCGCTGGAAAGAAGGCGAGCACCACGGGTCCCTTCGCCAGCGCCGCGCTGAGCGTGACCGGCTGGTGGTCCTGGTTGGTCAGAGTGAAATCCGGTGCCTTCGTGCCGACGTCCGCTGCCATGCAACCTCCTCGGAGCCACGCGGCGCGTCCACGATGGCCGCCCGCACTCCCGACCAGCGATTAAACCACAGCGTCTTAACACGCCGTGGTGCCCTGTCCGCCCGGCCGCGCGTCGGGGCGGCGCACCCGGCGGGCCGCGCAGTTGCCGGTGAGGTGAGCCCGCCACTAGAATGCGGAGTTGCTCTGAACTAACGCCTTCATTCCGTAGGAGTTATCCGTGATCGAGGTACAGCACCTGAGCAAGCGGTATGGCCCGGTGACCGCTGTCAACGACATCAGCTTCCGGGTGGAGAAAGGCGAGATTCTCGGTTTCCTCGGCCCGAACGGTGCCGGCAAGACGAGCACGATGCGCGTGCTGACCGGCTACATGCCGCCGACGGAAGGCACGGCGATCGTGGCCGGCTACGACGTGCTGGAGCAGCCGATCGAGGCCAAGCGCCGGACCGGCTACCTGCCTGAGACGCCGCCGCTCTATCCGGACATGCGCGTCCGTGACTACCTGACGTTCGTCGCGAAGATCAAGGGCGTGCCGAGGAACGAGCTCCGCTCCCGCGTGGACGTGACGATGGAGAAGGCCCGCGTGGCCGACATGGCCGCGCGGCAGTGCGGCCGGCTCTCGAAGGGCTATCGCCAGCGCGTCGGGCTCGCGCAGGCGCTGCTGCACGATCCGGACGTGCTCATCCTCGACGAGCCGACGGCCGGCCTCGACCCCAAGCAGATCATCGAGACGCGGCAGCTCATCAAGGACCTCGCCGGCTCGCACACGATCGTGCTGAGCACGCACATCCTGCCGGAGGTCAGCCAGACCTGCCAGCGCGTGGTCATCATCAACAAGGGCCGCGTGGTCGCGGTCGACACGCCGGACAACCTGACGTCGAAGCTCCGCGGCTCCGAGGCGATGTACCTGCAGGTCGACAGCCAGGGCGCCGATGCGGCATCCGCGATCCAGCAGGTGCCGGGCGTCACGAGCGTCCGCGCGGCGGATGCGCAGGGCGGGCTCGAGGTCGCGAGCGAAGCCGGGCGGGACGTGCGGCGCGAGCTCGCCGCCGCCGTGGTCGCGCGCGGCTGGGGCCTGCTCGAGCTGCGGCCGATGCGGATGAGCCTCGAGGAGATCTTCCTGCAGCTCACCACCGACGACACGGCCGCCGGCACCGGCGCCGGGGAGGATCGCCATGCGTAACGTGATGGCCATCGCCCATAAGGAGATCAAGGCGTACTTCGACGCGCCGATCGCGTACATCTTCATCGGCTTCTTCGCGCTGCTGTTCGGCTACTTCTTCGTCGCGCTGCTCTCGGCGTTCACCGCGCAGAGCATGCAGATGATGATGCAGGGCGGCGGCAACATGAACGTCAACCAGCAGCTCATCTCACCGCTGTTCCTCAACACGAGCGTCATCATCCTGTTCGTCCTGCCGTCGATCACGATGCGCACCTACGCCGAGGAGAAGCGCAGCGGCACGATCGAGCTGCTGCTCACCTCACCGCTCACGGACGTCGAGATCATCCTCGGGAAGTTCCTCGGCGCGATGACGCTCTATGCGGCGCTGCTCGCGGTGACCATCGTCCACATCGGCACGCTGTTCATCTTCGGCAAGCCGGAGATCTGGCCGGTCGTCACCGGCTACCTCGGCCTGCTGCTGATGGGCGGCTGCTTCGTCTCGGTCGGCCTGCTGATCTCGAGCCTCACGAAGAACCAGATCGTCGCCGCGATGGTGACCTTCGCCGTGTTCCTGCTGCTGTGGGTCATCGACTGGATCAGCCAGTTCACCGGACCGACAACGCAGAACGTCCTGATGTACGTCTCGATCACGCAGCACCTGGACGACTTCGTCCGCGGCGTGCTGGACACCAAACACCTCGTGTACTACGTGAGCTTCATCGGGTTCGGCCTGTTCCTGACCGCGCGGGCCGTGGACACCGAACGGTGGCAGGGGTAAACCGCCATGAAACGCATCGCCAACATCATCGGCTGGGTCGGCACGGTCCTCGTCTTCGCGGCGGTCGTCGTCCGCTTCGCGAAGCCCGACTGGGACCAGTACGCCATCTACGGCGCGTGGGCCGGGCTCGCGTGCCTGGTGCTCTACGTGCTCGGCCAGTATCGCGACATTCTCGACTACTTCCAGCGGCGGCAGGCGCGCTACGGCGCGCTGGCGAGCGTCAGCGTCCTCATCGTGCTGGGCCTGCTCGTGGCTGTGAACTACCTGTCCGCGCGGCAGAACAAGCGCTGGGACCTGACCGAGAACCAGCTCTACAGCCTGTCCGACCAGACGGTGAAGCTGCTGAAGGGCCTCGACGGGCCGCTGAAGTTCGTCGTGTTCGACCGCGGCGACAGCCTCGACCGTTACAAGCCCGTGCTCACCGAGTACGGCTACCACTCGTCGAACGTCTCCACGGAGTACGTGGACGCCGACAAGAAGCCGGTGCAGGCCAAGCAGTACAACGTCGAGACCTACGGCACCATCGTCCTCGAGTACAAGGGCCGCTCCGAGCGCGCGACGTCGGCCTCCGAGCAGGAGCTCGGCAACGCGCTCGTCAAGGTGATCACGGGCGAGAAGAAGAAGGTCTACTTCGTCCAGGGCCACGGCGAGAAGGACTTCGCGAGCAGCGCGCGGACCGGCTACAGCACGGTGGCCGACGCGCTCGGCAAGGACAACTACGGCGTCGAGGCCCTCGTGCTGCCGCAGGTGCAGGACGTCCCGGCCGACGCGTCGGTCGTCGTCATCGCCGGCCCGACCGCGGACTTCCTGCAGCAGGAGGTCGAGATGCTGAGCCGCTATCTGAACCGCGGCGGCCATCTGCTCGCGCTGCTGGACCCGCCCGAGAAGGCCGACGCGGAGATGCCGCTCCTCGAGAGCCTGCTGACGGCGTGGTCGCTGCTGCCCGGCCGCGACGTCGTGGTCGACATCAGCGGGATGGGCCGGCTGTTCGGCACCGACGACGCGTCGATGCCGGTCGCCGCCACGTATCCGCCGCATCCGATCACCGAGCAGTTCCGCATGCTGACCGCGTTCCCGATGGCACGGTCGGTCACGCCGGGGCCCGCGGGCGCGCGCACGGCGCGCGCCATCATCGAGACGAGTCCCCGGAGCTGGGCCGAGACCGACGTCAAGGAACTGCTGGCGTCGGGCAAGGTGGCGATGGAGACCGACAAGGGCGACAGGACCGGCCCGATCGCGATCGGCGCCGCCGTGGCCGCCGTGGCGCCGGACGCCGAGAAGGCCGACGCGGCGAAGGCCGGCGCGGCGAAGACCGACGACGACGCGAAGAAGCCGGAAACCCGCGTGGCGCTGATCGGCGACTCCGACTTCGCCGCCAACGCGTATCTGGGCATCCAGGGCAACAAGGATCTCTTCGTCAACGCCGTGAACTGGCTGGCGCAGCAGGAGAACCTGATCTCGATCCGGCCCAAGGACGCGAGCGACCGCCGGGTCACGCTGACCTCGGGCCAGCAGTCCGGAATCTTCTGGCTCTCGCTGCTGCTCCTGCCGGCGCTCGCGCTGGGTGCCGGCGTGATGACGTGGGCGCGGAGGAAGTAGCATGCGCGGGCTGAAGACCACCGTGTTCCTCGGCGTGGTGCTGGCGGCCCTGGCCGCCTACATCTTCCTCGTCGAGAACAGGAAGCCGGACGGCCTCCCCGCGAAAGCGAAGGCGTGGACCGTCGACGCGGCCACCATCGTCGACGTCACGATCCGGTCCGCGGCGGGCGACACGACCCGGTTGCAGAAGGGCGCCAATACGGGCCGTTGGTCGATGGTCGAACCGGTCAACGCGAACGTGGACGAGGCCGTCGTGTCGTCGATCGTCAGCGGCCTCGCCGGCCTCGAGATCGAGCGCGTGCTCGACGAGAATCCGGCCGGCCTGAAGGACTACGGCCTCGACCCGGCGCGGATCGAGGTGACGTTCAGGACCGGCGCCGACAGCACCGAGCGCCGCCTGCGGCTCGGGGAGAAGACGCCCGGCAGCGCCGAGCTGTACGCGCAGACGGAGGGCTCGAAGGCCGTCGTGCTCGTCGCGAGCTTTCTCGAGAACTCGTTCAACAAGGGCACGTTCGAGCTGCGGGACAAGAACATCCTGACGTTCGACCGGACGAAGGCAGACAAGCTGGAGATCGCCTACGGGACGACCACGCTCAGCTTCGCGAAGAGCGGCGACGTGGACTGGTCGATGTCGAAGCCGTTCGCGGCCCGCGGCGACTTCGCCGCGATCGACGGGGCGATCAGCGCCTTGTCGACCACGCAGGTCCAGCGGTTCGTCGTGGACGGCGACGCCGGCGACCTGAAGCAGTACGGCCTCGACAGGCCGGAGCTCACCGCGACGGTCACGAGCGAAGGCCAGACGGTGACGCTGGCGATCGGCGGCCCCGTGGACGGCACGCGCTACGCCAAACGGTCGACGGGGACGGGCATCGTGACCGTCGGCGAGAACCTGCTGGCGGATCTGAAGAAGGGGGGCGACGACTTCCGCCGCCGGGACCTGTTCGACTTCCGGGCGTTCACGGGCACGCGGATCGAGGTCGTGCGCGGAGCCGACACGCTGACGCTCGAGAAGGTCAAGGGGAAGGACGAGACGACGCCGGACACGTGGAAGGCCGGCACCGGCAAGACGACGGACGCGATCAAGGCCGAGGAATCGCTGGTCAAGGTCACGGGCCTGCGCGCCGACCGCTTCGTGCCGGCCGTCCCGGCCGGCCTCGGCGCACCGGCGGCGGTCGTCACCGCGACCTTCGGCGACGACAACCGGAAGGAGGTCGTCCGCGTGTTCGTCAGGGACGCCGACGTCTACGCCACGCGCGAGGGTGAACCTGGCGCGGCCGTCATCACGCGCACGGGCTGGGATGAGGCGCTCAAGGCGCTCGACGGTCTGAAGTAGCCGCTGCAGCCCCGGGGGGCCGCGGCCGATTGTTGTGGAGATGCCCACCGTGCTCGTGGTCGACGACGAGGCCCCGGTCCGCGCGTTCGTCGCGCGGACCGCCGAGGCGGCCGGATGGACCACGACGGAAGCGGCCGACGCGGAAACCGCCCTGGCCGTGCTGGCACGCACGCACGTCGACCTGGTCTGCCTCGACATCCGGCTCCCGGGAAAGGACGGCATCCAGGTGGCGGATGTGGTCCACGATCGGCATCCGGGCACGGCCGTCCTGTTCATGACCGGCCTGGACGTGCTGCCGGCGGACAAGACGCTGCGCAGCGGCGTCGTCGGCTATCTGGTCAAGCCGTTCGAGTCGCGCGAACTGCTCGGCATCCTGACCACGCTCCACACGCCCGGAGCGGAGCCGCCGTCCCCGCCCCCGCCCCCGCCCCCGCCCCCGCACCCGCACCTCCGGCGCGTCAAGTAGCGCGTCGCCGCCACGTCAGCGGCGGAACGCGGCCAGTCGGGCGGCGATGGCGTCAATGGTGGCCGTCACCCCCGCCGCCGGTCCCTCGAAGTTGTTGGCGACGATGGCGAAGGCCAGCGGTTCGCCGTCGGCCGTGGTGACATAGCCGGCGAGGCTCCTGACGTGCGTCATCGTGCCGGTCTTCGCGCGGACGTTGCCGGCCGCGGCCGTGTCCGTCATCCGCTCCGCGAGCGTGCCGTCCACGCCGGCCACCGGCAGCGCGGCGACCAGCGGCGACGCGCCGCCGTCCCAGGCCGCCGCCAGCACGCCGGTCAGCGCCTCGGCGGTGGCCAGGTTGAAGCGCGAGAGGCCCGAGCCGTCGACGACCCGGGCGCCATCCTCGGCCACGCCCCAGTCACGCAGCCGGCGGCGCATCGCGGCACCGGCGGCAGACATCTCCCGGGCGCCATCGGGACCCGCCGCCAGCCGCACGACGGCTTCGCCGTACAGATTGACGCTGCGCTTCAGCATCGGGCGCACGAGCTCCCGGAGCGGCGGCGACGCGAGGCGCACGAGGGGCTGCCCGGGCGGCAGCGCCGGCAGATCGTCGGCATCGAGCGCGTCACCGTCGACCGTGATGCCCGCCACGCGCAGGCGCGTGCGGACCAGCCGTGCCGCCCACAGTGTGGGATTGCCCACGGAGACGATCATCGGCACGGGCCGCGCATCGGCGGCGATGGCCCCGGCGATGGTCAGCGCCGCCTCACCAGGCTGGCGCTCCGCCCAGAGCGTCTGCGGCGTCCCGGGCGCGCCCGTCACGGCCCGGTTCGCAATGGCCATCTCCGGGTCGTCGGCCGGAGGGTCGATGCGCACCGGCTGGCCCGCGGACGCGCCGGGGCCGACCGTCACGCGGGTCACGTTCTCCCCGACATTCAGCGCGCCGGTCAGCGCCCCGGTGGCCGTGCCCAGGTCGTCCCACGACCACGCAAGGCCGGGCCTGGGCTCCTCCACCGCGCTGTCATCGGCGATGACCCGCCCCGTGATCCGCGTGACGCCGCGCTGCCTGAGTGCGTCGACGACGGCGGCGGCCACGTCCGCGCCGCCCTCGCCGGCCAGCGAGGGGTCGCCGGTACCCTTCAACATCAGGTCGCCGTGGACGACGCCGTCCGCCACCGCGCCGGAGACCTCGACGGTCGTCGTGAACGTGAAGTCCCAGCCCACGGCGGCCGCGGCGGCCGTGGCGGTGGCGACCTTCATGACCGAGGCCGGCACGAGCAGCAGGCCGGCGTGTCTCGCGTAGAGTCGCTCGCCGGTCCGGAGCGACCGCACGTCGATGCCCCAGGTGGCCCGCTGGTGCCCGGGCCGGTCGAGCAGGGCGTCGAGGTCGGCCGCCAGCACGGCGGGCGCGGCCGGCGCCATCCGCGGGCCGGTGGCCGCCGGGACCTGACCGGGCTTCGCCTTCGCGCAGGACGCCAGCAGCAGGGCCGCGGCGGCCGCGGCACACAGTCGGGACGGGCGCGCGAGCCGGGTCATGCCTGACGCGCGGGCAGCTCGAAGTAGAAGACGGCGCCGCCGCCCGCTCCGCGGCGGTATCCCATGGTGCCGCCGAGCGAGTCGATGATGCCGTAGCTCACCGACAGGCCCAGCCCCGTCCCCTCGCCAACGGCCTTGGTCGTGAAGAACGGCTGGAACAGCTTGGGTTCGTCCTCGGGCGCCACGCCCGGTCCGTTGTCCTCGACCTCGAGCCGCACCACGGGGCCCTCGTCCCACGTGCGGATGGTGATCCGGCCGGGCAGGCGCCCGGAGCTCAGGATGACCTGTTCGGCGTTGACGACGAAGTTCAACAGCACCTGCTGCAGTTCCGTGAACACCGCGAGCACCGGCCGCACGGACCGGCTCTCGACCGTGAGCGTGATCTGTTCGGTGACCAGCCGCCGCTGGCGCAGCTCCGACACGGAGGTGATCACGTCATCGAGCGCGACCGGAATCGCCTCCCCGGGCTGCTGGCGCGCGAACTTCGCGAGGTTGCGGATGATGTTGCACGCGCGGAGACTCTCCCGCTGGATGACCTCCAGGTCGCGCCGGACCTGCGCGGGCAGGCCGGGCTCCTGCTGCAGCAGCTCCGAGAAGCCGAGGATCGCCTGAAGCGGGTTGTTGATCTCGTGCGCGACGCCCGACACGAGCAGGCCGACGGCCGCCAGGCGCTCCTGCCGGATCACCTGGCCCTGCAGCGTCTGCAGTTCCTCGCGGACGGCCCGCTCCTCGCGCATCTGCGTGTCGAGCGCCTGCCGGGCGTCCTGCAGGCGGGCCACCATGTCGCCGAGCGCGTTCTGCAGGTCGTTCAGGAATGGCGCCGGCATCCGGGCGTGGCGCATCGCGCCGAGGTCGCCCGTCGAGACGCGCTCGACGGCCTCGCGAAGGTGGCTCACGGCCGCCAGCATCCGGCGGAAGAACAGCAGGAACGCGAGCGCCCACAGCAGGCCGAACGTGCCGGCGAGGAAGACGGTCCGCTGCAGACGCTCACCCTCGACGGGCGGCGGCAGATACCAGACGACGAACACGACCGCCGGCACGGCGACGAGCGGCAGCGCGAGCATCGCCGCCGTCGGCCATCCGTACGGCCACGACCACCACGTGGTGGCCGCCGGAGCCTGAACGGGGGTCTCCTGCATCTCCCCGTTATATCGGGTCGACGCTACCCGTTCGCCAGTGGATCGGCAACGCCGGCTTGGGCGAACCCGGCCGCCCGGAGCACGCAGCTGTCGCAGCGGCCGCAGGGGCGCCCGCCGCCCGCCGGGCTGTAACAGCTGTGCGTCAGGCCGTAATCGAGTCCGAGCCGGAGTCCCTCCTGGATGATCCGGGCCTTCGTCCAGTGCTGGAGCGGGGCGTGCACGGTGAAGGGACGGCCCTGCACGCCAGCCCTGGTGGCCAGGCGGGCCATGGCCTCGAAGGCGGCCACGTACTCCGGACGGCAGTCCGGGTAGCCGGAATAGTCGAGCGCGTTCACGCCAATCACCAGGTCCGAGGCCCCCAGCGCCTCCGCCCAGGCCAGCGCCAGCGACAGCATGACCGTGTTCCGGGCCGGGACGTAGGTGGACGGGATCTCGTCGGGGATGATCGACCGGTCGAGCGGCACGGGATCGTCCGAGGTCAGCGACGAGCCCCCGAACCGGCGAAGGTCGACGTCCAGCTCGACGTGGCGTGCCACGCCCAGGCTGGCCGCCACGGCTCGGGCCGCGTCGATCTCCCGTGCATGCCGCTGGCCGTAGAGGACGGACAGCGCGTACAGCTCGAATCCCCGCTCGCGCATCAGCGCGCCGGCCGTGTAGGAGTCGAGCCCGCCGCTCAGCAGGAGCACCGCGCGGGGTCTGGCCGGTGAGACACCGGGCACTAGACGCCCCTCGTCTCCGGCGACCAGATCAGCTTGTGCACCTGGAGCTGCACCCGCGCGGGCAGCCGGTCGGCCAGCACCCAGGCGGCGAGGTCGGCGGGCGCGAGCACGCCGTGCACGGGGGAAAAGTGGATCGCCGCCGCGCGCGCCGCCAGATCGTGACGCGCCACCACGTCCCGTGCGAACTCGTAGTCGGCCCGGTCCTGCACGACGAACTTCACCTCGTCGTGCGGCCGGAGCCTCGTCAGGTTGTCCGGGTCGTTCCGGTGGGACTCGCCGCTGGCGGGGCACTTCACGTCGAGAATCGTGACGACCTCCGGCGGCACGCGGGCCGTGCTGCGGTGTCCACCGGTTTCGAGCAGCACGCGGTGCCCGCCCGCGAGGAGCGTCTCCATCAGCGGGTAGACCTCGTCCTGCAGCAGCGGCTCGCCGCCGGTCACCTCGACGAGCGGACAGCCGATGGCCGCGACTTCAGCCGCGACGTCCGCGACCGTGCGCTTGCGCCCTTCGTGAAAGGCGTACGGCGTGTCGCACCACGAGCACCGGAGGTCACAGGCGGTCAGGCGCACGAAGACGCACGGCTGGCCGGCGTAGGACGACTCGCCCTGAATGGAGTGGAAGATCTCGTTGACGGTCAGCATGGCACGTGGCGTCGTCCGTTCGATCTTACGATGCGCGGGCACACCAGGCTCCCGTCGAGACACGACCCACGGCGACAGGAGGCTACGCCCCCCCCTGACAGGATTCCAGCGCGGAGGACGCGCTCACTAGCATGCGATGCGTGTCCGCCGTCGACGAACCGGCCATCCTCCCGCTGCTGCGCGGCTCGCGCGACAGCCTGCGCCTGCTCGGTCGGGCCGGCGTCTACGTCGCGGCCGGGGCGCTGCGACGGGAGCAGGTCCGGGCACTCGCCACCGGCCACCCCGATCCGATGGACGTCGACGCCTGTGCCGTCGACGACGGTCTCGCACCGCACGAGGCACGGCTGTACGATCGGTGGCTTCCGCCCCGCAGTCGCGTATTCCTCGCCGGATGTGGCGCCGGCCGACGGCTCGTCGCACTCGCCGCGCTCGGCCACGACGTGACCGGAATCGATCGGTCCGCCAGCGCCGTGTCGTCGGCGCGGGCGCATGCCGCGCGCCGGGGCGTGCCTGGCACCGCAGACTACGGCACGAGCGAGACGCACACACCGGACGGGCCGTTCGACGCCGTCATCGTCGCCGCCGCGTGTTACTCGACGCTGCACTCCGCCGACGTGCGGCGCGCGACGCTGGCACGCCTGGCCGCCGCGCTGCGGCCCGGTGGGCGCATCATCGTCCACTACATTGCGCACGCCCGCCCGTCCCGGGCTGCCCGGTGGCTGATGCGGATGTCCGCGTGGATCGCCGGGTCGGGGTCGCGGGCCGAGCTCGGCGACATGTTCGCGCCGTCCGGCGACGGCGCCTCGCTGACGTTTCAGCGGACGTTCCGCCCCGGAGAGATCGGGCACGAGGGGGGCACGGCGGGTCTTCGGCTCCTGGCGGAGGATACGACCGCGCCCGAGGCGACCGCGGTGTTCGAGCGCTGGATCGACGTGCGCGAAGCGGAGAACCGTGAGGACGACCTGTCCGGTGCCCGCCGCGTGGTGGCGCTCGCCACCCGCGTCGATCGCGCCTGCGCCGGCCTCGCCGCCGTGCTCGACGGCGCCGCCGTCGGCCTGACCGGAAACGACACCATCGAACGGCAGCTCGACCGGCAGTTCGCCGGCTTCGAGGACTCGGCCGCGGAGGTCGACGGCGGCCTGCGCACGTCCGAGCAGCTCGTCTACGGACGGCACCTCGCCCCCGGCAGCCGCGTCCTGCTCGCCGGGTGCGGTGCCGGCCGCGACCTGTTCGGCCTGACCGCGCTCGGTCACGACGTCACCGGTCTCGAATGCGCCGCGGACCTGGCCGCCGCGGCGCGCGCACACGCCGCGCGCCTCGGCATCCGCTGCACCGTCCACGGCGGCCGGGTGCAGGACGCGTCGATCGAGGGCCGCTTCGACGCCGTCATCCTGGCGCCCGCCTGCTACTCGTACATCCGGGGACGCGAGACCCGGGTCCGCACGCTGGTCAGACTGCGGCAGGCCCTGTCTCCCGGAGGCCGGCTCATCCTGCATGCGATCCGTCTGCAGCGCCCGCAGCCACGTCTCCCGCTGTGGGCCATGCGGACGGCGGCCTGGGCGTCAGGGGCCGGCTGGCGGCCCGAACCGGGCGACGTGTACACGGACGACCACAGCCTGCCGAAGCGGCTGCGCTTCCATCACGCGTTCGCCGACGGCGAGCTCGAGGATGAGGCGCGGCGTGCCGGCCTCGCCCCCGACGCCGTGTACCGCAGCGAACTCCGGGCGGACTGCGTCGTGCTGCGGGTCGAGGCGGCGACGGGTCTCACCGAAGGAGACCGGATTCAGTTGTAAGCTCGGCTCTGATGCCCGCCGTCCGTGTCGGCACATCCGGCTGGAGCTACCCGTCCGGACCGGGAACGTGGAACGGCTTCTTCTATCCGAAGACGCGGTCGCGCCGGGCCGGCACGGCGGACTTCGACGAGCTGCGGTACTACGCCGAACACTTCGACACCGTCGAGGTGAACAGCACGTTCTACGGGCCGCCGCGCGCCGAGGTCACGCGCGGCTGGGCCGCGCGCACGCCCCCCGGGTTCGAGTTCTCCGTCAAGCTGTACCAGAAGTTCACGCATCCGAAGATGTTCCGGGACGCGGCGCTGCAGCGCGCGCCCGGGTCGGAGGGGGCGCTGCTCGACCTCCTCGCGCAGGTCACGCAGGCCGACATCGACGAGTTCCGGCGCGGCGTGGCACCGCTGGCCGAGGCGGGGAAGCTCGGCATGGTGCTCGCGCAGTTTCCGCCGTCGTTCAAGGCCACGCCGTCGTCGACGGCCTATCTCGACCAGCTCCTGCGGACGTTTGCCGACTACGCCGTCGCGGTCGAACTGCGGCACCGGAGCTGGAGCGACGACTTCGGCGGCACGCTCGCCCTCCTCAACCCGCACCGGGCCGCGCTCGTGCAGATCGACGAACCGCAGTTCCGGATCTCGATCGCGCAGAACCGGCTCCCGAACGTCGCGGGCGCGTACTACATGCGCCTCCACGGCCGGAACGCCGCGCAGTGGTGGCACCACGCGCACCGGGACGACCGCTACAACTACCTCTACTCGGCCGCTGAGCTGCGGGCGTTCTCGGACGCCGCGGGCGCGGCCGCCACCATCGTGAAGAAGGCGTATCTCTACACGAACAATCACTTCTCGTCGAAGTCCGTCGTGAACGCGGTCATGCTGAAGGCGCAGCTCGGGGAGCCGATCGACGGTACGTATCCGCCGGAGTTCGTCGAGGCGTACCCGGAGATCGCGAACCTCGTGCGTGTGGCGGACCCGGAGCCGTCGCTCCGCCCCGTCAACCAGGGTCGCCCGTGACGCGCGTGGCGTGGCGATCGTGGGCCGTGGCCGTGAAGCTGCTCGTCTGGGTGGTCGCACTCGGCCTCGTCGGGCTGGCGGGTGCGGAGTCGTTCCTGCGGCTCAGGTCCGCCCGGGAGCGCGCGCGGCTGCGGCAGGCGGCGCCGCACCGCGCGCGTATCGAAGACGGCTGCCGCGAGGCGGGCACGTCGCACCTGCACCCCCACTACCTGTTCTTCCTGCCGTTCACCGCCGAGCGCCGCGCCGCGATCTCGACCGGGGTCTGCGGCATCACGCCCGACGGCTTCCGCAAGCCCGGTCCGGACCAGCGGGGCGCCCGGCGGCTCGCGTTCCTGATCGGCGGCTCGGTGGCCTTCAGCGACATGGCGTCCTCGGACGAGGCGACCATCACCAGCGCGCTCAACCGCCTGCAGGACGCGTACTTCTTCGTGACGGCCGGCGTGCCGGGCTGGAATTCGAGCCAGGAGCTGAGCCGCGTGGCGTTCCAGCTCCTCGACTACGCCCCGGCGCTCGTCGTGGCGCTCGACGGCGCGAACGACGCCGCCCTCGCCGACCGGTATGCCGGTCGCGGCGACGACTGGGCCGGTGTGCCGGCTGACTTCGACCTGCTGGCGCAGATGGCCGACCGGCAGACACCGCTCGCCGCGCTGGCCGGCGTGCGCGACGCGTTACTGCCGGCGCTGACGGTCCGCTGGCGGATGCAGCGTGAGGCGGCGGAGATCGCCGCCCACGGGCCCCCGACGGCGGCCGACATGCAGCGTGGCGCGTCCCGCTACATCACGAACCTGACGCGGATGCGCGACCTGGTCGCGGCGTCAGGCGGCCGCTTCGTCGCCGTGTTCCAGCCGATGGCGCAACTGCACCGGAAGCTCGACGCGCCGTTCATCGGCGTCCGTCAGCTCGACGCCTTTCACAGTGCTGCCGTTCAGGGGGCCGCCGCTCACGGGGCCGCCGTGACGGGCGCGCCCGCCGGCCTGGAGTTCCACGATTTCGCGCGGCTGTTCGACGGGCTGCTGCCGGTGGTGCACGTCAACGAAGGGGAGGTGACGCCAGACACGGTGTTCGTGGACGACGTCCACCTGCACGACCGGGGGAACGCGCTGCTGGCGGAGGCGTTGTGGACGGCGATCCGGGAGGGGACGCAGGACGCGCCGCCTCCCGGACACCGCTAGAACACGCTACTTCGCGGCGGGCTTCGGCGCGGCCGCCTTCGGAGCCGCCGCGGGCGCGGTGCCCTTCACCGACACCTTGACGATCCGATCGCCCTGCTTCGTCAGCTCGACGATGTCCATGCCGGAAATGATCTGGCCGAACACCGTGTAGCCCGAGTCCAGATTCGGCGTCGGCTTGAGCGTGATGTAGAACTGGCTGTCGGCCTTCGCGGGGTCGCCCGCGTGCGCCATCGCGACCGTGCCCTTCTGGGCGTGCGTGTGCTTCTTGCTGATCTCGGCCACGCCGATCGGCTTGCCGCTGCCGCCGGTGCCCCACATCTCCTTCTTCTTGGGATCCTTCGTCTGCGGGTCGCCGAACTGCACGACGAAGTTCGGCGCCACGCGGTGGATCACCTGGCCGTTGTAGAACCCGCTCCGCGCGAGCCGGGTGATCTGCGCGACCGTCTTCGGCGCCGTGTCGGGGAACGTCTCGATCTCGAAGACGCCGCGCGACGTCTGCACGACGACGACCGGACCGGCCGGGACGGCCGGGGCCGCAGCGGCCGCTGGAGCTGCGGGTGCCGCAGGTGCCGGTGGTGCAGCGGCCGGCGGAGTCTGCGCGAACGCCTGGCCCGCGACGAACGCAACGGCGAGCGCTGCGCCAAGAATGCCCTTCATCTGTTTCCTCCTGCGGCCGCGCCTCTGAAGCCGGCCGCCCGTTTGGTGACTCCGAATTTTGGACAATCGCCGGAGATGACGCAATCCCCGCACCGCGGGTACACGGGCCGGCAGACGTTCTGCCCCCACGTCACGAGATACAGGTTAATCGACGCCCACCAGCGGCGGTCCGTGGCCGCGTAGAGCGCCTGCTCCGTTTCCTCCGGGTCCTTCGTCACGACCCAGCCGAGCCGGTTGGCGATCCGGTGCACGTGCGTGTCCACGCAGATGTTGTCGCGGCTCCGGAAGGCCAGGATCAGCACGAGATTCGCCGTCTTCCTCCCGACGCCGGGCAGGCTCGTCAGCGCCTCCATCGTGCCGGGCACGACGCCGCCGAACTCGTCGACCAGCATCTGGCAGCACGCCTTCACGTGCCGCGCCTTGTTCCGGTAGAAGCTGACCGGATAGATCAGCTTCTCGATCTCCCGGACCGTGAGCGCGGCCATGGCCCGCGGGGTGTTCGCGCGCTTGAAGAGCCGCGTCGATGCGGCCAGCGTTGTTGCGTCCTGCGTGCGCGCCGAGAGCAGCGTGGCAATCAGCACCTGGAACGGGTCCTCGGCCTGCGACTCGGAGATCTTCTCGACGGCCGGCATCTCGAGGCCCGTGATGGCCTTCGCGAGCCCGCGCATCACACGGCCGACGACGGCGGGGGCAGGCCGGGATGTGGAACGGCGGCGGACGGCAGTGGTGCGGGGCATGAGGGTCGTTGCCGAACTAGGGCCTGAGCGCACCCTCGACCTTACCGAGCGCGCGATCGAAGGTTCCGAGCGGCGTGTGCCCGGCCTTGCGGGCCACTTCCACCATCAGACAGTCGGAGAACCCTACCCGCGCATGTCGACGAAACTGCGCAACCGCAGCGGCCACGACATCCTCGTCCTGAACGGTCAATTGTGAGTGGTTCAGGAGCATCTCCACGGCCGTCGCTATGGCAGCCGGCTCCCGCCCGTAGACCGACTCCAGGACCCAGGTCAGCTCGAGAACCGCGAGGTGTGGGACCCACGCTCCCCGGGCCACGAACGTCTCCGCCGCCGCCACCTGCTTCGCGTCGTCCCGCGTGATGAGGCGGACGAGGACGTTCGTATCAACGGCTCGCATGGCGCTTGATGACCGCCCGCCGAATGCCCGCCTTCAGGTCCTCCAGGCTCCGAGCCTGTGGCGTCCGGCCGAACAGCGCCCGATGCACGTCCTCGGACGAGAACCGACCGGCCTTGCGGACCACGACCCGGTCACCCTCTTCGTCCCACTCCAGGACCGAACCAGGGCCGATGCCCAGATGCTTCCGGACCCTCTGGGGAACCGATACCTGCCCCTGGGCCGTGACCTTCGAATGTGCCAGAGCCATGGCCTGAGATTACCACGGTAATGACGCTCGGGGCCTGACTAGAGCGTTTTCGAGAGCCCTGTAGCAAAGCGATACCCGCTGTGCCGGATGAAGTGCCGGCACTCTGTGGGGGTGAAGAGCGTGAGCGCGGTTCCCACCAGTTCCACGACCTGGTCGTAGGTGCGG
>JBFXBH010000044.1:0-18705 GCA_050183355.1 Vicinamibacterales bacterium | reverse complement strand
CGATAAGCGTCCGCCCCACCTTGCCGGAGAGCTTCAGTCCGTACTGCGGGTCGAGGATGGTCCGCGTGTTCAGCAGCGTGCCGACCGGCCCGGGCACCTGGAAGATCTCCTGCCCTTCGAGGAAGAACGGCCGCAGCTCCGCGAACAGCAGCGGGAACCGCTGGTTGACCTCGATCTGCGGCTGGTCGGACTCGATCTGCGAGAAGTCCGGGTTGTAGGTGAAGTCGACGGTCAGGTTCGACGTCACGCCGTACTTCAGGTTGATCCCGGCCTCCTGCACGTCGGCGGTGCGGTACGCCCCGGTCGTGGTGTTGAGCCGGCCCACCTGCACGGCCGTGACGGTCGGCATGATCTCGAAGTTGCGCCGCGTCGAGAGGCCCCTCATGCCGCTGAGCTGTCCCATCTGCGGCAGGAAGCCCAGGACCTTCAGCGTGACCGGCGACCAGGTGTCGGTCTCGTTCAGCGCGCGGATCTCGCGGCTGATCTGGAAGCCCCAGTGGTGCACCTCGTCCGTGCGGCGCGATGGGTACCGCAGGCTGCGGAGCGGAATCGCCATCTCGGCCGTCCAGCCGTCCTCGGTGATCGCCCCGCCGGTGCTGAAGAGCGCGTTCCACGTCATGTCACCGGTGGACGCCTGTCCGCCGGAGACGCTCGCGCCGCCCATCGTCCAGTCCGCCTGCACGCCGTAGGCGTTCACCGAAAAGGCGTAGCCACGCTGCTGATCCTCGAACGGGTCGAAGAACACCGTCATCACGTCGTCGTTCGTCGTCTGGTCGCGATCGACGCGGTTCGCCTGCATGCGCGAACGGTCGGCGTAGTGCACGCGGAACGCGAAGTAGAGCGTGTCCTTGTCGTAGGCGAGGAAGACCTCGGTGGCGTCCGAGGGCGTGCCGCCGTCCGTCGGACGCTGCTGGATGAACGTGTCGACGCGCGCGGCGATCTTCCAGACGGCATCGTCGAGCTTGCCGTCGATGACAGGGGCCGTTGTGGCCAGCGTCGGCGTGATGCGCGGCCTCGCCGGCGCCTGCGAATGGGCGATGGCCGGAAAGGTCAGCACGAACAGCAGTGCCGCAACGTAGCGGCGAGTCAGTTGCATACGCTTCAGGCCCGCCGGTGCGCCGGGGACGGCTCAGGATAGTCGAATCCGGCTCAGCGGATCAGCATGGCGTCGCCGTAGCTGTAGAACCGGTAGCGGCGCCTGACGGCTTCCCCGTAGGCCGCGAGGATGCGTTCGCGGCTCGCGAACGCCGAAACCAGCATCAGCAGGGACGACTTCGGCAGATGGAAGTTCGTGATGAGCCCCTGGACGACGCGGAAGCGGTGACCGGGATGGATGAAGAGGTCCGTGCGGCCGCGGCCCGGCCGCACGCGGTCGCCGTCGACGTCGAGCGACTCCAGCACGCGCGTGGTCGTCGTACCGACGGCGATCACGCGCCGGCCCTGACGGCGTGCCTCGGCGATGACGGCCGCGGTCTCCTCCGTGACCTCGAACGGCTCCGGGTCCACGGCGTGGTCTTCGACGCGGTCGACGCGCACGGGCTTGAAGGTGCCGTACCCGACGTGGAGCGTCACCGTCACCATCTGCACGCCGCGCGCGTTCAGCGCGGACAGGATGGCCGGCGTGAAGTGGAGGCCCGCCGTGGGCGCCGCGATCGAGCCGCGGGCGCGCGCGTAGACGGTCTGGTACCGATCGCGGTCGCTCGCCGCGTCGTCGCGCTGGATGTACGGCGGCAGCGGGATGTGCCCGATCGCGTCGACCGCCTCGTCGACGGAGCCGCCGTCGGGCCTCCACAGCCGCACGGTCCGGCGGCCATGGAAGTGATGGTCGAGGATCTCGCCCTCGATGACCGTCGTACCCGATTCGAACCGCACGTGCGCGCCGGGCTTCAGCTTCTGCCCCGGGTGCACCAACGCGAGCCACGTGTCCGCGCCCGTGGATTCCAGCAGCAGGCACTCGACGGCACCGCCCGACGGCACGCGATGGCCGAGCAGACGTGCGGGATAGACGCGCGTGTCGTTGACGACGAGCAGGTCGCCGGGGTCGAGCAGGGCGGGTAGATCGGCAAACCGCGCGTCGGTGAACGGCGCGTCGTCCTTCGGCACGACGAGCAGCCGCGACCCGCCGCGTTCGGCGGGCGGGTCCTGCGCGATCAGTTCGTCGGGGAGATCGAAGTCGAAGTCGGCGACGTTCATCGGTCGGCACGCGACCGACCGGCCGGGACCGTCGCGTTCGCGTCAGTGTACGCGGAGTTCGGCGGCGCGCTGGCGCCGGGCGCGCCACTCGCCCGCCAGCAGCGCCCACAGGGCCTGGTCGTGCACCTCGCCCCTCAGGCGCGTCGACTGGCGCAGCACGCCTTCCTGCACGGCGCCCAGCTTGGCGAGAACGCCGTTGCCGCGCCCGTTGCGCACGGCACACCGGGCCTCGAGCCGGTGCACGCCCACGGTGTCGAACACGAAGTCAAGCAGCAACGACGCCGCCTCCGGGAAGAGGCCCGTGCCCCAGAAGGCCGAGCCGACGACGAAGCCCCACTCGGCCGTCTGAAAGGCCGGGTCCAGCCGGCGCACCTGCACCACGCCGACCGGGATGTCGAGCCCGCGTGGCACGACCGCCATCACCAGCGCGGCCCCGGCGCGTGCCTCGGCGTCGAAGCGCTCGATGAAGCGTTCGAAGGCCGCGGCCGACGACGGGGGCTCGGACAGAAAACGCGTCACGTCCGCACCGGTCAGCACCGCGGCGAGTGCCGGCGCGTCCGTTCGACGGAGCGGCCGCAGGTCGACGAGGGTGCCCGCGAGCGTCGGCAGCCCGTCGGTCCACGGGCGGCGCGCGGCCGGATCGTGAGGCAGGCTGCCGTGGCTGGCGTGCGTGTCGAAGACGTGCGGTGCGCCCATGACTATCCCTCCCACGTGAGTACATCGTGGGCGGATGTCGTCGCCCAGACGATGTTCGAGCCGGTGGCCCACACGATGTTGGAACCCGTGGCCCACACGATGTTCGTGGCCCAGACAATGTTGCTGCCGGTCGCCCAGACGATGTTCTGGCCCGACGTGAGGCTCGGCCCCAGCCCGACGGCGGTGTCGAAGCCGGCGGTGACGGACGGCTGCAGGCCCCACGCATCCGACGTGCCTCGCACCAGCGTGTCCGTGGCCCAGACGATGTTGTTGCCGGTCGCCCAGACGATGTTGCGCCCCGTGGCCCACACGATGTTGCCGGCCGTGGCCCAGACGATGTTCCGGCTGGTCGCCCAGACGATGTTCTGGGCGCGGGCGCCGGTCGCCCAGACGATGTTGGAGCCCGTCGCCCAGACGATGTTCTGCGACCAGGCGAGGCGGTCGTCCCACGCGCGGAGGTGGACGTACGCGGAGTCGCCCGTGACGGCGCGGTCGCCCCAGAACACCTGCCGGCCCCACGCGGCCTGCTCGCCGAAGAGCTCGTCGAACGGGTTCGGCGGCTCGGGCAGGCGGAGCCAGTAGCGGTTCGTCCGCTGGCCGGGGTCGATGAGCTGGGCGAGCCGCACGGCGCCGGCGACGTTGAGCGACCCGGCGCCCTGCGTCAGCGCGTCGACGTCGGGGAGCTGCTGCGCCGTGAACTGGAGCACGGCCTTCACCGTGCGGGCCGAGAGGCCCGGGTTGCCGTCGAGCATCAGCGCCGCGGCGCCGGCCACGACCGGCGCGGCCATGCTCGTGCCGTTCAGGCGGAAGTAGCCGGGCTCGACCTCGAACTGCGGATACGAGGCGAGGAGCGCGCTGCCGCCGGCGGCCAGCGAGACGACGGCCTGGCCGGGGGCGACCAGATCCGGCTTGGCCAGGCGGTCGAACGCCGTCGGACCGTGGGAACTGAAGCGCGCCACGGTGTCGTCGGAACGGACGTCCGACCCGTGCGTGTGCGACGCACCGACCGTGATCGCGGACGGCGCGTTGCCCGGCGACGTGATCGACTGGTAGACGGTCCGGCCCGTTGCCGTGTCGAAGCCCATGTTGCCGGCCGACGCGACGACCACGATTCCCCGCCGTGAGAGCCGTTCGACCATGGCGACCAGCGGGTCGTCCACGGCGGCCTCGTACACGGGGTGACCGATGGACAGGTTGACGACGCGGATCCGGTAGGCCTCGGCGTAGTCCTCGACCCAGTCGAGCGCGCTGAGCACCGTGCTGGTGCTGCCGGCGCCGTCGGCGTCGAGCACCTTCAGCGCGACGATGTCGGCGGCGGGGGCCGCGCCGGTGAACCGGCCGGCCGACGCCGCGCCCGAGCCGGCCACCAGCCCGGCGACGTGGGTGCCGTGGCCGTAGTCGTCGTACGGCGTCGCGCGGCCATTGACGAAGTCCACGAAGGCCGCGATGCGCGAGGCCGGCAGGTCGGCGTGCGGCTGCACGCCTGAATCGATGACGGCGACACGGACGCCGCCGCCCGTCACGTGATAGCGCTCACGCGCCGCTGCCGCGCCGCTGCTGTCGATCGACACGGGCATCGGAGCCGTGCCCGTGACCTGCAGCGCACGCATCGGGGCGTCGTAGGAGACGCCCTCGACGTCCGCGCTGTCGACGAGCGCCCGCAGCGTGGCGCCGCTGGCCGTGAGGCCCAGACCCTGGAGGCCGCGATGCTGGCGCCGGACCACCGCGCCACGGCCGGCGAGCATGCCGCGCCCCCGCGCCAGCGCCGCCGCGTCCCGGTAGCGGACGATGACGGGCAGGCTGCGCCCGTCGGCCGCGGCCTGACGGACGACGTCGTCCGCGTGCTGGGCTTCGGCCGGCTGAACGGCCAGGGCCATCAGCAGCACGCTGCCGAGCGCGGGAATGGCGGCAAGGCGTCTCCTCCGCCCGGAAGACGGAGCAACGCCGGCGCCAGGCCCGCCGGCCTGGGTCAGAAGACGCGTAAGTGACATCAGCTCATCCCTTTATCGGCATCCGGTGCCGTGTCTTGACGACGGAACGTGGAGCCCGCGTACGCGAAAACAGCGGTCCCCGCGCGGGCGGAGATCGCCGTTTCTGCGGACGGGCGCCGAACCCTGCTGTGGGGCTTATCGGCGGGAGACGGGGCGAGCCTGAGGGGGGAGGGGGAGACGGGCCCGCACGGGCCGGGCCGGCCGGCCTACATGAAGGCTGTCAGGTCTGTGCGGCCGCGGGCGGACAGCAGCGGCTTCCAGAGGTCACCCAGGCGGGCGAACCGCTCGCGGACGTTGCCGAGGTGGAAGTCCTCGATCTCGATGCCGCCGGCGACTTCGTCCCAGGTTACGGGCGTCGACACGGTGGCCAGGGGCTTCGGGCGCACGGAGTAGACGCTGGCGAGCGTGCGGCCCCACGCGTTCTGGTTGTAGTCCACCAGCACGCGCCCCTTCGGACGCGTGGCCAGCCGGTACGCCGTCGTCATCAGCGCCGGATGGCGGCGGGCCACGTCGTCCGCGAGCACTTTTGCGACCGTCCAGACGACCTTCTGGTCCGGCCCGCGGACGATCGGCACGTAGACGTGGATGCCGCGCGACCCGGTGGTCTTGGCGAGCGGCTTCATGCCGAGCGCCACGAGCATGTCGCGGACGAGGAGCGCGCTCTGGCGCACCTGCGCGAACGGCACGCCGTCGCCGGGGTCGAGGTCGAAGTGGAGGTAGTCGGGCGCCGACGGGTCGTCAGTCCGCCCGTACCACTGGTTCAGATCGATGCAGCCGAGGTTGATGACCCACAGCAGCGCCGGCAGGTCGTCGATCACCGGAAAGTCGATCACGCCCTTCGAAGCGTGGTCGATCGGGCAGGTGCGGATCCACGCGGGCCGCGGCGAGGGCGCGCGCTTCATGAAGAAGGGCTCCCCGGTGGCGCCATCCGGGTAACGCTTCATGACCATCGGCCGGTCCTGGATGTGCGGCAGCAGCAGCGCCGCCACGTCGGCGTAGTACTGCAGCAGGTCGCGCTTGGTCAGGCCGAGCTGCGGCCAGAACACCTTGCCGAGGTTGGTCAGACGGACGTCGCGGCCGGCGGCGCGCACCGTGACGTCCCCGGGCCCCTCGGGAATGACCAGCCGCGCGGAGCCCGAAGGCACGGTCGGCTAGACGGTGCCCCAGCGCAGGAGCACGGAGCCGACAGTGAAGCCGGCGCCGACCGACGCCAGCACCACGAGGTCGCCGCGCTTGAGGCGGCCGGTCCTGACGGCGTCGTCGAGCGCCAGCGGAATCGTGCCGGCCGTGGTGTTGCCGTAGTCCTCGATGTTGATGACGACCTTCTCCGGCGGGATGCCGAGCTTCTCGGCGGCCGACGTGATGATGCGGCGGTTCGCCTGGTGCGAAACGAACAGGTCCACGTCCGCGGCCGTCAGGTTGTTCCGCTGCAGCAGCGTGCGCGCGGCCTCCTCGGTGTTGCGCACGGCGAACTTGAAGACGGTCTGTCCGTCCTGCTTCACGTAGTGGAGCTTCTGCGCGACCGTGTCGGCCGTCGTGCGCATCAGACTGCCGCCGGCCGGCATCTGCAGCGCATCACCGCCGGAGCCGTCGACGTAGTTCACGAAGTCCAGGATGCCGAGGCTTTCGTCGGGGCTGGCGTTGATGACGGCCGCGCCGGCACCGTCGCCGAAGATCACGCACGTCGCGCGGTCCGTGTAGTCGATGATGCTCGACATCACGTCGGCGCCGATGACCAGCGCGTTGGTCGCGGCGCCGGAGGCGACCAGGCCGGCCGCCGTGGACACGCCGTAGACGAACCCGGAGCACGCGGCCCCGAGGTCGAAGCCCCAGGCGCGCGTGGCGCCGATCTTCGCCTGCAGGCGGCAGGCCGTGCTCGGGAAGATCGTGTCCGGCGTCGTCGTCCCGACGATGATGAGGTCGATGTCCGCGGGCGTCAGGCCGGCGCGTTCGATCGCGACGAGCGACGCCTCCTTCGCGAGGTCCGACGTGCCGACGCCGGGCTCGACGACGTGCCGCTGGCGGATGCCCGTGCGCTGCAGGATCCACTCGTTGGTCGTGTCGACCAGCTGCTCGAGGTCGGCGTTGGTCAGCAGCTTCGGCGGTACGTAGGTCGCGAGGCTGGCGATACGGGCGCGGCGAACGGGGCGCGCGGGAGCGAGCGTTACCACAGGCGGGTGTCCCTTCCTGGAGCCGTCAGGCCGAAGTACTCGTACGCCCGCGCGGTGGCGACGCGGCCACGCGGCGTGCGGTCGAGGAAGCCGGCCTGGATCAGAAACGGCTCGTAGATGTCTTCGATGGCGTCCTTCTCTTCGTTGATGGCGGCGGCGATCGTGTTGACGCCCACGGGACCGCCGCCGAACTTCTCGATGATCGTGAGCAGCAGCCGGCGGTCGACCTCGTCGAAACCGTGGCTGTCCACTTCGAGCAGCTTCAGGGCCGACTCGCAGACGGCGGCCGTCACGCGCCCGTCGGCCCGCACCTGCGCGTAGTCCCGGACGCGCCGCAGCAGGCGGTTCGCGATGCGCGGGGTCCCGCGGGACCGCCGCGACAGTTCGCCCGCGGCGTCGTCGTCCAGCCCGACGCCGAGAATCCGCGCCGACCGGCGGACGATCTCCGTGAGGTCCGCGTCTTCGTAGAAGTCGAGCCGGTGCGTGATGCCGAAACGCGCGCGCAGCGGCGCGCTCAGCAGCCCCGCGCGTGTCGTCGCGCCGATGAGCGTGAACTTCTGGAGCGGCACCTTGACCGACCGCGCGCCCGGGCCCTGGCCGATCACGATGTCGAGCTCGTAGTCCTCCATCCCCGGATAGAGGATCTCCTCGATGACCGGCGCCATCCGGTGGATCTCGTCGATGAAGAGCACCTCGTGCTCCTGGAGGTTCGTCAGCATCGCGGCGAGGTCCCCGGGCTTCTCGATCACCGGCCCCGACGTCGCGCGGACGGGCACACCCATCTCGTTGCCGATCACGTAGGCCAGCGTGGTCTTGCCGAGTCCGGGCGGGCCGTAGAGCAGCACGTGGTCGAGCGCCTCGCCGCGCTGGCGCGCCGCGGCGATGGACACCTGCAGGTTCGTGCGCACGCGGTCCTGACCGATGTAGTCGTCCAGCGTCCGCGGCCGGAGGCCGGCGTCGAACTGGGCGTCATCATCCACGGGGGCGGCCTGCACGAGGCGCTCGTTCATCGCGGGTGCCTACTTCATCAACTCGCGCAGGGCCGCGCGGAGGGCCTGCTCGAACGGCGCGTCCGGCGCGGCAGCGAGCACCGCGTCCAGCGCCTTGTCGGCCGCGGCTCGATGATAGCCGAGGTTCACGAGCGCCGAGAGGAGGTCGTCGCGCACGCGCCCCGGCGCGCCGGCGGCCGGCCGGCTCGCGGCCGGCATCTCGACCCGGTCGAGCCGATCCTTGAGCTCCAGCACGATCCGCTCGGCGGTCTTCTTCCCGACGCCGGGCACGCGGGTCAGCCGGGAGACGTCGCCGCGCTGCACCGCCCCGACGAGGTCCGCCGGTTCGATGCCGGACAGCACGGCGATCGCCAGCTTCGGGCCAATGCCGCTGATGCCGATCAGGTGCTCGAAGACCTGCAATTCGAGGGAGGTCAGAAACCCGAAGAGCTGCAGCGCCTCCTCCCGCACGTGCGTGTGCACGCGCAGGGCGACCTCGGCGCCGGCCTCGCCGACCTGGTAGAAGGTCGAGAGCGGCACGCGCAGCTCGTAGCCGACGCCGTGCACGTCGACGAGCAGACGCTCCGGCGCTTTCTCGAGCACGGTGCCGCGAAGGAACCCGATCATCGTCAGCGCGCGGGGCGGTACTGCCGCCACGACCGGGCCGGGGCGGGCTTCCCGGCCGCGCGACTCGAGGCGAGCGGCGACCGCGCCGTCGTCAGGGGCCGGGCGTGCACGTGACAGATCGCCACGGCCAGCGCGTCGGCGGCGTCGTGCGGCGTCGGCACGCGGTCGAGCCCGAGCAGGAGCTTGATCATCTGCTGCACCTGCGGCTTCTCGGCGCGGCCGTAGCCCACGACGGCGCGCTTCACTTCGGCGGGCGTGTACTCCGCGATCTCGCACCCCGCCTGCACGGCGGCGAGCATCGCGACGCCGCGCGCGTGTCCGAGCTTCAGCGCGCTTCTGGCGTTCGAGGCGTGAAAGAGGTTCTCGATGGCGACGGAGTCGGGCCGGCACTCGGCCAGCAGGCGCGTCAGCTCGGCGTGGATGCGGGCGAGACGGTCGGGAAAGGAGTCCGACGCCATCGCGCAGATGGCGCCGCAGGCAATCAACTGGTGGCGGCTGCCGTCGGTCTCCACGCAGCCGTAGCCGGTGCGCTCGGAGCCGGGGTCGATACCGAACACCCTCATGCCATGGAGGCCTCGATCTCCTTCTCTTCGATGTCGAAGTTGGCCCACACGTTCTGGACGTCGTCGTGGTCCTCGATGGCCTCCATCAGCCGCAGCATCGTCTGCGCGTCCTTGCCTTCGAGCTTCACGAGGTTCTGCGGCACCATGGCGATCTTCGCGCTCGCCGGCTCGATGCCCAGCGCCTTGATGGCGTCCCGCACGGCCTCGAACGCGTCCGGCGCGGAGGTGATCTCCCAGCCGCTCCCCTCGTCGACCACGTCGTCGGCGCCCGCCTCGAGGGCCGCGTTGAGCAGCTTCTCCTCGTCAACGCCGCCTTTCTCGACAAGCACCTGGCCCTTGCGCGAGAACATCCAGGCCACGCTGTTCTCGGAGCCGAGGTTGCCGTTGTACTTGCCCAGCAGGAACCGGATCTCGCCGACGGTGCGGTTCTTGTTATCGGTCAGCGATTCGATCATCAGCGCCACGCCGCCCGGGCCGTAGCCCTCGTAGGTGATCTCCTCGTAGACGACGCCCGGCTCTTCGCCGGTGCCCCGGCGGATGGCGCGCTCGATGTTCTCGCGCGGCATGTTGTTCGCCTTGGCGTCGGCCACGATCGTGCGCAGCCGGGGGTTCATGTTGACGTCGCCGCCTCCGTTCCTGGCGGCCACGCTCAACTCCTTGATGATGCGCGTGAAGATCTTGCCGCGCTTGGCGTCAGCGGCGCCCTTCTTGTGCTTGATGGTGTGCCACTTGGAATGGCCGGACATGCGGGAACTCCAATGAATTCAGTGAAATAGCGACCGCCGATTTTAGCATTTCCGGGCCAGCACGACCCAGACCTCGGCCCGGGGGTCCCACGGGCCGCCCCGGTAGTCGCCCAGCAGCGCCGTGACCTCGAACCCCGCCTTCGCGAGCCGGCGGGTCATCTGCGGCACGCTGAGCGTGCGGAAGGTCAGCGAGAACCGGCGGACCTGGCTCCTGCCGCCCCGCCGCTCGGTGAACGTCTGGTCGAAGATGGTCCGCCGCCGGGCCTTGTCCTGGCGGACGGTCTCGACGAGCGTGACGCGCGTGCCGCCCCGCCGGCCCCGCCAGCCGTCCAGGCTGACCCGCTTCCGGTACTCCTCCCAGGCTGGCAGGTCCGCCACCAGTTCAAGCCCGAACGTGCCGCCAGGCTGGAGCACGCCGTGCACCGCGCGCAGCGTGGCCGCGAGATCCCGCTCCTGGAGCAGCGACTGCAGGACGCCGTAGGGCGCCATGACCATGGCGAATCCACCCGGGCCCGGCTTGCGACGGCCGGGCGGGCGGTGTGTCCCCGCACCGGGGGCGGCCGCGGCGCCGGACGCGGGCGGCCCGAACGGCAGGTGGCGGATGTCGCCGCGGACGAGCGACACCGTCGACGTCAGCTTCGCGCGCCGGACGCGGCCGCGGGCGCGGACCAGCATCGGCTCCGAGCGGTCGATCCCGATGAGCCGCACGCCGGCCCGGCCAAGCGGCAGCGCGATCCGCCCCGTGCCGCAGCCCAGTTCCAGCACGGGTCCGCCGGCCCGCACGGCCAGGTTGCGCCAGAACGGGATGTCGCGCCGGCCCATGCTGCGCGCGTTCTCCCAGTCGTAGAAGGGGGCGTAGTCGTCCCAGCCGTGCCAGCCTTCGGTGTCGGCGGGCGTCCTGGCGGCGCGTGGCGCGGAACGGCGCGGGGTCGTGGGCAACGGCGTGTTCCGGAGGGGCTGGCCGCGGGCGGGCTAGTCCGACACCGCCCACTCGCCCGGCACGATCGGACGGGTGCGCGGCAGGCGGCCGAGGCGCGCCTGATTGCCCATGAAGACGAGGATGCCGACGAACACGACGAGCTTGAACAGGTCGCCGGACCGCGTGTGCGGCACGACCTTCCACAGCAGCCAGAGTGTGGGCTGGGCGACGCAGACGGCCCAGACCGACCCGTAGAAGTAGCGGCGCTCGTGCCCCTCCCCCTTCGTGGACGCCTTCACGCGCGGCAGCTGGCCGAACGCGCCGAGCAGCCACATCGTCCCCGCGATGGGAAAGTAGGCGACTTCGTACATCTGCTTGAGCCGCCACTCGCCCGTGGCCACGGCCCAGACGAGCCCGGCGATGTTCAGCGCCGCGAACGCCACGACCTCGCCCCACGCCGTCGTGTAGCAGATGCGCCGATAGAGCGGGTTCGGCCGATCCTCGGTGAATCGGATGATGTAGGGCGCCGGCTCGCTGCCCGGCAGCTTGCCGAAGATGCCCGCCACGCCCGTGCCCACCAGCACGACGGCGAGCCACGTCAGCATCCGCGCGTCCACACCGCGCTCGAACAGGTCGAACGTCAGCGGGCCCGGCGCGATGAAGAACACGAAGATCCAGATCGGCCAGTGGTTGAACCGGTAGTAGAGCTTGTTCCGGTGGCGGATCTTCCGCTCGGTGTCGAGCTCGACGTGCAGCGAGTGGGTGTCGACGTTTGGCGCGGGCACGAACCGTCAGGATAACCCAGCCTCGCGGCGGGGCGGCCTCTACGACCCGTCCTCCCCTCGCTGCGAGTTCGCGGGTCCTGTCGCCGAACAGGCCCATTCGGCGCCACCCACAAACTCGGGAGCTACGGGGCACCGACGATGAGGGCCACCGCCAGGAGCGCGGCGAGGACTCCGGCGGCCTGCAGGCGGCCGATCCGTTCGCCGAGGACGGCCCGGGCCAGCACGACGGTGCTCGCGGGATAGAGCGAGGCCAGCGTGACGACGCTCGCCAGCGGGCCCCCGCGCGTCGCGAGCAGGTAGAGCGCGTTGGCCACCATGTCGAGCACACCGCCCGAGACGATGAGCACGCCGGTCGCCGGCGGCACGCGCCACGGCTGCCGGGCGGCCAGCATGCCGGCGCCGAAGCCGGAGACAGAGGTGACACGCGCGGCCACGAGCGGCCAGAGACCGGCGTCCGGGCTGGTCTCGGCGAGGGTCAGAAAGAAGCCGCCGATGAGCACGCCCGAGAGCAGCGCCACGCCGAGGCCCGGCGGAAGACGGGCGCCCGCGGCGGGCCGTGCTGCCGCGGCCGGGTCCGGTGCCTGGCTGATCAGGACGATCGACACGACGGCCAGCACGATACCGGCCACCGCCTGAAGGCCTGGCCGGCCGCCGCGGGCGACATCCCAGAGCACGGGCACGGCCACCGCGCAGACGGCCGTCGTCGGCGCAATCACCGACATGGGGCCGACCGCGAGCCCTCGGTAGAGCAGCGCCACGCCGCCGCCCCCGAAGGCGCCCGCCGCGATGCCCCAGGCCACGTCAGCGCGAGACGGCTGCGCGGCCGGCGCGAACGCGACCAGCAGGAGCAGTACGGCCAGCCCGGCGAACTGCCCGAGCGCGACGACCAGCAGCGCCGGGACACGGCGCGTCAACAGACCGCCGAGAAAGTCGCCGCTGCCGTAGAGCAGCGCGGAGGCGAGGGCCAGGGCGTAGGCGGTCACGGCCGTGCGCGTGTGTCCGCCGGCTCGCCGGACTCGAGCCGGCCGTCGCGAAGCCTCAGCGTCCGGGTCGCGCAGGCGCGGGCGAACTCGGCGTCGTGGGTTGCCGCGATGAGGGTCCGCCCGTCGGCCACCAGCTCCGTCAGCAGACCCGCCAGCTCGCCGCGGCGCGCCTGATCGAGTGACGCGGTCGGCTCATCCAGCAGCAGCAGCGGCGGGTCGACGGCGAGCGCACGCGCGATGGCGACGCGCTGGGCTTCGCCGCCTGACAGTTCGTGCGGCCACGCGTGCGCGCGGTGACCGACACCCAGCCGATCCAGGAGCGCCCGCGCGCGGACGCCGGCATCGTCCCGGCGGGCCCCGTGCACCTCCACGAGCGCGAGGGCCACGTTGTCGACCGCGCGGAGGTTCGCGAACAGGTGATGGAACTGGAACACGATGCCCACCTGCCCGTACAGCGCGCGCTGCACCGCGCCGGACGGGCGCGGCCCGTGGGTCAGGCGCACGGCGCCCACCGTGAGCGACCCGGCGGCGAACGGGTCGAGGCCCGCGACGGCACGAAGCAGGGTCGTCTTTCCCGACCCCGACTCGCCCATCAGCGCGACGAGCTCGCCGCGACCCACGGCCGCGGAGGCCCCGGCGAGGACGGAGCGTCCGTCGCGGACGAGGCCGAGGCCGTCGAGCGTCAGCACGGATGCGGGCGTCACGCGCGGCTCCAGCGGCGCTCGAGGCGCCGCGCCAGGTGCGCGAGCGGCAGCGAGAGGGCGAGATACATGACCGCGCACACGAGGCCCGGCACCACCCAGCTCCCGATATCCGACGCGAAGATGCTGGTGGCCTTCGTCAGCTCGACGACGGTGATGACCGATACGAGCGAGCTGTCCTTGAGGAGCGCGATGAAGTCGTTGGTCATCGGCGCGAGGGCCAGACGGAGGGCCTGAGGCCCGCGGACGAACCGGAGCGTCTGCAGGTCGGAGAGGCCCAGGGCACGGGCGGCATCGAGCTGACCGGCCGGCACCGCCAGCAGCGCCCCCCGGTGAATCTCGCTCTCGTAGGCCGCGTAGTTCAGCGCGAGGCCGACGAGCGCGGCGAGGAAGGCCGGCAGCCGGACGACCGCCGCGAGGCCGAAGTAGATGACAAACAGCTGCAGCAGGAGCGGCGTGCCGCGCACCACCTCGACGTACACGCCGAGCGCGGCGCGCAGGGCGGCGCCGCCGTACACCCGGCCCGCGGCGATCAGGCCGCCCAGCGCGACCGCGCACAGCATCGCGAGGCACGAGAGCGCCAGCGTGACGAGCGCCGCACGGAACAGGCCCGGCAGATACGCGCGGAGCGCGGTCATCGCATCAACCGGTTGGTGAACGGCCGCGCTCGCGCCGTCCGGTGCGCCATCGGCCGGCGCCGCGCGGCCGGCCTCGCGCGCGTAGAGCGCCGCGACGCCGGGCGTCCACATGCCGTAGCGCTCGAAGATGCGCTGGAGCCGACCGTCCCGCATCGCGGTTCTGAGAATCTCGTTCGCGCGGTCCCGGAGTACCGCCTGCGCGGGCGCGAACCCGCCGACGTAGTGGCCGCTCGCGAGGCGTGCCGGCTGATTGAGCAGCCCCACCGTGCGGGAGACGGCGCGCTCGGCGAGCACCTGGTCGAGCACCACGGCATCCACGCGGCCGAGGGCGAGGTCTTCATAGGGGTGGACGTCGTCCTCATAGAGGACGGGCACGACCCCGTGCTCGGCCTGCGCACGCCGCAGCACCTCCGCGGCGAGCGTGGCCGCGAGCGTGCCCACGCGGCGGCCCCGCAGGTCGGCGAGCGTCCTGTACCGGCCCGCGTCGCTGGCGCGCACGGTCAGGCGTTCGTCGAACTCGTAGTAGGGGATGGTCAGCGCGAGGCGCGCGCGACGGGACGGCAGATCCTCGATGCCGCTCAGAATCACATCGAAATCGCCGCGCAGCACGGCCGCGTCAAGCGTCGTGAAGCCGCTCTGCACGAAGCGCGGCGTGCGCCCCAGCCCGGCCGCCAGCAGCGCGGCGATGTCGGCCTCGAAGCCGACGACCCTGCTGGCATCGAGCGGATCGGCGGATACGAAGGGGGCGCCCCCCTCGGCGTCTCCTCCCCATCGCAGCTCGACCGCGGCCTGCGCGCGAAGCGAAGGCGCCGGTGCGAGCATCGCGGCCAGCGAGACGACGATGAGGGTGCGGCGCGTCATGCGTGGTTCACGGATCGGCCACCACCAGGCGCGGTGTCGCCGGCCGTATTCTGCCATGCGGGATGCGCGGTACACTCGGGCCGGCCATGCTGCGACGCCTGCTGATCGCTGTCGCCGCGCTGGCGGTGCTGCTCGCGGGCACCGTCTATCTGCTGCTGTCCTCGGACCAGGTCCGCGTGATGCTCGAGCGGCAGGCCTCCGACGCGCTGGGGGCGCCGGTCCGCATCGGCGGCGCGCGGGCGACGATCTTCCCGAGAGCGGGACTGGCGCTCACGGGCGTGCAGATTGGCGCGCCCGCCTTCCTGACGCTCGCCCACGTCGACGTGTCGAGCGAGATCGTGCCCTTGCTGTCGCGGCGCATCGAGGGTGCCGAGCTCCGCATCACGGACACGGTGCTGGCGCTACCGCTCCCGCCGGGCCTGCCGCTCCCCGGAGCACCCGGCCCAACACCCGCCCCTTCGAGTGCGCCCGCGGACGCGCCGGGTGGGTCCGGCGCCCCAGTCTCGCTGGTGTCCGTCCACACAATCGCCCTCGAGAACGTGCAGGTCCGGAGTCTCGGGCGAACGGTCACGATCTCCGCGGAGGCCGGTCTCGACGGCACCGGGCTGGCACTCTCGCGGTTTACGGCAACATCAGGGAAGACCGCGCTGAGCGCGAAGGGCCAGGTGACGCTGGGCGATGCGGTGCAGGCGACGCTCGACGCGACGGCCACTGCGCTCGATCTCGACGACCTGATCGCGCTGGTGCACGCGTTCGGGCTCGACGGCGGCGCGAGGTCCGGGAGCGGTGGGCCTCCCGCCTCCCTGTCCCTGAAGCTGACGAGCCCGGTCGTCCGCGTCGCGGGGCTCGAGGCGTCGAACCTGAGCGCGCACGTGAAGGCGGGCGGCACGGGGCTCGCGATCGACCCGCTGTCCCTGACGCTGTTCGACGGCCGCGCGACGGGGTCGATCCGGCTGACCGTGACGGAGCGTGTGTCAGGGCAGGTGCGGGTGGCGGTCACCGGGCTCGACGCGGCCACGCTGGCTACGTGGGGTGGCGCAAAGGACACGCTGAGCGGGCGGATGAATGCCTCGGGGACGTTCACGGGCTCCGGGCAGGATCTGGGCACACTGCTCGCCACCACCAGGGGGACAGGCCAGGTGGAGATCCTCGACGGGGCGCTGCCGGGGCTGGAGTTTCCGCGTGAGGCCCTGATGGCGCTGGGCCGCCCGAAGGAACAGGCGCCGCCGCCGAACGGCGGGCGCTTCGACCGCATCGCCGCGCCGTTCGCGGTGGGCGGCGGCCGGCTGACCAGTGAGGCGCTGTCGCTGACGTCGCGGGACGTGGACGTCACGGCAGCAGGATCGCTGGATCTGGCGTCGGACGCGCTCGACGTGCGGGGCACGGCAACGCTGTCCGAGACGCTGACGACGCTGGCGGGTCCCGGGCTCACCCGGGTCGCGGGCGGCGGTACGCGGATCTCGCTGCCGGCCACGGTCGCCGGCACGCTCAGCGCGCCGAGGGTGCGCCTCGACGCGGCCTCGCTGCTGAAGCAGACCCTCCGGAACGAGGTGAAGCGGAACCTGCTCGATCGGCTGACGCCGCTGCGCGACCTGACCCAGCCGAAGCCGAACCGGACGTTCTGACGGCACGCCGGTCCAGCGGCCCCAGATACCGCGGCGGGCGGCCATGGCGGCGTGCTCCGCGGCGCGGAGTTCGGCCAGGCGGCGCATCCGCCAGCGCGCGTTGACCCGCGCCAGCCCTCCGCGCAGCATCTCGGCGTTGACGAACAGCCCGTCGTCCCTGAACACGTAGGCCAGCCGCCGGCCGTACGTGTCCCGGGCCTCGCCGTCGGACTCGAGCCGCACGTAGCGGCCCAGCAGCAGCGACACCAGCCGCTCGCGCGCCTCGACGGCAAACGGTGCGGGCGTCTCGAGCCCGCGGCCCAGTTCCGGTGCATCGATGCCCAGCAGCCGGACGCGGCCGGCGTGACCCAGCTCGACCGTGTCGCCATCGAAGACGCGCCGCACCGGGAAGTGCTCGGCGGCAGTCACCGGGCGCGCCTCCGTGGAGAGCAGCACGACGACGATCCACCAGGTGCCAGCTCCCCGCATGTGGGAGTGACAGGCAAGACTCGGCCCAGACCCGGCAGGTGCGGTGAATGCGCCGGACGGCCCCGATCGCCTGCAGTGCAGGGACGGCGTTGCGGGTCTTGAGAGTCGGGGAGCCGGGCCGAGCGCGGGTTCTGCTGACCGGCGGGGACCGTTCGCTAGTCGGCCTGAATCAGCAACTGCAGGCCGGTCGCGGCCGGCCGGGCCCTGGCCCGGCGCGAGAGCGGCGACGCCGACGGCGGGGTCGTACAGGCACCGGTCGCGACGTAGTTCAGGGCCTCGGCGAGGGACGCCTCGGCGGCATCGCCGAGCTGGTGATCGAGGTCGTCCGCGGCGGGGCAGGTCGCGGGAAGGCCATCGTAGTAGTCGCCTTCGTCGTTGGCGTTGCGAATCGAGAACGAGACCGGCGCGAGGATCTTGTCGCAGAACGGAATCGCGTACTGCCCCACCGGCTTGCCGTACGTCCGGTCACCGATGATCGCGACCGGCATGAACGGCCGGAGCCCGTTGACGACGAGCTCGCTCGCGGATGCCGACGAGCCGGAGGCGATCACGATCAGGCGGTCGAGGCCCAGCGCGTTCGCGTGCGTGTCCATCCGGATCTCGGAGTTGCGAAAGGTGTTTCGGGCGTTGTGCGCGTACGTGCCCAGCACCTGGCCCGCGGTGCGAGCACCGCCGATCAGACCCGCCAGGTACTGCGCGACCGTCACCATGCCGCCGCCGTTGTAGCGGAGGTCGAGGATCAGCTCGTTCACCCCCTGTGCTTTCAGGGAGGCGAACGCTTCGTCAAGTGCGGCAAACGACGGCTCGACGAAGTTGCGGAAGAAGAGATACCCGACCGTCCTCGAGCCAACCTGGAAGACGCGGGTGTGTGAGACGGTCGGAATCGTGACGACCCGCTTCACGAGCCGGGCCGACTGCCGGGCGGTCCCGCGCGTGAATGTGAGCTCACGCGCAACGCCCTCCGTCGCGGGTCCGAAGACGCCGCCGATGAGACCGGCGGCGATCAGCTCGGCGATGCCGCGCCCGTCGACCGCGACGATGCGGTCGCCACGGAGCAGCCCCGCGTCCTCCGCCGGGCTCCCGGGAAAGACCTGCGCGACGCGGATGGCCGCGGCCTCGAGCGAAGACGAGAAGCCGAATCCGATGAACTGGCTGTCGGAGTAGAACGCCTCGCTGACCGCGCGACTCTCGATGTAGCTGTAGTGGCTGTCGAGCGGCAGGTATCGAATTGCCGCGAGATAAGCGTCCGGCGAGCTGAATGCGGTCGGGTCGACGTCGGGTACGGACTCGCTCCAGAGATAGAGGTCCGTCATCACGTTCCGGACGAACAGATTCTGGGCGGCGACGGGACAGGCCGCTTGCGCACGGGCGGGCGCAGCGGACACGGCGAGCCAGGCGACCGCGAGGCCGCAGCAGATCCCCGCACGACGGCCGAACCAACCCATGCGGATCATTTTAGGCCAGGGAGCAGGAGACCCCAGGCCGGGCTAACCAGTTGTGCGCAGGACCGTGCAGGCGGCCGTGCAGGGCGCACCGGGCACGGTCGCGTAAAAAAAGAAAAGCCCGCCTCATGAATGAGACGGGCTCACAGTCTACCGAAGCGCCTCCACGGCGCTTCTTCAAAAAAAACTCCCGGCAGCGACCTACTCTCCCACGCACCTACGCACGCAGTACCATCGGCGGAAGCAGGCTTAACTTCCGTGTTCGGAATGGGAACGGGTGTGACTCTGCCCCTATGACCACCGGGAA
>JBFXBH010000043.1:0-18905 GCA_050183355.1 Vicinamibacterales bacterium | reverse complement strand
CTCCTTCGATCACCGGCACCTCCTGAATCGGAGGTACCAATCTGCCCCTCTCCATCTCCATTCGCCCCTCCTCCTGAGGGGGTCAGAATTAATGGCGCGAAGGGGTCAATATCACTGTCGCTCTACACCGCAGGCACGGAGCGTTCCGGGCAGCCCCTGAACGTTTGACTTCACTGTCGCCGCCGACAGAGGGAATGTGTGCCATGGCTCAGGGCTATCTCGAGGACTACGTCCTCCATCGCTATCGAGCGCTCAACACGGCGCGCGCACGCGTCGAGCATCTTCGGTCCTTCTTCGGAGGTTGGGCCGCCGACGCGATCACCCTCGATAGCATCCGGAGCTATCAGCGGCACCGACGCGCGCAGGACGTTGAGGCCGCGACGGTCAATCGCGAAACGTCCATCCTCAGTCGCATGTTTCAGATTGCGCTGCGCCGCGATCAGCCTGTGCGCCCGCCGCTCTTCCCCAAGCGCCTCGAGGAGAATCCGCCTCGTGAAGGATTCTTCGAGCACCACGAGTATCTGAAGGTCCGGGCCGAGCTGCCGGATGCCTTCCAGGACGTGCTGGACTTCGCATACTACTCAGGATGGCGTCGCAACGAGATCCTCGGACTGAGTTGGGACGACGTCGACACGCACGGCGGTGTCATTCGTCTCACCGCTCGACGGTCCAAGACCAAGGTCGGCCGCGTCCTCCCCATCTCGACCCCACTCCAGCAGGTGCTGGATCGCCGGATGCTGCAGCGCCGTGCCGACAGCGCACTCGTCTTTGGTCGCGACGGCATCCCGATCCGGACGTGGAGAACGGCCCTGCGAGACGCGTGCCGCAAGGCGGGCGTTCCCCATCGGCTGCTGCACGACTGCCGACGCACGGCCGCTCGAAATCTCATCCGCGCAGGTGTGCCAGAGCGCGTGGCCATGATGTTGACGGGGCATAAGACGCGCGCGGTCTTCGACCGGTACAACATCGTGAACGAGAAGGAACTGCTGACAGCCGGTGAGCGACTGGCCGCCTATGTGAATCGCGCGTGAAGGGGCAACAGGCTAGCGCCAGACGCCGGAAGCGCCTGGACGTTGCGATATTGCGTGACTCGGGAAGGGACCACTCTCGAGGGTGAGAGTGGCGGGGTCGACGGGACTCGAACCCGCGGCCTCCGCCGTGACAGGGCGGCGTTCTAACCAACTGAACTACGACCCCGAGTCTGGATTGTGGTGGGCGGTACAGGACTCGAACCTGTGACAGCCGGCGTGTAAAGCCGGTGCTCTACCAGCTGAGCTAACCGCCCCCCTCTGGCGCTCGCGCGCGTTCGGCAGGGCCAGCGGCCCAGCGCGCGTCCTGCGCGCCCTTCTGGCCACGTGGTGCTGCAGCCAAGAGACAGATTATAGAGGCCCGGCGATACGCAGCGCAAGCAACGCAAACCCGAGCACCACGCCGGCCAGGGCGCGGTACTCGCGGTTTCTCATGGCTCGGGCGAGGCTGAACGACCGCGGCATCGGCTGCGCCCGGGACGCCCGGTAGTCGTCGTAATCGGGGCCGAACGCCTCCCGGAGGTGCGCCTCCTCCGTCCGCACGGCGGCCGTGATCGTCGCCGTCATGTAGACGAGCGCGAGCGCGGCCAGCGGCAGGCTCGCGGCCGCGACGACGACGCCGAGCGCCAGCACGGACGACCCGACGTAGAGCGGATGGGCCGTCCACCGGTACGGACCCGACCGCGTGACCTCGCGGCTCTTCTCCAGATGCCCGGCCGCCCAGATCCGGATCGCCTCGCCTACCAGCGCGATGACCAGACCGAGGCGCCACGACGTCCACGTGGGCCGGGCCAGCACGAGCGCGGCGACCACGGTCAGCGCGCCGAGCCGCACGCGCCACCGGGCGAGCCAGGTCAGCACGACCGTTCCGGCCGACGCCGTCATCGCACCGTCCTCGCGGCCCGATCGAGCCGCAGCGCCGCGGCCCCGACGACCTCGGCCGTCTCGATGCCGTGGAGGCACGGCACGTCGCGCGTGCAGCGCCGCTGGTAGGCGCACTGGCAGTCCGCGAACCGTGAGATCGACACGTCGTCGGCCGACCACGGGCCGTTGCGTTCGGCGCGGGTGGGGCCGAAGAGCGCCACGGCCGGCGCGCCGACGGCCGCGGCGAGGTGCAGCGGCCCCGTATCGCCAGACACGACCAGCCGCGCCTGCTTCGCCAGTGCGGCGATGCCGGGTATCGTCGCCGGCGGCGCGAGTTCCGCGGCCCCCGCGGACGCCGCGACGACCGCTTCCGCGCGCGCATGCTCTCCGGGGCCCCACAGCACGACGCTCGGCAGCCCGCGCTCCCGCCGCAGCGCCTGCGCCACCGCGCCGAAGCGCTCGACCGGCCACTGCTTGTTGGGCCACGCCGCACCGGGGTTCAGCAGCGCGTAGCCGCCGGGTGCCGTGCGCGCCGCCAACGTCTGGACGGCGGGCACCTCCGGCACGTCCAGCGGGAACGCCGGGGATGCCCCGGACGCATGGGCGGGACCACCGAGCGCCCGCACCAGCGCGAGCCCCTTGTCGATGACATGCGTCGCGGCCGACACGTCGACCGTCTCGCCGTAGCACGTCGCCGCCAAAGGCTCGCGGAGGTCGGCCCGTGAGAAGCCGAGCGTCCGGGCGCCGCCGGCCAGGCGCGCGAGCACGGCGGACTTCAGCAGGCCCTGCAGATCCAGCACGGCGTCGTAGCGGGACGCGCGCAGCGTGCGCAGCGTGGCGAGGATGCCATCCGGGCCCGTGACGCGGCGCGTATCGAGTGTGATCACCCGGCGGAGGCCGCGCACCATGCCGACCAGCTCGCGGTATCCGGGCGCGGTGACCCAGTCGACCGCTGCGGACGGCCACGCGCGCATCACAGCGGCCGCGGCCGGCACGGCGTGGACGATGTCGCCCAGCGACCCCAGGCGCACGATCAGGATCCGGTTCACGGCGCGGCGCGCAGCTTCGCGACGATGTCGCGGGTCGAGTGGTCCTTGGGCCCGCCGACGATCACCGTGCGGCCGCCGTAGGCCGCCACGACGGCGCGCTCGGGCACCGTCTCGACGGTGTAGTCCGGGCCCTTGCAGTGCACGTCCGGCCGGATCGCCTCGATCAGCGGCGCCGGCGTCGATTCGGAGAACAGCACGACGAAGTCCACGGGGCGGAGCGCCGCGACGAGCTCCGCGCGGGACGCTTCGTCCTGGATCGGCCGGTCCGGCCCCTTCAGGGCGCGCACGGACGCGTCGTCGTTGACGGCGACCACGAGCACGTCCGCCTCCCGCTTGGCCCCGGCGAGATAGCGCGCGTGCCCGACGTGCAGGATGTCGAAGCAGCCGTTGGCGAGGACGACGGTCTTCCCCTCCGCCCTGAGCGCCGCCAGCCGGGAGACGAGCGCCTCACGGGTGACGACTTCACCCACGGCGCGCCCTGGTGGCCCTGGCGGACGGGGCCGGAGCCGCTGCCGCCGCGCCGGCCCGCACGGCCCGCCGGAGCTCGTCGGCGGAGACCGTTGCCGTGCCACGCTTCATCACCACCACGCCGCCCGCGTAGTTCGCGAGACGCGCGGCCTGCTCGAACGACGCGCCGCAGGCGAGCGCGAGCGTCAGCGTGGCCATCACGGTGTCGCCGGCGCCGGTCACGTCCGCAATCTCGTCGCTGCCGTGAATCGGAATGTGCACGGTGCGCGCGCCGGGCTGGAAGAGCGCCATGCCGCGGCTGCCCCGCGTGACGAGCAGCGCGCCGACCTTCGTCCGCGCGAGGAGCTCGCGGCCCGCCCTCTCCAGCGCCACGGGGTCGTCGTTGATCTTCACGTCGAGCGCCGCCTCGACCTCCGACTCGTTCGGCGCGGAGAGCGTCAGCCCGCGGTAGTCCAGCAGGCGGTAGCGGGAGTCGAGCAGGAACGGCACCGGCCCGTCGGCACACGCCGCCGTCCTGAGCCGGCGGAGAAACGCGGGCGTGATGAGGCCGTGACCGTAGTCGGACACGAGCACGGCGTCGCAGTCGTGCACGGCCAGCAGCGCCGTGGCCTCGAACGCGGCACGCGCGGCGGGCGTGATCGCCGGGCGCACGCCACGGTCGATCCGGACCACCTGCTGCTTGGCCGAGTGGATGCCGCCCGCGAGGATGCGCGTCTTGAGCGGCGTCGCGTGCGTCGAGACGCGGACGAGCCGGCTGCGGTCGACGCCCGCGTGCAGCGCCTGCACCATCCGCCGGCCGGGGTCGTCCTGTCCGACCACGGCGGCCAGCGCCACCCGGCCGCCCAGCGCCGCCACGTTGTTGGCCGCGTTGCCGGCACCGCCCGGCAGCACCTCGGTCGAGTCGTACTCGAGAATCAGCACGGGCGCCTCGCGTGAAACGCGCGCGACGCGGCCATACACGAACTCGTCCGCCACGACGTCGCCGACCACGGCGACACGACGCCCGGCCATCGCGTCGATGAGCGCCAATTGGGCCTGCGCGAGCGGGGCGTTCCCTGGGTTCACCTGACTGTCTGCCATCAAGTCCGTAAGGGTAGCATCCGCGTCGTTTACAGCCAGGCCTCGACGGCAGCGAAGACGCGCTCGGGCGTGACGCCCGTCATGCACGAGTGGTCGATCGGGCACGTGCGGAGCCCGCAGGGCCGGCACCAGACGTGATGCGTCAGCACCGCCACGCGGGCCGGGTCCGCTGCCGTGGGTGCCGTGAGCCGCTCGTCCGTCGGGCCGAACACGGCGGCGACCGGCGCGCCGAGGGCTGCCGCCAGGTGCAGCGCGCCGGAATCGTTGGCCACGACGGCCCGCGCCCGCGCGAGGAGCCCGGCCAGCGCCACGAGCGAGGTCTGCCCCACGAGGTCCACCACGCCCGCGCGCGCCGCCGGCGCGAGCGACCCGACCACCTCGGCCGCCACCGGCCGGTCCGCCGCGGCGCCGACGACGACCACGCGGACCGTCCCGCCCGCGACGAGGCGCTCGACCAGCCGCGCCGCGTGCCCGGGCACCCACTGCTTGGCCGGGCCGCCGGCCGCGCCGGGGGCGAGCACGACGAACGGCGACTCCGGCGTGATGCCGTGGGCCGCGAGCGCCGCCTCCGCCTCGGCGCGCGCGGCCGGCGTCAGCAACAGGCGCGGCACGGACGCGCCGGCCACCCACCCGAGCGCCGTCGTCAGCGCGAGGTAGTAGTCAATCTGGCGCACGGCGACGGCCGGCCGCGACGCCGTCGGCCTCTCCACGGCGTCGGTCAGCAGCCACGACCGGCCGTCGCCGCGAAATCCGGCGCGCCGTCGGATGCCCGCCCGCCGCGCGACCCACGCCGAGCGGAATGAGTTCGGCAGCAGGACCGCGGTGTCGAAGCGCCCGGCCGCGAGCCGCGCGGCCTCCACGCGGGTCGTCGCGCCGGCCGGGAACGTCACGACCTCGTCGACACCCGGCACGAACGCCAGCACGCCGGCAACGGAGGCGCGGGCGGCCACGGCCAGGTGCGCCGCCGGATGCGCGCGGCGAAGCGCGGCCACGGCAGGCTCCGCCATCACCACGTCGCCGAGCCAGTTCGGCGCGAGGACGACGATGCGCTCAGGCATCCGCGTCGAGCTCGTCTGCCTGCGCAGGCGCAGGCGCGGGCGCGTCGGCCGGGGCGACAGCGTCGCCGGCACGCCAGCGGCGGTGCATCCAGAGCCAGAGCTCCGGGTAGCGGCGCACGTACATCTCGATCACGTCCGTGCAGCGCTGCGTGAACTCGCGGACCGCGTCGGGCGCGTCGCTCTCCGGCGGCGGCACCGGGTGCTCGGCAATCAGACGGTAGCGGCCGTCCGGCAGCGGCAGCACGAAGAACGGGATGACGACCGCGCCCGTGCGCAGCGCCAGCGCGGCCAGCGCGGACGTCGTGGCGGCCGGCCGGCCGAAGAACTGGACGTCGATGGCATCGGGGCCGTGCAGGTGCTGGTCGATCAGCAGCGCGACGGCGCGGTTGGCCGACAGCTCGCGCAGCATCCGGCGCACGCCGCCCTGACGCGCGATCGAGCTGTTGCCCGTCTGGCCGCGGACGCGGCTCAGCAGCGCGTCCAGCAAGGGGTTGTCGAGCGGCCGCTCGACGTAGGAGAACGGCGCCACGCGCAGCGGATGCCCCACGCCGAACATCTCCCAGTAGCCGAAGTGCCCGCTGAAGAAGAGGACGCCGTGCCCCTGCCGGTACGCCTCGCGCACGCGCTCGTCGCCGTCGCTTTCGATGAGCGTCAGCAGCGTCGAGGCGGGCATGCCGTCCAGCTTCAGCACCTCGAGCAGCAGACGCCCGACGTGCCGGAAGACGTGCCGCGCGATCCGCCGGCACTCACGCGGGGGTCGGCCGGGGAACGCCGCGATCAGGTTCTCGATGGCGATGCGCCGGTGCCGCCCGTCGAGCGCGTAGACCAGCAGGCCGAGCGGGCCCCCGATCCGGCGCAGCACGCGGATCGGCAGCGGCCGGACGAGCCACTGCACCAGACGGACCAGCAGGTACTCGAGGCGGTGTCTCATGCGCGGCGCTCCGCCAGCCGGCCGGTCAGCCAGCGCACCAGCGCCGCCGGCAGATCCACGTCGATCGGCAGGTAGACCACGTCCACGCCGGCGTTCCCGCTCCGCAGCAGCGGCTCCAGGCGCACGGCGTCCTTCTCGGTCGTGAGGACCGTCGCACCCGCGGCACGCGCGGCGTCGGCGATGGCGCGCCAGTCGCGCTCGGTGAACCAGTGGTGATCGCGGAACCGCCACTCGCGGGCGATCGACCACCCCGCCGCGCGCGCCGCGGCGAAGAACCGCTCCGGCCGCGCGATGCCCGAGACCGCGACGGCGTTGCCCGGCACGACGGCCGCGGCCTCGCCGAACGGAACAACCCGGCGCGGCGCACCGACGCGCGTGGTGAACGTGAACACGGCCGGGGTCGGTCCCTGCGGAGCCGGCCCAAGCGCCGCGGCTACTTCCTCAGGCGCCCCTTCTCCGACCAGCCAGGCGTCGGCCGCCCAGGCCGCCGCCGCCGGCTCGCGCAACCGGCCCGCGGGCAGCACGCGCTCGCGGATGTCGGCCGCCGAGAGCACGAGCAGGTCCGCGTCGCGGGCGAGCGGCAGGTGCTGGAAGCCGTCGTCGAGCAGGTGCACGGTGCAGCCGTGGTCGCGCTCGGCCGCGCGTCCCGCGAGGTAGCGGCTGGCGGCCACGAGCACCGGCACGCCCGGCAGGCGCCGGGCCATGACCTGCGGCTCGTCGCCGCTCGCCTCGACCGCCGCGCGCACGCCCTCGCGGTCGCTGACGACGGTGACGCCGCCGGTGGCCGCCCGGCGGGCGTAGCCGCGGCTCAGGATCGCGGGGCGCTCACCGGCCTGCTGCAGCGCCGCCGCCAGCGCGATCACGAGCGGCGTCTTGCCGCTGCCGCCGACGGTGAGGTTGCCGACGCTGACCACCGGCCGCGCCAGGCGGCGTGCGCGCGCCGGCTGCGCGCGATACCGGGCGCGGCGGCGGGCCGCCGCCCATCCGTACAGGGAGCCGAGCGCACCAAGGCCGGGCACGCGCGCGCCCGCCGTCAATGCACCACGCGGAACGGGAGCACGGCGCCGCGGGTGCCGGTGTCGGGGCGCAGCGCCTCGGTGACCGCGGCCAGCGTCCGCTGCCGCGCGCCGCGGTTGGCCTCCATCAGCGCCTTCGCCGCCGCGCCGAGCCGGGCGCGTGTGACCGGGTCCGCCATCAGGTCGACGAACGCGCGGTCGAGCGCGCCTTCGTGCGTCACCTGCACCGCCGCGCCGTTCTGCAGGAACGTCTGCGCGATCTCCGCGAAGTTCTGCATGTAGGGGCCGAAGACGATCGGCCGCCCGAACACCGCGGGTTCGAGGATGTTGTGGCCGCCGGCGCTGATCAGGCTCCCGCCGACAAACGCGATCGTCGCGATCTCGTAGACCTGCGCCAGCTCGCCGATCGTGTTCAGCACGACGCAGTCGGCGCGCGGCTCGCTGTCGATCGCCAGGTCCGTCCGCAGCACCGTGCTCAGCCCCTCCTGCTGGCAGATGCGGACGACCTCCGCCGCGCGCTCGGGGTGCCGCGGCGCCACGATGAGCAGCGCCCGGTTGCCCGACGTCCGGAGCCGGTTGAAGGCCCGCGCCACGGCGGTTTCTTCGCCGCGCAGCGTGCTGCCCGCGACCACGACCGGTCGGTTGGCCGCCACGCGGAAGAAGCGCAGCACCCGCTCGCGGCCGCGCACGGCCGGCGTCGCGTGCAGCGCGTCGAACTTCAGGCTGCCGGTCACGGTGATGCGGTCCGCCGGCGCGCCGAGGTCGACGAGCCGGCGGGCGGTTTCCTCGCCCTGCGCGCAGAAGCGCGTCACGTCCGCGAGCACCTTCGCGAACAGCGGGCGCACCATCCGGTAGCGCGGGTAGGACTTGTACGAGATGCGCCCGTTGATGAGCATCGTCGGGATGCCCCGGAGGCGGCACTCCCGCAGCAGGTTCGGCCAGATTTCCGTCTCGACCATCATGAAGACGCGCGGCTTCACGCGGTCCAGCGTGCGGCGCACCGCGAACGTCCAGTCGAACGGGAAGTAGAAGACGCCGTCCACCTCGCCCGCCAGCCGCGCGGCCAGTTCCTGCCCGGTGCGCGTCGTGGTTGACAGGTAGAGCTTGAGGCGGGGGTACCGCTGCCGGAGGTCCGCCAGCAGGGGCCGGACCGCCAGCACCTCGCCGACGCTGACCGCCTGCACCCAGATCGACTCGTCCCCGTCCAGATTGAACGGCACGGGCAGATACCCGAGCCGCTGCCGGATGCTGCCGAGGTACTTGCGGTGGCGGATCGCCTGGTAGAGGAAGAACGGCGACGTCACCAGCAGCACGGCGAAGGTGGCGATGCTGTAGAGCAGGTACACGCATCCGGAGTGTACGTCCGTTGACCCGGTCCGCGCGATCAGGGAACAATCAATGTCCGCCCAGGTTCCCACGGTCGCCGCCGTGGCGCGCGCGGCGTTCCAGGAGTCAGAGACGAGCATGGCTGTGAAGGTCGGCATCAACGGATTCGGACGCATCGGCCGCAACATCCTGCGCGCCGCGATGGGCAACCGCGAGGTCGACATCGTGGCCGTCAACGACCTCACCAGCGCCGCCACGCTGGCGCACCTGCTGAAGTACGACTCCGTGCTGGGCAACCTCAAGGCCGACGTGCAGGCCTCGGGCGACGGCATCAGCGTGGATGGTGACGCCTTCAAGGTGCTCTCGTTCCGGGATCCCGCGCAGCTCCCGTGGGGCGACCTCGGCGTGGACGTGGTGTTCGAGTCGACGGGCCTCTTCACCGACCGCGACGCCGCCGCGAAGCACCTGGCCGCCGGCGCGAAGAAGGTGATCATCACGGCCCCGGCCAAGAAGCCGGACATCACGGTCGTCCTCGGCGTGAACGACGAGAAGTACGACCCGAAGGCGCACCACATCATCTCGAACGCGAGCTGCACGACGAACTGCCTGGCCCCCATCGCCAAGGTGCTCAATGAGACCTTCGGCCTGCGCATGGGCCAGATGACGACGGTCCACAGCTACACGAACGACCAGCAGTTGCTCGACCTGCCGCACAAGGACCTGCGCCGCGCCCGCGCCGCGGGCCTCTCGATGATTCCGACCACGACCGGCGCCGCCGCCGCGGTCGGCGAAGTGCTGCCGGAACTCAAGGGCCGGCTCGACGGCATCTCCATCCGCGTGCCCACGCCGAACGTCTCGGTCGTGGACCTGGCCGCGCTCGTCGACAGGAAGACGACGGCCGAGGAGGTCAACGCGGCGTTCACCGCCGCCGCCGCGAATGGTCCGCTCAAGGGCCTCCTCGCGGTGTCGACCGCGGAGCTGGTCTCCATCGACTTCAAGGGCAACCCGCACTCCTCCATCGTGGACGCCCCGTACACGAAGGTCATGGACGGCAACTTCGTGAAGGTCCTCTCGTGGTACGACAACGAGTGGGGCTACTCGAACCGCTGCGTGGATCTGCTGCGGAAGGTCGCCGCCGCGGGGTTCTGATGCGTCAGGTCCTCACGACCGCGCTCGTGCGGACCGCGCTGGTGCTGGCCGTCATCACGCTCTTCTACTACCTGACCCGATAACTGGTGGCCAAGCGCTCCCTCGCCCAGCTTGACGTCCGCGGCCGGCGCGTATTCCTGCGCGTGGACTTCAACGTGCCCCTCAAGGGCGGCGCGATCGGCGACGACACGCGTGTGCGGGCGTCGCTGCCGACCATCCAGCATCTCCTCACCGCGGGCGCGCGGACGGTCATCCTCGCGTCGCACCTCGGGCGCCCGAAGGGGAAGCCGAATCCGGAGATGAGCCTGCGGCCCGTGGCCGACCGGCTCGCGACGCTGCTCGGCCGGGCCGTGACGTTCGCGGACGACTGCGTGGGCGACGCCGCGCGCGCGGCCGTCGCCGCGGCCGGTGACGGCGGCGCCGGAGCAGGAGTCGTGCTGCTGGAGAACCTCCGGTTCCACGCGGAGGAAGAGAAGGACGACGCCGTGTTCGCGGCGCAGCTCGCCGCGCTCGGCGACGTGTATGTGAACGACGCGTTCGGCGCCGCGCACCGCGCCCACGCGTCCGTCCACGCCATCGTGCCGCTGATGCGGGACGCCGCCGCCGGCCTGCTCATGGAGCAGGAAGTGCGCTATCTCGGCGACGCGCTCGCCACGCCCGTGCGCCCGTTCGTCGCCATCCTCGGCGGCGCGAAGGTGTCGGACAAGATCGAAGTCATCGAGAACCTCATGCCGCGCGTGGACCGCCTGATCATCGGCGGCGCGATGGCCTACACCTTCTTCAAGGCCCAGGGCCTGCCGGTCGGCACGTCGCTCGTCGAAGACGACAAGCTCGACCTCGCGCGCGAGATCCTGGCCCGCGCGCAGGACCGCGGCCTCACGCTGCTGCTGCCGAGCGATCACGTCGTCGCCGACCGGTTCCCGGCCACGGGCGAGCCGCTGCCGTCGACGGCCACGCTGGCCGTCACCGACGCCGCCATCGGCAGCCGCATGGGCCTCGACATCGGCCCGGCCACCGCCGCCGCCTACGCCGCCGCGCTGGCCGACGCGAAGACCGTGGTGTGGAACGGCCCGATGGGCGTCTTCGAAGTCGATGCGTTCGCGACGGGCACGCTGGCTGTCGCCCAGGCCGTCGCCGCCGTGCATGGCACGACGATCATCGGTGGTGGCGATTCGATCGCCGCCGCGAGGAAGGCCGGCGTCTCGGAGCGGCTCACGCACATCTCCACGGGTGGCGGCGCGTCACTCGAGTTTCTCGGCGGCCGTACGCTGCCCGGCGTCGCCGTGCTGCCCGACGCGTAGCTTCGAGAGGCCTCCATGCGCACACCGCTCATCGCCGGCAACTGGAAGATGTTCAAGACCGTGGCCGAGGCCACGGCCGCCGTGCGCGAGCTGGCCCGGCTCGTCGAGGACGTGCGCGGGCTCGACGTCGTCGTCGCGCCGACGTTCACGGCACTGCACGCCGCCGCGCAGGCCGCCGCCGGCACGCGCGTCGGCATCGCCGCGCAGAACCTGCACTGGGAGCGCGAGGGCGCCTTCACCGGCGAGATCAGCGGCGGCATGCTGAAGGAAGCCGGCGCCACGTGGGTCATCATCGGCCACTCCGAACGCCGGGCGCTCTTCGGCGAGACCGACCTCGGCGTGAACCGGAAGATCGGCGCCGCGTTCGCCAACGCGCTCACGCCCATCGTCTGCATCGGCGAAACGCTCGAGCAGCGCGAGCGGAAGCAGACCTTCGACGTGCTCGACACGCAGATCCGGCAGGGACTCGAGGGCCTGACCGGCGACCAACTCGTGCGGCTCGTCATGGCCTACGAGCCCGTCTGGGCCATCGGCACCGGCCGGACGGCCACGCCCGCCCAGGCCGGGGAGGCCCACGCCCACATCCGCGCCCGCCTGCGCCAGTGGTTCGGGGCCGACGCCGGGGACCAGTGCCGGCTCCTCTACGGTGGCAGCGTGAAGCCCGAGAATATCGCCGACCTCGTCGCCCAGCCCGACGTGGACGGCGGGCTGGTCGGGGGCGCCAGCCTGGATCCGAAGGGATTCGCGGAAATCGTCCGAAAGGCCCGTCCGGCGTGACGCCGGGGCCCATCGGCCTGTATACTTAGCGCTTTGGTCAGGGCATAACGACGATGCTGTATTACCTCGTGGCGGGAATTTACGTGCTCGTCTGCCTCACGCTGATGCTGGTGGTCCTCCTCCAGCAGGGCAAGGGCGGCGACATCGCCAACGCGTTTGGCGGCGGCAGCAGCCAGGCCGCATTCGGCGCCAGAAGCGGCGCCACCGTGCTCTCGCGGACGACCGCGATTGCCGCGGCCGTGTTCATGATCGGCGCCGTGATTCTCGGCATCATGGGCCAGAGAGGCCCCGGCTCCGTGCTCGGCACCATCGACGTGCCGGCGCCGGTGACAACGCCCGTGACCACCCCGGCCCCCGCGGCGGCAACGCCAGCGGCGACCCCGGCTCCGGCGGCTGCGCCAGCGGAATCCACGGCGGCTCCGGCCGCCGCCCCTGCCCCGGCCGCTCCGGCTGCCGAGCAGGGCAAGTAAGAAAGACCCCACGACGCGGAAGTGGCGGAATTGGCAGACGCACCAGCTTGAGGGGCTGGCGCCCGCAAGGGCGTGAAGGTTCGAGTCCTTTCTTCCGCACCACCTTTAGAATCAATTACTTACCGGCCACAAAGGCCGCCAGCAATGGCGGCCTTTGTCGTCGTGTGGTCAAGTCAGTGGTCAAGAGTTGGGAACTGGTTGGCTGACGAAGGCCCTCCGGCGGAGGGCCCCCCAATCCTCCCAGGCATTTATTGACCTAAAGTCTCATATATGGAACCTTAGATAGGATAAGGGTTCATATAGAGGACGTTACATGAAGACAAGTCGAACAGCTGCGGTGCTCCCGGTCCCGGTGCGTCGCGCGTTGCGCAAGCTCGGCGCCGACATCCGGGATGCGCGTCTGCGCCGACGCATACCCGTCGCCGTGGCCGCCGAACGCGCCTCGATCGGCCGTTCGACTCTGAACCGCGTGGAAAAGGGCGACCCCAATGTCGCGCTTGGCATCTACGCCACGGTCCTCTTCGTCTTGGGACTCGTGGACCGGATCACCGATCTGGCGGACGTGCGCACCGACGCCGCTGGGTTGCAGCTGGAGGAGGAGCACCTCCCGAAGCGCATCCGCTCGCGGCGGCCCAAGAAGATCCAGCAACCCGAAGAGGGTGCGTGATGGATCGCGAAGTGTGGGTCTATGTCGACCTGGAGGGCGCACCGCAATTGGTGGGGCGCTTGTGGAGCCGCACACGCAAAGGTCGCGAGACCGCGTCATTCGAGTACGACGCAGAGTGGCTGGGCAACCCGGCCCGGTTTTCACTGGAGCCGGCGCTGCAGCTCGGCCCCGGCCCGTTTCACACACCGGGCGACCTTCCGATGTTTGGCGCGATTGGCGACTCGGCGCCCGACCGCTGGGGGCGCGCGCTGATGCGCCGGGCGGAACGCCGGCGCGCGGAACGCGAGAAGCAGACGCCGCGCACGTTGCAGGAAATCGACTACCTGTTGCTCGTGGATGATGAGGCGCGCCAGGGCGCGCTGCGGTTCGCCGAGACGCCCGGAGGGCCCTTCCTGCGCGAGGACGGGGCCACGCGAACGCCCCCGCTGCTTGAGCTGCCGCAGCTGCTCTCAGCCTCGGACCGTGTCGTGGACGACCAGGAGACGGACGACGATTTACGCCTGCTTCTGGCGCCGGGCTCCTCGCTCGGAGGGGCGCGGCCCAAGGCGTCGGTGCGGGACCGGGACGGACATCTGGCGATCGCCAAGTTCCCAAGGCGGGACGACGAATACAACACGGTGCTGTGGGAATCCGTGGCCCTGAATCTGGCGCAGCGCGCCGGCATTCCGGTACCCGAGGCGCGCGTCGAAGCCGTCTCGGGGAGACCGGTGCTGCTGCTGCGGCGCTTCGACCGGGCAGGGGCTCAGCGGATTCCGTTCCTGTCGTCGATGAGCATGCTGGGGGCCCGGGACAATCAGGCCCACAGCTATCTCGAAATCGTGGACGCGCTGCGCCAGCACGGGGCAGCTGCCAAGGAAGACATGCAGGGGCTGTGGCGCCGCATCGTCTTCAACATCCTGATTTCGAACACGGACGACCACCTGCGCAATCACGGGTTCCTGTACGCGGGAGAGGGGGGCTGGAGACTGTCCCCCGCCTATGACCTCAACCCCGTGCCGGTCGATGTCAAAGCGAGAGTACTGACGACGGCGATCAACGAAGACGATGGCACCGCGTCGTTGGACCTGGCGCTGTCTGTGGCGGGCTATTTCGAGCTGGACGAGGACCGCGCGCGCGGGGTCGCCGCCGAGGTCGGCCGCGCCGTGGCGCGATGGCGGCAGGAGGCGTCCAGCCTCGGGCTGCCGGAGCCGCAGATCGGGCGGATGGCGTCAGCGTTCGAGCACGCCGACCTGGCGCAGGCACAGTCCTTCGCCCAGTAAGGCATGCCCATTTAGAGGACTGGCGTCAGTCGTCCCCGTCGTGCCGCGCCAAGTGCCACCACGCCGGGACCAGCGCCAGACCCGCCGCCACGAGGCCGCCGATCCAGAGCGGACGCGACACAGCCTTCGGGCCTGGCGCGTGCAGCAGCCACGTGCCGAGGCCGACGATGAGGGCGAAGACGCTGCCGGCCGCGAACGCCGTCGCCGCGAGCGCCCGCCAGAGGCGGCGCCGGTTGCGCGCGCCGTCCCGGCCCGTCCGCCGGGCCACCACCGACCAGAACCCGGGCGGATCCGCCGCCACGAAGAACCGATCGAGGTGCGCCGGCTCCACCGGCGCGGTGGCGAGTGAGGCGCCGATGGACGCGGCCGTGGCCACGAGGGTCATCACGACCAGCCGCATCGCGTCCTGGTGGTCCGCCGGCAGGAGGACGAGCAGCAACGGCGCCACGGCCAGCGAGAGCACCAGCGGCACCATTTCGCCCCACGCGTTCTGGCGATGCCACACCCACCGCAGGACCTGCGGCACGCCCATGCCCGCCCCGAACAGCAGGCTCGTCTTCCATGCCGTCTGGAGACTGCCCAGTTGCGACATGACGGCCAGGGCCAGCAGCAGGATGAGGACGCTCGCACCCCGCGCCACCCACACAAGCCGGCGCGGGCTCGCCTCCCGTCCCCGCAGTCGCCGGCAGTACAGCCGCCCGTAGAGGTCGTTGGTCCAGTAGCTGGCGCCCCAGTTCAGGTGCGTGTCGACGGTGGACGCGAGCGCCGCGAGCAGGCCCACGAGCATCAGCCCGAGCGTCCCGGTGGACAGGTGATCGGCCACGCCCGTCACGAAGACGCCCTCGCGCGCGGCCGTGCCCGCTTCGGTGGTCACGGGACCCTCGAGCGGATAGAGCACCAGCAGGCCCACCACGATCGGCAGCCAGAGCAGCGTGCGGACCAGGCTCTGCGCGTAGGTGAAGACGACGGCCGCGGCGCGGGCGTCACCGTCGGTCCGGCAGGCCATCGTGCGCTGCGCGAGGTAGCCCGTGCCGTCACTGTTCACCTGCGCCAGCCACTGGAGCCCGAGCAACGCCACCACGGTCGCCGCCAGTTCGCCCGCGCCGGCCACGGGGTTGAAGCTGAGGATGGCGGTCATGCGCTCGGCGCCGTACAGCTCGGTGAGGCGCACCGGGATCTGCCCGAGCCCGCCGACGGCACGCACGACCACGGCGGCGTAGATGCCCGTGGCCGCAAAGGCCAGCACGACCTGCACCACGTCCGTCTCGATCACGCCGCGCAGGCCGCCGGTGGCCGAGTACAGCACCGTGAACCCGACGATGAGCCCGATCGACAGCAGGTTCGAGGCCGACCGGAGCCAGACGTCCGGGGAGGCCGGGTCCACCGCCGTCAGCGGCCGGCCCACCCACTCCGCCAGCCACGCCAGCGGCGCGAGCACGTCCGGACCGAGCCACGCGTGCCACGGCAGAAACGGCTCGGTGATGCGCGTGGCCGCCAGGAGCACGAACGCGAGGACGATGCAGTTGAAGAACGTGCCGAAGTAGAACGCCTTGACGTAGCGCAGCACCTCGGCCACCCGACCCGAGTAGCGACGCTCGCACAGCTCCGCGTCCGTCAGCACGCCGGCGCGCCGCCAGGCCGGCGCGAGCAGGAAGCCCATCAGCAGGAAGGCGACGCTGTAGACCCAGAAGCGCCAGAGCGCGAACACCCCGGCCGTCGCGATGAGCCCGGTGACGACCAGCGGCGTGTCCGCCGCATACTGCGTCGCCGTCATGGAGAGGCCGGCCTTCCACCCGGGCACCGACCGGCCGGCGAGGAAGTAGTCCTCCGCGCCGCGGGCCGCCGCCCTCCGTGCCGCGAAGCCGGCCCGCACCGAGTAGAGGACGAACGCCGCGACGATGACGAGGTCGAGCGGCCCGGCCATCGGCCGAGGCTACCATGCCGCCGGCTTGCTACGATGGAACGGCGTGCGGCCCCTCCTGTCTCGCCAGCACTCCGCGCTCCGCCTGCTGCACTACTGGTGGCCCGTCGCCCTCGGCTGGTCCGTGGCGGTCGTGGTCCGTCGCGCCACGGGCCGCGCGTGGGATCCGGCCGGATTGGCGTTGCTGCTCGGCGGCATCACGACCGCCTACAGCCTGGATCGACTGCTGGACCCGCCGGCGGCGCTGCCGCGCTGGCTGTGGCGGACGCTCGCGGGTGCTTCGATGGCGGGCCTGCTGGCCGGCGCCTGGCTGCTCCCCGGATTGCCCCGCCGCTCCATCGCGGCGGCCGGCGCGGCCGGACTCCTCGCGGTGGCCTACCCGCTGGTCAAGCGCGTGCCGCTGGTGAAGACGCTTCTGGTGCCCCTCGTGTGGACCGCCTGCGGCATCGTGCTGCCGGTGGCCGTCGGCGCCGCTCCGGGCTGGTGGGCCGAGCCGGTCGCCGTCCCGCTCTTCCTCCTGTTCGTGGCCGGATGCCTGCTGTGCGACCTGAAAGATGCCGCGCGCGACCGGGCGACGGGCGTGCCCAGCGTGCCGGCCCTGTTCGGCCGGGCGGCGGCCCGGCAGATGGCCGTCGCGATCGCCGTCGTGGCGGCCGGGGCCGCCGTGCTCACGGGGCGGCCGGCCCTCGCCCTCAGCGCCGCCACACTCTCCGGCGTGGCGCTGACGCCGGCGCTGGTGGAGACCGACGTCATCGGCCCTCTGGTCGTCGACGTCATCATGACGCTGCCGGGCCTCCTGATCGTCGCGCACCTCGTCTGAGTGGGCGGGAACACGGCCCCTCCCTTCCGTCGGCCTATGAGGGCTGCTCGGGAAACAGGCCCGGCATCCAGCGTGCCGCCAGTGCTGCCGGGAAGGCCAGCATCACCGGCGCACGCGTGCTTTCCGAGACGAGCACACCACGGCCAATCAGCGCCGACACGACGCGACGCGCACTGCGCTCGCTGGTGCTCAGTACTGTGGGCACGTCTCCACGCGGGAGCACTCCGCGGTAGAGCACGGCTTCGAGAAGCGGCCCGGCCTTCTGCGGCAGCGCGCCCGCGCGGACTTCTTCTTCCGTCCAGATCAGAATCCGGTCGCGCAGTCTGGCCGGCTGCATCAGGGACTCCATGAACCGGACCTGGTCGAGGCAGGTCTCGAGGAAGAACGTCGTGAACTCCACCAGCGCCTCCTCGCTCAAGCTCCCGCGGCCGTCGAGGTCGTTACGCCGCGGCCCGTCGCAGTTGCGCAGGTGTGCCTTGTACTCAGCCTGCGCGCGCGCGAGCCCGCGGGCGACGGACCACACGCCGCCGGTGTCGAGCGCCTCCAGTAGAACCGCGTGAGACATCAGGCGCGCCACGCGTCCGTTGCCGTCGAGGAACGGGTGAATCCACAGCAGCCGATGGTGGGCAGCGGCCGCGGAGAGGATGGTCTCTGCGCGGCCCAGTCGACCGTAGATATCCGCGAAGCGCTCCAGAAACCGCGGCACGGCACCGGGACTCACCGGCACGTGCGCGCCGACCTTCACATCCTGATGGCGCAGTTCACCCGGCACGACCTCGATGACCTCGCCGGTATCGGGATTCGTCACCGTGAGCAGTTCGGGTGGGAGCAGTTCGCCGAACCGGCGATGTACCTCGCGGATGGCGTCCGCCGTCATGGCCTTGCCGGCCAATGCACCCTGGTCGATCCACGCCTGCACCGTCACATGCGCCTTCGCTTCACGCTGCAGGTTGCGCTTCCGTGCATCAGCGCTGTAGTCGTTCCGGAGCGCCCGCTCGATGTCGACCGGGTGGGTGTCGTGTCCCTCGATGAGGTTCGAGTAGTAGCAGTTCATGGCCCGGACCAGGCCCGCGAGGCCCTGACTGACGCCGGCAGGCAGGCTGCTGCGGAAGCCGGCCGAGGCGGCGCTCAACTCAAGGGCCAGATCGCTGAGCCTGGACCGGTGGCGGGAACCGTCACCGAGGAGCAACGGCTCCATGGCTGCCGGAGCCTCTCCCCTGTCTTCGGCTAGAACTTTGGCCGGTTTATCTTCATCCAGTCCTGACATAATAAGTGACTTTATACCAGTCACTTAGTAGCCAGTAAACAGACGATTTACAGCACAGAATGGCCGCTTTGCTGGCCGGTTTGGATCGGCGGAGGGATGGCCGACGACGGATTGACACCGGACGTCTCCAGCGCATAACTAGAGCGAGCCATGTCAACCGCATCTCTGACGTCCATCGGGCCGATCGCCTTCAGCCCTTCCGGAATCCTCTTCGCGGCCGACAACGTCGCCGCCACGATCACCGCCTTCGACCTCACCGGGGACACGACGCCGGTCGCGGGCTCCTATGCGATCGAGAACCTCGACGCGAAGCTCGCCTCGTGGCTGGGCTGCCCGCGTGAGGACGTCTTCATCCGCGACCTCGCGGTGCATCCCGTCTCGAAGCGCCTCTACCTCTCCGTGATGCGCGGCACGGGCGCGGCCGGCACGCCGGTGCTCGTCGCGGTCGCGACCG
>JBFXBH010000042.1:3155-19176 GCA_050183355.1 Vicinamibacterales bacterium | reverse complement strand
TCGCTGTGCGTCCGGCTGTACGCGAAGTAGACCACCAGCCCGAGCGCGAGCCAGCCGAACAGCCGGTACCAGTTCTCCACCGGGAGCGACAGCATCAGCAGCAGGCACGAGAAGATCCCGAGAATCGGCACGGCCGGGAACAACGGCACCCTGAACGGCCGCGGCAGATCCGGGTGCGTCCGGCGCATGACGAGCACGGCCGCGCAGACGGCCAGGAACGCGAACAGCGTGCCGATGTTCGTCAGGTGCAGCAGCGCGTCGAGCGGCAGGAAGCCGGTCAGCATGGCCACGACGGCGCCGATCAGGATCGTCGAGCGATGCGGCGTCCGGAAACGCGGGTGCACGTCGCCGAAGAATCCGCGCGGCACCATGCCGTCCCGTGCCATCGCCAGGAACACCCGCGGGCCCGACAGCATCAGGACCAGCAGGACCGACGTGATGCCCGCCACGCCCGCGGCGGCGATGATGAACTCCGCCCACGGCAGGCCCGCCTGCTTGAACGCGTCCGAGACGCCGGCGTCGACGCTGATCTGCGTGTAGGGCACCATGCCGGTCAGGACCGCCACGACGGCGATGTAGAGCACGGTGCAGATGAGCAGCGACGCGATGATGCCGATCGGCACGTCGCGCTGCGGGTTCTTCGCCTCCTCCGCGTGCGTCGACACGGAGTCGAAGCCGATGTAGGCGAAGAAGATGATCGCGGCGCCGGCCAGCATGCCGACGGGCTGCCCGCCCGCGTTGACCTGCCCGAGGATCGGCGTCCCGAAGATGCTGAGCCCGCTCATGCCGTAGGGCGCGAACGGATGCCAGTTGTCCGGGTTCACGTAGAACGCGCCGACCATGATGACGAACAGCACGGCGGCCACCTTCACGCCGACCATGGCGGCGTTGAACGACGCGCTCTCCTGGATGCCCTTGACCAGCACCGCCGTCACGACGGCGACGGCCAGTACCGCGGGAAGGTTCACGAGGGACCCGGTCTGCACGAAGGCGCCCGTGGCGCCGTCGTAGATGATCGGTGCCCTGGCGAGGGCCGCCGGGATGTGCACGCCGAACTTCGCGATGACGCTCTGGAAGTAGCCGGACCAGCCGTTGGCCACCGTCGCCGACCCGACGGCGTACTCGAGCACCAGGTCCCAGCCGATGATCCAGGCGAACAGCTCGCCGAGGGTCGCGTAGGCGTAGGTGTAGGCCGACCCCGCAACCGGCACCATCGACGCGAACTCCGCGTAGCAGAGCGCGGCGAAGATGCAGGTGAGGCCGGCGACGACGTACGACAGCATCAGCGCCGGGCCGGCCACGCTGTGGGCGGCGGACCCGGTCGCGACGAAGATGCCGGCGCCGATGATCGCCCCGACGCCGAGGGCGGACAGCTGCACCGGCCCGAGCACGCGGCGCAGGCGCTGTTCCCCGTGCAGTTCTTCGAGCAGATGCGCGACCGGTTTGCGGGCGAAGAGCGGGTTCGAACCTGGCATCAGTCCTCCGGACGCGGAATTATCCCTCAGTGCTCGCCTGTTCCGGACATGTCCTGCGTGGACACGACGCCCGGGTGGGTCGTGGCAGCAAACAGCCCCACCGAGTGCTCGGCAAGGGCGCCTGTCTCGGTCGACGCACGGCGCGCTGCGTGAGCGGGTCCTGTCGCCGAACAGCCCCGTTCGATGCTCGCCCTCACCGGGCTGCGCGTCTCTCGGGGCACCCCGTTCGGCGCCACCCGCACCTGGCAGCGGAGATCTCGTTCACGCAAGACGATCGAGGTAGCGTGCAACGAGCGCGCCGGGTTGGGGACCAATCAGGCCACCGATGACGGCCACGGCGTCGGCGCCGGCGCGCACGGCGTCCGCGGCACGGTCCGGCGTGATGCCGCCGATCGCGACCAGCGGCATCCCGGCGCCGGCGATCTCTCTGGCTCGCGCGATCAGCTCCACGCCGACGGGCGCGTACCCGGTGTCCTTCGTTGCGGTGCCGAACACCGGGCCCACGGCGACGTAGGAGACGGGCTGGCGCGCCGCCTCCGCCAGTTGCGCCTCCGTGTGCGTGGAGACACCGACGATCGCCGCATCGCCGAGCTGGGCGCGCGCGGCTGCGGGGGCCAGGTCCTCCTGCCCCACGTGCGCACCGCCGGCGCCGGTCACGAGGGCGACGTCCACGCGGTCGTTGACGATGACCGTCGCCGAGGTCCCGGCGCGGGCGAGCACGCGCCTGGTCAGCGCGGCAAACGCACCGGCGTCGAGCCGCTTGGCGCGGAGCTGGAACAGACTGGCGCCGGCCTCCAGGCAGGCGTCGACGAAGGCGACGGGCTCCCACGACGCGGCCTCGAGGGCGTCCACGTCACAGATCACGTAGAGCCGCGACGGCAGAGCGGCGGTCCGGTCTGCGCGCTCGATGGCCACGGGGGGGATGGTGAGGGCTAGCTGGCCGCGGCGGTGCCGCGCGTGGCGGCCGGTTCGGCCGCGAACCGATCCATGAAGCCCGTGCCGATGTTGCCGGACTGGAAGTCGGGCTCGGCCAGGATCTTCGCGTGGAGCGGCATCGTCGTGTGGATGCCCTCGATGACGCTCATGTCCAGCGTGCGGCGCATGCGGGCGATCGCCTCCGCGCGGTCACGCCCGAAGACGATGATCTTGCCGATCATCGAGTCGTAGTGCGGCGGAATCGTGCAGTCGGCGTGGGCGAAGGTATCGATGCGGACGCCAGGCCCCGACGAGATGTTGAACGTCCGGATGAGGCCCGGCGACGGCGTGAACCGCTCGGGGTGCTCCGCGTTGATCCGGCACTCGATCGCGTGCCCGCGGAACTCGACGTCGCTCTGCTTGTAGCCGAGCCGCTCGCCCGCCGCGATCCGGATCTGCTCCTTCACGAGGTCGATGCCGGTGACCAGCTCCGTCACGGGATGCTCCACCTGGAGGCGCGTGTTCACCTCCATGAAGTAGAAGCGGCCCGCCTGGTCCATCAGGAACTCGAAGGTGCCGGCGTTCGTGTACTGCACGGCCTTCGCCGCGTCCACGACCAGCGCGCCCATCTTCTTCCGGACCTTCTCCGTCATCGCGACCGAGGGTGACTCCTCGATGAGCTTCTGGTGCCGCCGCTGCACCGAGCACTCGCGCTCGCCGAGGTGCACGAGGTTCCCGTGGTGGTCGCCCAGCACCTGGAACTCGATGTGCCGCGGGTTCACGAGGTACTTCTCGATGTAGCAGTCGCCCACACCGAAGGCCGCCTCGGCCTCGCGCTGGGCCGTGCGGAGCGACGCGCCGAGATCCTCCTCGGCGTGCACCACGCGCATGCCGCGGCCGCCACCGCCGGCCACGGCCTTGATGATGACCGGGAAGCCGATCTCCTTCGCGACCTTCAGCGCCTTCTCTTCCGAGTCCACCGGGCCGTCGCTGCCCGGGAGCATCGGCAGGCCGGCCTTCTTCATCGCCCGGCGGGCGCGGGCCTTGTCGCCCATCAGCTTGATGACGTGCGGACTCGGACCGATGAACCGGATGTGGCAGGCCTCGCAGACCTCGGCGAAGTGCGGGTTCTCGGACAGGAAGCCGTAGCCGGGATGGATCGCGTCCGCGCCGGTGACTTCCGCCGCGCTGATGATCGCGGGGATGTTCAGGTAGCTGTCGGCGCTCCGGGCGGGGCCGATGCAGACGTCCTCGTCCGCGAACCGGACGTGGAGCGCGTGCTCGTCCGCCTCCGAGTAGACGGCGACGGTCTTGATCCCCATCTCCCGGCACGCGATGATCACGCGCAGTGCGATCTCGCCACGGTTGGCGACCAGAATCTTCTTGAACATGGTCAGTTGGGCCGGATGGCGAACAGGCGCTCGCCGTACTGCACGGCCTGGCCGTTGTCGACGAACACCTTCACGACTTCCCCGTCGACGTCCGACGTGATCTCGTTCATCAGCTTCATCGCCTCGATGATGCAGAGCACCTGGCCCTTCTTCACGCGGCTGCCGACGTCGGTGAACGCGGGCGCGCCCGGCTCGGGCGAGCGGTAGAAGGTGCCGACGATCGGCGACTTGAGCACGGCGAGGTCGACGTCCTCCGCCGGCGCCGCGGGCGGGCCCGCAGGTGCGGCCGCTGCGGGAGGCGGCGCCACCACCACGGCCGCGGCGGGAATGGCCGCCTGCATCTGCCCGGTGGCGCCCTTGCGCACGCGGATCTTGAAGTCGGGACGCTCGAGCTCCAGTTCCGTGAGGTCGTGCTCACGGACCATCTCCAGCACCTGCTTCAGCTCCTCGAAATCCATAGGCTCCGTTCCAAGCTCCGTCCGTCTAGAGCACCACCAGCTCGCGGGGCACGCGGGTCAGCACCTCCGACCCGTCCGGCGTCACGAGCACATCGTCCTCGATCCGCACACCGCCCCAGCCCGGCAGGTAGGCACCCGGCTCAACCGTAATGACCATACCCGCGGCGAGCGTCACCGGCTCCACCTCCGCGATGGGTCTGCCGACCCGCGGGGCCTCGTGGACTTCCAGGCCCAGCCCGTGGCCGGTCCCGTGCCCGAAGGCCTCCCCTAACCCCTCTGCCGCCAGGGCGTTCCTGGCAGCGGCGTCGACCGATTCGGCCGTGCACCCCGGACGGACCGCCGCGATCGCCACCTGCTGGGCCCGCAGCACGGCCCCGTACACACGGCGGGCCTCCGTCCCCGGAGGCCCTATCGAGACGGTCCGCGTAATGTCACTGCAGTATCCGTCCATCACGCCGCCGAAGTCCAGCACCACCAGGTCGCCGTCGGCCAGCATTCGGTCACCTGCCCTGTAATGCGGAAGCGCCGAATTCGGGCCGGATGCGACGATCGTATCGAAGGCCGGCTTTTCGAAGCCCGCCGCGCGAAGCGCCGCCTCGATCGACCCGGCCACCTCCCGCTCGCGGACGCCGGCACGGGCCGCCCTGAAGGCCGCCTCCGCCACGGACGTCAGCCCACGGGCCGCCTTCCGCAAGGCCGCCTGCTCGCCCGCGTCCTTGACGGCGCGCACCCCTTCGACGAGGCCGCTGACCGCGACCCACTGCGGCGGCTCGGGCCAGGCTGCCCCCATGCGCTCGAACCACTGGAACCGGACGACGGAGAGGTGCTCGGCCTCGATGCCGACGCGACGGTACCCGCCGGCGCGGCACTGCGCCAGGGCCGCCGCGTCGTAGCTGCCGGGGACATCCACCAGCCCGAGCCCCGCCGGCGCGCCGCCGTCCTCCACGAGCTGGCGGGCGGCCTCGCGGTAGCGGGCATCGATCAGCAGCGCCACGGACTCGCGGCCGACGACGAGCAGGCCCGCCGTGCCCGCGTGCCCGCAGAGATAGCGCACGTTCGGCACGTGCGTAACGAGCATCGCGTCCAGCCCGCGCGCGTCGAACCCGGCCCGCACGGCGGCCAGCCTCGCCGCGAAGGGCGGGGTCTCCGGCCGGCCGGCCGCCGCGGGGGCCGCAGCCGTCATCACGTGGCCGTGATCGTGACGGTGCGCGTCGTCGTGGAGGTCCGTCCCGCGCTGTCCACCACGGTCAGCCGGATGGTGTACGTCCCGGCAGTCGCATACGTCGTCGACGCGGTGGACCCCGTGGCGGTCTCGCCGTTCCCGAAGTCCCACGTGTAGGACTGGATGGTGGCGCCGGCAACCGTCGTCGACTCGGTGCCGTTGACGTTGACGGTCCGCGTGATCACCTGGCTGGTCGGCGAGACCGAGAAGCTCGCCGTCAGCCCGTTCACGACGGTGACGGTGGAGGTCACGGTCCGGCGCTGTCCCACGTCGTCCGTGACGGTGAGCGTCACCGTGTACGTGCCGGTGGAGGCGTACGCATGACTGCTTGTCGACGCCGTGCTGCTCGAGGTCGACCCGTCGCCGAAGCTCCAGTCGTACTGCACGAGCGAGTGGCCCGCGGCCGCCGTGGAGCCCGACGCCACGAAGTTCACGTTCTGCTGAATGGCCGGCGAGCTCGGGGACGCCACGAACACGGGTGTCGGCGCCGCGGGGTTCACGACGGCCACCGCCTGGGTGGTGGTACCGGTCGTGCCGACCGCGTCGGTCACCGTGAGCCTGACCACGTAGCTGCGCGCCTGCTGAAAGCGGTGCGTCGCGGTGCGACCCGTGCCCGTCGCCTCGCCGCCGAAGTCCCATGCGTAGGTGCACGCGTCCCGGCATACCGTGCCCTCGTCGGTCGACGCGCCGGCGTCGAACGCGACCGTCTGGAGCACTTCCGGCGCCGCCGGCAGGAACGAGAACGCGGCCACCGGCGCGCCCGCGTTGGGCGTACCGGTCAGCCGCACGGTGAACGTGCGCGCGGCGGCGTCACCGGCGCTGCCGGCGGTCGGCGTCACGGCGATCACGGCCACGCCGCTGGCGACGATCGTGCTGGCCACCGGCGCCGTGTAGACGAATGTGGCGTTGCCGGCCTCGTCGGTCCCCATGTCGCTCTGGCCGACGGTCCCCACGCTCGCGGAGATCAGCAGCCGCTGCCCCGCGACGGGCTCCCCGCGCGCGTCCCGCACGCGCACGGTCACGATGGCCTGCGACTCTCCGTCCCGCGGGATCTGGTCGGGCGTGACCGTGCCGGTCACCGACAGGCCGAACTCCGACGGGGCCACGATCGACGGCGCGCTCTGCCGCTCGAGACCGCACCCGGCCGCGGTCAGCGCCAGCGTGGCCAGCGCGATCGACGGAGACCTCTTCAACAACTGCGTGATGCTGCGCATGGGCCCTCTACTGCGGGTCACCGAAGTTGCCGAACTGCACGCCGATACTGCCCGTGGCAACCACGGTGTTTCCTGCGAGATCCCGGCCGGTGAACGTAATGTCGGCGACCGTCGCGATGATGACGCTGCTCGTCCGGAGGTTCGCCAGCGGCGCCTCCTGCTTGGCGCTGTGGCGCACCAGCTCGAAGGTCGTCGTCACGGTCCCGTCGGCGGGGACGGTTGCCGTCACGGCGGAGTCGAACGGGTGCGGCACATCCACACCGGGCGTGTTGCGGCCATCCGACCGCCGGAACGTGACCTGGTAGCGCGTAACCGTCACCTGGTTGAGGCTCGACGGCGACGCCGCGCCGCCGGGCACGCCGGGGTCCTTCAGCACCAGCCGGAACGTGGCCCGGCCGACGTCACTGAAGATCGTCGGCACCGGATCGCCCCCGGTCTGCCGCACGTTCGTGATGACGTCGGAATCGAGCGTGCCGCCGAAGGCCGTCGGGCGGGCGCCCGACGCGGCCTCGATGGTGTTGATGACCAGCATCGCCGGCGCGCGCCCGCTGCGTGCGACCTCGCCGCACCCCGCCAGGCCCGCGGCCGACGCAACCAGCGCCAGCGCCAGTGCTCTGCCCTTCACCGTCCTGCTCCTTCGCCCCACCCGCACGGTCACATCCGCACGATGCGCGGCGTGATGAAGATGAGCAGCTCACGGCTCTCATCGGTCACCCCGTCCCGCTTGAACAGCCAGCCGAGCAGCGGCAGGCGGCTCAGACCCGGTGTCCGGTCCTGACTCGCCTGCTCCCGGCTGACGTAGATGCCGCCGATCACCGTCGTCTCCCCGTTGGTCACGAGCACCTGCGTCACGGCACGCTGCGTGTCGATCGGCGGGATGTTGTTGACCGACCGGCTGAAGTCCGGCGCCGCGTTCTCGACCGAGATGCGCATGATCACGGTGTTGGCGGCGGTGATCTGCGGCGTGACCTTGAGCGTCAGCGCGGCGTCCTTGAACGACACCGTGACCGTGTTGTTCGCCACGGTCTGAATCGGAATCTGGACGCCCTGCGTGATCTCCGCCTCGACGTTGTTCTGCGTGGCCACGCGCGGCGTCGAGAGCAGGCGGCCGTTCCCCTGCCGCTCCAGCGCGGAGAGCGCCACATCGAGATTCACGGCGCCGTTGACCGAGCCGAGCGCGAGCCCGAGGGCCGACGCGGCGTTCTCCACGCCGAGGTTGACGGCCGTGTTCGCCGAGTCGGCCGCGGTGTCGCCCTGCGACGTCCCCGTCCTTCCCGTGATCGACCCCTGATTCGGAAACGCGAGCGGCAGCGTGTTGCCCAGCGCCTGGCTCGCCCGCGCGCCGACGCCCCACTGCACGCCCAGCGTCCGCGCGAACTCGCGCGTGGTCTGCACGATGCGCGCCTCGATTTCCACCTGGGGCTGCGGCTGGTCCAGCGTGCCGATCAGGTCCACGGCCTGGGTCAGGCGCTCCGGCAGGTCGTTGATGATCAGCGTGTTCGTCCGCACGTCGGTCTGCACCTGGCCGCGGGACGAGAGGACCGTCTTCGTCAGCAGCGGCGCCACGTCCTCGGCCTTCGCGTAGCTGAGCGTGCGGGTCAGTACCTGCAGACGGCCCGAGAGCGCCTGCTCGTCGGCGAGCTTCCGCCGCTGCGCCTCTTCCTCGGAGAGCACGGCGAGCGGGGCGATCCGGACGATCGTGCCATCGAGCGCGTAGCCGAGCTTGTTGGCCCGCAGGATGATCTCGAGCGCCTGATCCCACGGGACGTCACGGAGCGCCACGTCCACGCTGCCCTGAATCGAGGGGTCGATCACGACGTTCAGACCGGAGATCTCCGAGAACACCCGCAGCACGGCCCGGAGGTCCGCGCCCTGGAAGTCCAGGCTGATCGGCTGCCCGGTGTACTGCTTCGCGGCAGGCGCCTGCGCGACGGCGTTCTGCTGCAGCGCGGCCGTGGGTGCCGTGGGACCCGTCGGCACCACGGCCGGGCGGCCAGCCGCGGGCGCCGGCGTCACGGCGAAGGCCGGCCGGGCCGCGGGCGCCGGCTGCGGGCGTCCGGCGGCCGGTTGCCCGACGGCGGACCCGGCGCGCCCGGGATCGATGTAGATCACGTTCTTCGCGCTGCGCGCGCTCGGTGTATCACCCGCCTCGACCCCGAGACGCACACGCGCGACGGGCACGCCGTCGGCCGTGCGGTCGCGTTCGACCGCGATGGACCGCACCCCCTCGATCGCTGCCGGCACCTTTGAGAGCGCCGGCGTGGCATCGACGTCCCGCAGTTCGACCACGAACGTGCGCGGGTCCGGCCGCGCCGTCACGTAGGCCACCGGGGCCGACGCCTCGATGGCCACCACCGCGCGTCCGGCGTCCCGCCGGCCGCTGACGGACCGCAGCACGACGCCGGCCGCATCGAGCGACACCCACGCGCTCGCCGCGGTGACCGCCAGCGCCGCAAGAGACACTGCGAACCCTCTCCGGTTCCAGCGCTTCCGGCTCAATCCCAGCCACGTCATGGCGTGCCCTCTCCCACCTGTCTCAGGTGTTTCCGGATCTCGACTTCTTTCTGCTTCGCCAGCGGGTCACTGGACCGCTGCAGCAGCACGATGCTGTCCGCACCGATGAACCGCACCTGGCCGTCCATCAGACGGTCGCCCACGTGCACGACGTAGGTCCGCGTATCCGCGCCCTGCAGCAGCGCCGAATAGCCGGCAGGCGACGCGACGACGCCCTTGAGCGCCACCTCGTCGACGTAGAACCCGGCCACGCCCGGCGGGCGACGCACGTTCGCGCGGCCGTCCGGATCCGAGCCCGACTTCAGCAGGCTGACGAACGGATCCCGCCGGCTGCCCCCGTTGTAACCGTCCACCGGGGCCAGCGCGCGGGCGCGTGGCGCCGGAGGCGCGCCGCGCTGCGCGTGGACCGGCCCGCCGCCCGGCAGGAGCAGCCCCGCCGTGATGAGCGCCACGCCGGTGCGCGTCACGCCTTGCCTCCGGCGGGTGCCCGGCCCGCCGCGGGCGCCGCGGCCGCCGCCGCGTCCTTCGCGGGAGACAGCACGAAGGTCGTCGCCGTGCAGCTGACGGACACGGTCGGTCCGCCCGGGACGGGCTTGTCCTTGCCGTGGACCTCGATCTCGGTCACGTTGATGATGCGCGGGAACCGCCCGACGCGCGCGAGGAAGTGGCCGACGTCGTGGTAGGTGCCTTCCAGCTGGATGGCGATCGGCCACTCGACGTGCAGCGCCTTCGGCGCGACGGGCTTCGGCGTGAACGCCCGGATCACGAGGCGTGATTCGGTGGCCATGCCCTGAATGCGCCGGAGCAGGTCCGCGACGTCCTTTTCCTCCGGCAGCACGGGGCGGAGGCGTGCGAGCTGCTGCTCGAGCCGCGCGACGTCGGCCCGGAACTGCGGCAGCCGCCGGGCCGTGGCCTGCGCCCGCTGAATCTCGGCGCGCACGGCCGCCAGTTGCGACGCCTGGTCGGCGAGCTGCTGCTGGACCGGCTGCGCGTAGTAGGTGAAGAAGGCGGCGACCGCGAGCGCGGCAGTGGCAACGGCCGCGCCGATCTGCCCGTACCACGGCCAGCGGGACATCCCGGACGCCGCCATCAGCGCCCTCCCGCCCGTCCGGGCCCGGCAGCCGCCGGCGCCGCCGGGGCGGCCTGCGGCTGGAACCCCGCGAGGCGCGCCTTGACCGAGAAGCGAATCAGTTCCTGCACGCCCGTGCTGGCCCCGCCTGGGCCGGCCGGCTCCACCTGGCTGTCCACCAGCTCGACGGGCCGCTCGAAGACCGGCGAGTTGCCGAGGTTGCCCACCAGGTCCGACAGCGCGATGAGCGTCGTGCTCCGGCCCTCAATCAGCAGGTCCGGGCCGGTCTGCTTCATGTGCGTCAGCCACAGCATGTCGGGCAGGCTCCGGCTGACGGCGTCGACCAGGCGCACCGGCACACTCTGGTTGGCCCGGAGCTGCTCGATCAGGTCGACCCGCTCCCGCAGCTGGGCCTGCCGCCGCTCGAACTGCGTCACCTCCGCGATCACGCCGCGCAGCCGTTCCGCTTCCTGCCGCGCGGTGGCCAGCTCGGCGGCAACGGCCTCGCCCTGCCGCGCCAGCGACCAGTACCACCACGCGATCCCGCCCGCCGCCGCCAGCAGTACGACGGCGCACACGAGCGGCACCGCGGCGCCAGGCGTCGCGATCCGGGCGCGCTCCGGCGCGCGCGCCGCCCGGAGCAGGTTGATGCGAATCACCGATCGCCCGCCCGGCGGAGCCCGAGGCCGACGGCCACCGCGGCCACCGGCTGTGCCTCCGCGGCATCCGTCCCCAGCTTCGCCGCGTCCCAGTGGATCGCCTTGAACGGGTCGAGCGGCTCGACGGGCACGCCGAACCGGGACTGGAGCATCGAGGCGAACCCCTCGATCCGCGATGCCCCGCCGCTCAGCACGACCCGGTCGATGCGGTCGGCCGCCGCGGTTGCCTTGAAGAAGTCGAACGTCTTCTGCACCTCGAGCATGACCTGCTCGGTCACCGCCTTGAGCACCGGCGCGACGTCGTCGCCCGGCGCCCCCTCCACGCGGAGGCCGCGCTTCAGGCGGTCGGCATCCTCCGGACCGACGCCCAGCTCGCGCTGCAGCGCCTCCCGGTACGCCGTGCCCCCCACGGAGATGTCCCGCGTGAACACGGACCGGCCGTTCTGGAGGATGTTGACGTTCACCGCACTTGCCCCCGCATTCATCAGCACCACCACTGCATCCGCATCGAGCCCGTAGTTCGCTTCGTACGCGTTCTGCAGTGCGAACGCATCGACGTCGACGATGACGGGCACCCGGCCCGCCGCCTCGACCACCGCCGCGTACTCCGCCGTGCGATCCTTCTTCGCCGCCACGAGCAGCACTTCCATGCTGCCGCGCGAATCGGGCCCCGTGCCGGGGTCCAGAATCTGGTAATCCAGATTCACGTCCTGCACATCGAACGGGATGTACTGCTCCGCCTCCCAGACGATCGAATCAGCCAGCTCCGCCGGTGTCATGACAGGCAGCGCGATCTTCTTGACGATGACCGCATTGCCCGACAGCGACACGCAGACCTCGCGGCCCCGGAATCCCCCCCGATCGAGCGCCCGCCGCATCGCGGCGGCGACCGCGTCGCGATCGAGGATGCTCCCCTCGGCGATACTGCCCGGGGGCACACGCTCGGTCGCATAGGCCGAGACACGCAGGCCCCGGCCCGCCGTCTGCAGTTCGACAGCCTTGATCGCGTCGGACCCGATATCAAGGCCAATCACGGAGGGCGGCTCGCCGAAGCGGAAGAATGTCATTCTGGTAACCCGTCAGTCCTTAAGGTCGGCCCGAGTATCGCAACGGACGTGCCAGCCCGAATTCCGGCCTGCTTTCCTGCAGAGACGACAGGCGTGCCCGCGGGCGCCTCGACGGAACCGTCAGAAGCTTACAATCATGCCTGCCGGCCGGTGACACGGCGCCCGCAGAAGTTGCGCACAAGTGCGCAACTGTGAGGTGCCCCCAGAACCCGCGGAAACGGGGCCAAACCGGCCCGTCCGATGCTTGACAATCACTGGAACCGTCACTAGGATCAGGGTTTGCAGTTGTAGGTCATTGCCCGGCTCATGCACGCCCGCGTGCCCGCCGGCCAGCGAGGTTTCGATTTTCATGCGTACGTTCGTCGCCAGCGCCAAGAGCGTAGACAGTCAGTGGCACGTGATCGATGCGAACGGCCTGGTTCTGGGCCGCATCGCGACGGTTGCGTCCCGCCTGCTCCAGGGCAAGCACAAGGCCACATACACCCCGTTCATCGACACCGGCGACCACGTCGTCATCGTGAACGCGAGCCAGATCAAGCTGACCGGCAGCAAGGCCGACCAGAAGCTGTACCGCAATCACAGCGGATACGAGGGTGGGCTCCGCGAGGAGCGCGCCGGCGTGCTGCTGAAGCGCCGCCCCGCCAAGCTGCTCGAGGAAGCCATCCGCGGCATGCTGCCCAAGACGAAGATGGGCGACGCCATGTACCGCAAGTTGAAAGTCTACGCCGGTGGGGAGCACCCGCACGCGGCGCAACAGCCCAAGAAAATCGAGGTCGCCTAGCCTTGCCAGCCACTGAGTACTACGCCACAGGCCGTCGCAAGACGTCCGCCGCTCGTGTCTTCCTGCGCCCGGGTACCGGCGCCATCACGGTCAACCACCGTGAGTTCAGTTCCTACTTCCCCACCGACCAGCTGCGTACGCAGGTTCGGCGTCCCCTCTCGCTGACGGAGACGGTCGAGAAGTTCGACATCCTCGCGACGGTCGCCGGCGGCGGCATCAACGGACAGGCGGGCGCCGTGCGCCTCGGCATCGCGCGCGCGCTGTGCGAGTTCGACGCGGAGCTTCGCAAGGCCCTCAAGAAGGAAGGCCTGCTGACGTCCGATTCGCGCATCAAGGAACGGAAGAAGTACGGTCTGGCGGGCGCCCGCAAGCGCTTCCAGTTCAGCAAACGCTAGTTCACGGCATTTCACGAGCAGAAGGGGAGACAGCTTGTCCGCAATTGCGATGAATGATCTGCTGGAGGCCGGTGTGCACTTCGGCCACCAGACGAAGCGCTGGAATCCGAAGATGAAGGAATACATCTTCGGTGAACGGAACGGTATCTACATCATCGATCTGAACAAGACGGTGAAGCGGTTCCGCGACGCCTCGGAGTTCATCTCCTCGATCGCATCGGAGGGCAAGACCATCCTCTTCGTCGGCACCAAGCGCCAGGCACAGGACGTCATCGCCGAAGAGGCGACCCGCTCGGGCATGTTCTTCGTGAACCAGCGCTGGCTCGGCGGCCTGCTGACCAACTTCGCGACGATTCAGCGGAGCCTGGGCCGCCTGCGCGACATCGAGGCGATGGCCACCGACGGCCGGTACGAGACGCTGTCGAAGAAGGAGATCGCGCGCAACGAGAAGGAGAAGCGCAAGCTCCTCAAGAATCTCGAAGGCATCCGCCACATGGCGCGCCTGCCGGATGCGATCTTCGTCGTGGACACCCGCAAGGAGAAGATCGCGGTCGACGAGGCCCGGAAGCTGAAGATCCCGGTGATCGGCATCGTCGACACGAACTGCGACCCGGACGAAGTCGACTTCGTCATCCCGGGCAACGACGACGCCCTGCGGGCCATCCGCCTGTTCGCCTCGCACGTGGCGGACGCGGTGCTCGAAGGCCGGAACCTCCGCGAGAGCCGCCAGGCCGAAGAGGCCGCCGCCCAGGCCGAAGAAGCTGCCGCGGCGGATGCCGCTGCCCGCCTGAAGCACGTGGTGCGGCCGCAGCGCAAGACCGAGACGACGCCGACGCCCGCGGGCGCGTAGCGTCGTTCTTCCAGCGAACTCGCCGGCTCGAGTTCCCGGAGCCGGCGATTTGTTTGTACGGCGGCTCAGCCGCCACTCCGGCCGCCCTCGGCGGCCGGCTTCCGACGGAGACAGCAATGGCAGCAATTACGGCTGAAATGGTGAAGCAGCTGCGCGACAAGACCGGCGCAGGCATGATGGAGTGCAAGGCCGCGCTGGCCGAGGCGCAGGGCAATCTCGAGGATGCGATCACGCTGCTGCGCAAGCGCGGGCTGGCGCAGGCCGCCAAGCGCGCCGGCCGCGCCACGGCGCAGGGCACCATCGGCAGCTACCTGCACCTCGGCGGCAAGATCGGCGTCCTCGTCGAGGTGAACTGCGAGTCCGACTTCGTGGCCCGCACGGAGGACTTCCAGAATCTCGTGCGCGAGCTCGGCATGCACATCGCCGCCGCCTCGCCGAAGTGGGTCCGCCGCGAGGAGGTCCCGGCCGAGGAGATCGAGAAGGAAAAGGCCATCTACCGGGCCCAGATGGAGAACTCGGGCAAGCCGGCCAACGTGATCGACAAGATCATCGAGGGCAAGCTCGGCAGCTTCTACGCCCAGTTCGTGCTGCTCGACCAGCCGTCGATCCGCGACGCGGCGCTGACCATCAGCCAGCTCGTCGCGCAGACGTCCGCCAAGACCGGCGAGAACATCACGATCGGCCGCTTCGCGCGGTTCCGCGTCGGCGAACTGAGCGAGTAGCCGCGCGTCGGTCATGCCCGGAGGGCGGGACATCCGGCCCGCCTTCCGGACCGCGTATAATCACGTCTCGTGCCGGACTCCTCCCCCGCTCCCCTCTACAAGCGCGTTCTCCTGAAGCTGTCCGGCGAGACCCTGATGGGTCAGCAGCAGTTCGGCGTCGACCCCGCCGTGGCCGCGCGCATCGCCCGCGACGTGGCGGAAATCCAGGCGCTCGGCGTCGAGGTCGCGATCGTCATCGGCGGCGGCAACATCTTCCGCGGCCTGGCCGCCTCGGCCAGGGGCATGGACCGCGCCACGGCCGACTACATGGGCATGCTCGCGACGGTGATCAACGGCCTCGCGCTGCAGGACGCCCTCGAGCAGCAGGGCACCACCACGCGCGTCATGACCGCCATCGAGATGCGCCAGGTCGCCGAGCCGTTCATCCGGCGCCGGGCCATCCGGCACCTGGAGAAGGGCCGCGTGGTCATCTTCGCGGCCGGCACCGGCAACCCGTATTTCACGACCGACACCGCCGCGGCGCTGCGCGCCGTCGAGATCCGGGCCGGCGCGATCCTCAAGGGCACCAAGGTGGACGGCATCTACTCCGCCGACCCGGTGCTCCATCCCGACGCGAAGAAGTTCCCGACGATCACCTACCAGGAGGTCCTCACGCTGGAGCTCAAGGTGATGGACGCGGCCGCCATCTCGGTGTGCAAGGAGAACGCACTGCCGATCGTGGTCTTCAACCTCCGTGAACCCGGCAACATCCGGCGCGTGGTCATGGGCGAACCCATCGGCACGACGGTGCTCGGGCGCCCCACGAACTAGAGGCTGTTACGCATGGAATTCAACGACATCAAAGGCATGTCCGCGCAGATCAAGACGCGGATGGACACCATCATCGAGCACGTGCGCCGCGAGATCGCCGCCGTGCGCACCGGCCGCGCTTCGGTGAACCTGCTGGACGGCGTGCAGGTCGAGGCGTACGGCTCGAAGATGCCGCTGAACCAGGTGGCGAGCCTGTCCGTGCCCGAAGCGGCGCTGATCGTCGTGCAGCCGTTCGACACGTCGCTGCTGGCGGCCATCGAGCGGGCCGTGCGCCTGTCGGATCTCGGCCTGAACCCGCAGAGCGACGGCAAGGCGATCCGCGTGCCGATTCCGTCGCTGACCGACGATCGGCGGAAGGAACTCTCCCGCCACGTGCACAAGCAGGCCGAGGAAGGCCGCAACGGCGTGCGCCAGGTCCGCCGGGAGGCGAACGACCGGCTCAAGAAGCTGCTGAAGGACGCGAAGATCTCGGAAGACGA
>JBFXBH010000042.1:0-3055 GCA_050183355.1 Vicinamibacterales bacterium | reverse complement strand
GTCGCGGTTCTTCACCTGCTCGACGACCCGGTTCACGTCGTACGGCACTTCCGGGATCAGGATGATGTCGGCGCCGCCGGCCACGCCCGCGTGCAGCGCGATCCAGCCGGCGTTGCGGCCCATCACCTCGACGATCATGATCCGCTTGTGGGCCTCGGCCGTCGAGTGCAGCCGGTCGATGGCGTCGGTCGCGCAGACGACGGCGGTGTCGAACCCGAAGCACGAGTTGGTCCCGACGATGTCGTTGTCGATCGTCTTCGGCACGCCGACCAGCGGGATGCCCCGCTTGTGGAACTCGTAGGAGATCGCCAGCGTGCCGTCGCCCCCGATGCAGACCAGCGCGTCGAGGTGCTCGCGCTCGAACATCTGGACGACGCGGTCGCCGTAGGTCATCGGGCCGTCCGGCGTGTCGATCACCTTGTCGATGGGGTTGCCCTTGTTCGTCGTGCCGAGGATCGTGCCGCCGAGCCGGAGGATGCCCGTGACGTGGCTCGGCTTCAGGATGCGCGTCCGGCCGGGATAGGCCAGCCCGTCAAAGCTGTCCTCGAGACCCACGACTTCGATGCCGGCGTTGCAGGCCGCCTTGACGACGGCGCGGATCACCGCATTGAGCCCGGGCGCATCGCCACCACCCGTGAGTACCCCGATCCGCCTGACCTGTTTCATCGTAGGGCTATGTTACACTTGGGCTTCGATCGTCGCCCTGTACCGGACAGTTTTGCAGGTCTGCGCGACGTCGGTGCAACACGGGTTTCATCGATTCGATCCGGGCGGCTAGCTCAGCTGGGAGAGCGCTGCGTTCGCAATGCAGAGGTCAGGGGTTCGATCCCCCTGCCGTCCACCACTTCACAATCCGGCAACCGGCTTCCTCCTCTTCGCCGTGCCTGTTCCCCGCATCACCCCCGCTGACCTGCAGACCGCGCTGACCGCGGCGGCGGAAGCCGACCGGCCGGTGGTGCTCGACGCGCGGCTCAAGTATCCGTACGCGCACAGCACCGTCATGATTGCCGGCGCGGAGCGGTACTCTGGTTCCGTGGCGGCACTGCCCCGTGACCGCGCGATCGTCGTCTACGACTCCGACCCGGACGAACTGGTCAGCTCTGCGGTGGCGGCCGAGTTGATCCGGCAGGGCTACCGGGCGTCCGCCCTCGCGGGCGGCATCGCGGCGTGGCTGGCCGCGCACGGGGCCGTGACGGCCAAGGACGCCCCGAAGCCCGCCGCTCCGACCGGGTCCCTCAAGGCCTGATCGGCCGCTCCACCGTGCTATGGTGAAGCGGCTGGTCCCATGCCTCTGAGCCACCGTGCCTTCGGCCTGCCGCTCCTCCTGACGCTGGCCGGTGCCGCTGCCGCGCCGGGGGCCGCGCCGCTCACGCCGGACGGGCTCGCCCAGGCGATCCAGACCCGCTACGAGACCATCCGGGACTTCACCGCGGACTTCGAGCACAGCTACCGCGGCGGCGCGCTGAAGACGCAGGTCGTCGAGCGCGGCGTGGCCACCTTCAAGAAGCCCGGCATGATGCGCTGGGTCTATGAGGTGCCGGAGCGCAAGGAGTTCGTCAGCGACGGCCGCCGCATCTACGCCTACATCCCGGCCGACCGCCAGGTCGTCGTCTCGACCGTTCCGCCCGACGACGCCGCCCCGCTGCCCGTCCTGTTCCTGGCCGGCAAGGGCAACGTGGGCCGCGACTTCACCGCCAGCCTGCCCGGGGAGGCCTCGGCCACCCGCGCCACGCTCAAGCTCGTGCCCAGGCACGGCGGCGCGGACTACGCGCACATGCTCCTGACCGTCGAGCTGCCGTCCCTGCGGATCGCCGGGCTGACCACCGTGGACCTCCAGGGGGGCACCTCGGCCTTCACGTTCACCCGCCTGAAGGAAAATCAGGGACTGTCCGATAAGCAGTTCGCCTTCCGCATCCCGAAGGGAGTGGATGTCCTGACCGATGACGGCGACCGCTGATCTCCTCCGCGTCCGGCTGGCCTTCCTGCTGGCCCTCTGCCTCGTCGGGGCGGCCGTCTCGGGCTGTGCCGCGCGAGGCTTTGCCGCGCGGGGCCTCGCCGCCGAGCAGGCCGGCGACCACGACCTGGCCGTCGTGGAGTACGCCAAGGCCGTCCAGCAGAAGCCCGGCGACCGCGCCGCCCGCCTGGCGCTCGACCGCGCCAAGCTCCGCGCCGCCCAGGACCACTTCACCAAAGGCCGCCGGTTCGCGTTCAGCGGCAAGCTGGATGAAGCCCTCGTCGAGTACCAGCTCGCCTCGGAACTGAACCCGGCCAGCAAGGAGATCGAGGACGCCCTCCGCGACATGCGCGGGCAGTTGAAGACCCGTGTGGCCGTGGCGCGCGAGGGCAAGACGAAGCTCGAAACGCTCGTCGAGCGGTCGCGGACGCTGCCACCACCCGGCCTCGACCTGCCCACCGACGTCAAGCTTCCCGCATCGCTCGTCTTCCGGAACGCGCCGTCGAAGGACGTGTTCACCGCGATCGCCCGGTTCGCGAACATCAGCATCGTGTTCGACGCGGACCTGCGGGACCAGCCCGTCACGATCGACCTCCGGAACGCCGCGCTCGAGGACGCATTGGCGGCCGTCGCCACCAGCACCAAGGCCTTCTACCGCGTCACCGGCTCCAGAACCGTCACCGTCATCCCCGATACGACGGCCAAGCGGCGTGAGTACGAGGAGGAGATCGTCCGGACGTTCTATCTGAGCAACGCGGACCTCAAGGAAACGATCGACGTCCTCCGCATCGTGATCGACGCACGCCGCATCGCGCCCGTGGCCGCCAACAACGCCATCGCGATCAAGGACACGCCGGAACGCGTGGCCGCGGCCGCGCGCCTGCTCTCGGCCATCGACAAGGCCCGGCCCGAGGTCGTGATCGACGTCGAGCTGCTCGAAGTGGACCGCACGCGCCTGCGCGACTACGGCCTGCAGATCGCCTCGCCCGGCTCGGTCGGCATCAACGGGTCGGCCACCGCCGACGACGGCAACCTGACGCTGCGCAACCTGCGGAACCTGACGCAGAGCGACATCATGCTGACCAGCCTGCCCGGGCTGTA
>JBFXBH010000041.1:0-19608 GCA_050183355.1 Vicinamibacterales bacterium | reverse complement strand
ACACGGCGGCGGAGATGCCGTCCGGCAGGCCGAAGAGGCGGAGCGTCACCTCGGTGATCACGCCCAGCGTGCCCTCGGCGCCGACGAACAGACGCGTGAGGTCGTACCCGGACGATGACTTGCGTGCGCGGTTGCCCGTGCGAACCACGCGGCCATCGGCCAGGACGACGGTCAGGCCGAGCACGACTTCGCGCATCGTGCCGTAGCGCACGGCCGTCGTGCCGGAGGCGCGCGTCGACGCCATGCCGCCGATGGAGGCGTCCGCACCCGGGTCGACCCAGAACTCCAGGCCGAGCGGGTTGAGGTGCTTGCTGAGCTGCCGGCGCGTGACGCCGGCCTCGACCGTGCAGTCCAGATCGTCGGCGCTGACCCGCAGGATCCGGTTCATGCGGGTCAGGTCGAGGGAGACGCCGCCGTGCAGCGCGTGCACATGTCCCTCGAGCGACGAGCCCGCGCCGAAGGGCACGATGGGCGCGCCGTGCTTCGCCGCGGTGCGGACCACCGCGGCCACTTCGTCCGTCGTCTCGGGGAAGACGACCACGTCCGGCAGCGCCCACGCGTGCCACGACTCGCCGTGGCTGTGGTGCTCCCGCTGCGACGCCCCGGTCGACACGCGGTCGCCGGCGAGCGCGCGCAGGTCGGTGACGAGCTGTTCGAGGTTGAAGGCTCTGGCGGCCACGAGTGCGGGGCTACAGCGGACGGGCCGCGCCGGGCGCGCAGATCTCGTCCGTGCAGGCGCCCTGCCGCGCCCGGCGCGCGGCAACGAGGCCGTAGATCCGGCGGCCGAGCCGGGTCACGGGCGGGAGGAGTCCAATCCAGCGCGGCACCCAGAGAATCGGAAGCGCCCTCGACAACTGCAGGTAGCCGTCGAAGCCGGCGATGCGGCGCCCCGCCGCGTCCACGACGTACATCTCGGTCAGGGCCGCGGCGCGATCGAGACCCGGCGCATGCCGCTCCCGCACGGCGTCGTCCGTCGCATCGGCAAACGTCAGCCTGTGGAACCAGTCGAGCCGGCGCAGGACCAGCACGGTCCGGCGGCACAGCGGGCAGGCGCCATCGAAAAGGACGACGAATCGCGGAAGGAGGCTCACGGGTGCTGCTCCCGTCAACTATACGCCGCACGCACCCGGGACGGGCGCCGCCGTAAGATCACGGGCACCCATGGCCGAACCCGTCTTCTCGAAGAAAACGCTCGCGTTTCTCCGGGCGCTGAAGCGCAACAACGACCGCGAGTGGTTCAAGGCGCACAAGGACGACTACGAGACACATGTGCGCGGGCCGCTCGTGCGGCTCCTCGGCAGGCTCGAAACGGACCTGGCCGCCTTTGCGCCGGAGTTCGTGTCGCACCCGAAGGTCTCGCTCTTCCGGCCGTACCGGGATACCCGCTTCAGTTCGGACAAGTCGCCGCTGAAGACCAACGCAGCGGCGCACTTCCCGTCGCGGCACCTGCTGAAGCGCGGCGGCGGCCTCTATCTCGAGGTGACGCCCGGCTGGGTCTGGATCGGCGGCGGCATCTACATGCCCGACGCCACGGACCTGCTCCGCATCCGCGAGCGGATCGCGCGCGAGCACGCGGCGCTGCGCCGCATCCTGAAGGCCCGGAGCTTTGTCTCGGCCGTCGGGTCGATGCAGGGCGCCACGCTGACGCGTGTGCCGCGCGGGTTTCTGCCTGATCACCCCGCGGCGGACCTGCTCCGGCACAAACAGTTTCTCGCGGCGAAGGAGTACCCGGCGGCGTTCGCGTACGATCCGGCGTTCTATCCCGAGTTGCTGACGGTGTTTCGGGCGATCACACCGATGGTGCGGTTCTTCAACGACGCGATGGCTGGCGCGTAAGAGGCCGGTTGACATCCTTTGACAGACTTGCAGTCAAGGCCGGTTAACGATTGCGGCAACCGACAGATCCGACCGGGAGCAAACCGTGCATCCCGGGGTAAGGTGTTCCGATGCGGATTGGAGTAACCAGGGAGACATGGCCGGGTGAACGGCGCGTGGCCCTCGTCCCGGACGGCGCGGCCGCCCTTCGCAAGGCAGGGATGGCCGTCACCATCGAACGGGGCGCGGGCGATGCCGCCGGGATTCCCGACGCCGCCTACGCCAACGCGGGAGCCGAGATGGCGGACCGCGGCGCTGTCCTCGCCGCCGACGTCATCCTGACCGTCCGCGCCATGCCGGCGGATGCCGCGTGGAAGCCGGGCCAGACCGTCATCGGCTTTGCCGACCCGCTCGGCAACCCCGCCGCGCTCGCGCCCGTCGCGCAGGCCGGCGTGACGCTCCTCTCGATGGAGCTGATGCCGCGCACCACGCGGGCCCAGAGCATGGATGCGCTGTCGTCGATGGCCACCGTGGCCGGCTACAAGGCTGTGCTGCTGGCCGCCGACGCGCTGCCCCGCATGTTCCCGATGATGATGACGGCGGCCGGCACGATTTCCCCGGCGAAGGTGTTCATCGTCGGCGCGGGCGTCGCGGGCCTGCAGGCGATCTCGATGGCGCGGCGGCTCGGCGCGAAGGTCGAGGCGTACGACGTGCGCCCGGCCGCGAAGGAACAGGTCATGAGCCTCGGCGCGAAGTTCGTCGAGCTGCCGCTCGAGGCCGCTGGCGCCGAGGTGAAGGGCGGCTACGCCGGCGCGCAGGACGAATCCTTCTACAAGCGGCAGCGCGAGATGATGCTGAAGGTCGTCGCGCAGAGCGACGTCGTGATCACCACGGCGCAGGTGCAGGGCCGGCGGGCGCCGATCCTCCTCACCACGGAGATGGTCGAGGCGATGCAGCCCGGCTCGGTCGTCGTCGACCTGGCCGCCGACCGCGGTGGCAACTGCGAGCTGACCCGGCCGGACGAGGACGTCGTCCACCACGGCGTCCGCATCATCGGGCCGTCGAACCTGCCATCGATGGTGCCGTTCCACGCCAGCCAGATGTATTCCAAGAACATCGTCACGTTCCTCCAGCACCTCGTGAAGAAGGAGGAGTCGGGCCCCGTGCTCGCGCTGAACCGCGAGGACGACATCGTGCAGGAGACGCTGCTCACGCTGGGCGGCGCCGTCGTCCACGCGCGCGTGACGGAACTGCTGAACGCGGCCGGCCAGGCCGGCGCGGGGAGGTCGTAGCCGTGTCGTTCTGGTCCATGGCGTTCGTCTTCATGCTGGCCACGTTCGTCGGCCTGCAGGTGATCAAGAACGTGTCGCGGCTGCTGCACACGCCGCTGATGTCGCTGACCAACGCGATCTCGGCGATCGCCGTCGTCGGCGCGCTGCTCGTCACGGGCGAACAGCACGACACGGTCAGCACCGTGCTCGGCGCGGTGGCCGTCGGCGCCTCGTTCACGAACATCGTCAGCGGCTTCATGATCACGGACCGCATGCTGCGGATGTTCCGCGAGAAGGGGCCGCGGGCATGACCCTCCTCGATCTCGTCCAGGCGTCGTACCTGGCGGCTGGCGCGCTCTTCATCCTGTCGCTCATGTGGATGAGCGACCCGAAGACCGCGCGGCGCGGCGTGGCCGCCGGCGTGGCCGGCATGGCGGCCGCCATCCTGGGCACCATCGTCAAGCCGGAGGTGCAGCACTTCGAGTGGATCGCCGTGGCCGTCGTGGTCGGCACCGCCATAGGCGTGCCGCTTTCGCGCGTGGCCCTCACGGCGGTCCCGCAGCGGACGGCGCTCTCCCACGCGTTCGGCGGCCTGGCCGCGGGCCTCGTGGGCACGGCCAAGTACTGGCTGTGGTTCCACGAAGGTGCGCTGACGCCGTTCCGCACCGGCGCGATCGTCGTCGAGGTCCTCCTCGGCTTCCTGACCTTCACGGGCAGCCTGATGGCCGCCGGCAAGCTCCAGGAGATCCTGCCGACGCGGCCCATTACCTACAAAGGCCAGAACCTCGTCAACGCGTTCCTGTTCGCCGTGGCGATCGGCGCGGGCGTGTGGCTCGTCGTCGACCCGACGCAGTGGATGCTCTTCCCGCTGATGGTCGGGCTTTCGCTCGCCTTCGGCGTGCTGCTCATCATTCCGATCGGCGGCGCGGACATGCCGACCGTCATCTCGCTGCTGAACTCCTACGCCGGCCTCTCGGCCGTCGCGATGGGCTTCGTGCTCGAGAACAACGTGCTGATCGTCGCCGGCGCACTGGACGGCTCGTCCGGCCTGATCCTCTCGATCATCATGTGCAAGGCCATGAACCGCTCGTTCACCAACGTGCTGTTCGGCGCGTTCGGCCAGGTGCAGGAAGGCGGCGGCGCCGCCGAGCAGCGGACGGTCAAGAGCGGCGCGGCCCGCGACGCCGCGGACCTGCTCGCCAACGCCGCGAAGGTCGTGATCGTCCCCGGCTACGGCATGGCCGTCGCGCAGGCCCAGCACCGCGTGCGCGAGATCTACGACTCGCTGACGAAGAAGGGCGTCGAGGTGAAGTTCGCCATCCACCCGGTGGCGGGCCGCATGCCCGGCCACATGAACGTGCTGCTCGCCGAGGCCGAGGTGCCCTACGACGCGCTGATCGAGATGGACGACATCAACCCCGAGATGCCGCAGACGGACGTGGTGCTCGTGGTGGGCGCCAACGACGTGGTGAACCCGGCCGCGCGGCACGACACGAAGAGCCCGATCTACGGCATGCCGATCATCGACGCCGACAAGGCACGGTTCGTCATCGCCAACAAGCGATCGATGAAGCCGGGCTTCGCGGGCGTCGACAACGAGCTCTACTACAACGACAACACGCTGATGGTCTTCGGCGACGCCAAGGCCGTCCTCGGCGACATCGCGAAGGAACTGACCGGCGGCAGCGGGATGCACTAGCACGCCACGCGGCTTGAGAAGAAAGGCCCTCCCGGAGTCCGCAGGAGGGCCTTCTTCGTTTTAGGGGCGCTCCAGCGGCTCGCTTACGCGGCGCTAATCTGCCGGTGCAGCACGATCACGCGCTCTGGCTCGACCGGCACGAGGGCTAGGGTCTCGCCCGCTTCCCCCGAGAACTCAACCAGGAGCGCGGCCTGGTCACCGTCGGCGAGACGTTCGACAACCGTCCCCATCTGCCCACGAGTGAGCCCGTGTTCGGGAAGGTCAGTGGCCAACGCAACGGGGGCCAACAGCGGTACCTGCGTGCTGCTCATAGCTTGCTCTTGACGAAACATGTCGCGAGGCGCGGGAAGTCCTCGCCCGCACGAACGATCCATCCACTCCGAACAGTAGCCCTTCCGGCCAATGTCTCGACAGCGCACTCTAGCATGTAGAGCACGCCGAACCGGCTCCGGCCAACCTCCTGGGCCTCGCCGAACGCCGCGGCAAGAAGCCGGTCACGAAGCCACGGTGCATCCGCCGCGGACAATCCGAGAGCAGACGCAAAGACGCGCGCCTTGTGCTTTCCGTCCTCGTGCAGGGGATTCAGGCAGTAGTCCCGCAGTTTCTCCAGTTCGACGACAGCGCGCTCCGGGTTCGGTAGCCGCGTAGACATAGACAGGAAGCGAGATGACGACTCCCAGCCTACCGCGGCTGGCGGCCAGGTTCAGCCCAAGACGCTCACCGACTACGATACAAACATATACTTGACATACCCATAGGCACTTATGTGAGAATTTCTTGCATGCGCGACACGACTCAGAAGGCTGAAGACATCGCCCGGAAGACTGCAGCGGTTTCTTTCAGCATCAGGTTGACCGACAAGCAGCGGGAGCTGCTCAAACTGGCCGCGGAGCAGAAGGAGTGGTCCGTCACCGGCCTGCTGAAGACCGCCGCACTCGAGAAAGCCGCACACATCGTCAACGTGGGAAAGCCGCGGCTGAGCGTGGACTTCGGTGGCGTTGCCCGGGAGGTCGCCGAACAAGTCTTCAGGGCGCGGTCTGCCTATCTTGCAGACCTTGATCCTGATACGGGAGTGATGGAGAGGGAGGCCTTCGTCACCGATAACCCCCACGACGTCTACGAGAGCATGGTAGAGGCTGGCTGTAGCGCGGAAGAGATCGCCGAGTTAATGGACCGCGCGGTGAACGTCTCCCCCGACGCGAAGGGAGCCACGTTTCTCGAAGACCTTCGCCAGGCTGTGCGATACGGCGGAACGGAGTTTCTCGACCAGGTACTTCAGGCATCCGAACGGATCGTCGGCAAGGAAGCCGGTTCGCTGGAAGGCCCCGTGGACCCCAGCACGGGAGAGTAGCGATGCCGTACAGCAAACCTGCGGCCTATCGGTCAGGTAACAAGCTGGTGATCATCGTCGAGCTTCCCGCTCAAGGTGAGCTGTCGAACACCGGACGCTCGGAGAACCTCGTAGACCCGCGCGCCTGGCATGACTTCGTCAACGAAGGCGAGTCCTACGGCGTGAAACTCACCCTCTGTCGCCGGCTTGGCCGGCACCGTCACTAGGAGCGCCGGCATGACGACCCGCGTCATCACGTCCAAGCATCTCTGCGTCGACTGCCGGACGGAGCGAGCCCGCTTCCGGACAGCGGCAGATCCGCGCTGGCGTGCGCGCACCGACCACAATCTGTGCTCCCGGTGCCACCGCCGCCGCAAGGCGGACCTACGTCGGTGGTATCGGGAGAACACGCTCGATGGCTGGATCGTCTCGGCCTAACCCAAGACGATCTCGGCCACCCTGTCTCTCTCGAAGGCCGCGTTACAGCGGCTGGCCCGGCTTCACCGGTGTTGCCGGGGCGATCTCGTAGTCGTTCCACTCGACGATCTTCCCGTCCTTCAGGAAGAACACGCCCATGTAGTAGAGGTCCTGCTGGCCCTTGGGCGAGGTGATGCGGTCGACGCGCACGTTGGTCACGACAGGGCCGTTGGCGTGCGTCTCGGTCGTCTTGAACTGGACGCCGCCGTTGGCGAAGAACTGGCTGATCGCCGCCTTGAACTGATCCGGCGACATGGCCGGCTCCTGCGTGTGCGCGCTCATGCGGGCGCGGCCGTTCGGCGCCATCAGCGCGACCAGTCCATCGGCCTTCTTGTCTTCCAGCGCCTTCATGAACGCGTTCACCACCTGCACGTTGGCCTTCTCGGCCGCGGTCCAGTCCTTCTCCGTCCGGGCCGCCTCGGCGAACCGCGGCAGGAAGGCACCGGCGAGCGCCAGCCCTCCACCAAGGAGCACGCCGCGGCGGGTGGAATCAATCGGGTTCGTCATCTGAGCCTCCGTCGTCAGGTACATGCGCGCCAACCGGGCCGGTCAGTCGCGGCGCGGCCGATCCTACTCCGGCAGGGGGTGCCGGGTGACGGTCCCTGTGAAGGTGTCGGTGCCGATGGACACGAAGAGCTCGCGGTCGGTCACCGACAGCGCGAAGGACATCCGGCGTTCGAGGCGCTCGCCGAGCGCGTCCACCAGCGCCTTGTCGATCTCGAACAGGTCGACCTCGCTGGCGCGGTGCACCTTCTGCCCCGCGAACTGCTCGAGCAACTGGCGGACGTTGCGGCCGATGTAGATCGCCACGCGGTCGGTCGCCTTGGCAGCCCGGTGCACGCGCGCCGGGTCCGGTGCGCCGACTTCGATCCAGGCGCGCGTGACGCCGGTGAGGTCCTTGACGAGAATCGCCGGCTGGTCCGCGTCGGAGAGCCCGCCCGGTGCGAACTCGATCCCGTCCGTGTACTCGAGCGCGTAGGCCAGCAGACGGGTGACGAGATACGCCTCGGACTCGGACGGGTGGCGCGCCACGCGCAACTGCAGTGACTCGTAGACGCCGCGATCCGCATCGGCCAGGTCAATCTCGACGTTGTAGACGGTGGCGGTAAGTGCCATCAGCGCCGCCCGCCCGGCTTGCGCAGGCACCACGTCGTCATCGCGCGTGTCTCCTGCACATTGGTGGTCTTGATGGGGTCGAGCAGTTCCGCGCCGAGCCGCTCGCCCCAGGCGACGAGCAGCGCCTCGTCGACGACGAACCGATCCGTCCCATCCGGAAGGCGGACGCACTGACCGCCCTGGACGCCGCGCAGCGCCTCAAGCCCGATCGTCGACGCCAGCCGGGCGAAGAAGACGCCGCCCGGGGCCAGCACGCGCCACAGCTCGGTCAGCTGGGCGAGACAGTGCGCCGCGTCGCGTGAGAAGTGCAGCACGGCGCTGCAGATCACGGCGTCCATCGAGGCGTCCGCCCAGGGCAGCGCGTCGATCTCTCCCACCACGAACTGCCACGCCGGCACGGCAGGCGCGAGGCGCGCCGCCCGTGCCTGGACGCGCGCGATCGCGGCCGGGTCGTGGTCGATGCCGAAGCAGTTGACGCCGTGGCTCAACAGGTAGACGAGGTTGCGCCCGTCGCCGCAGCCGGCGTCGAGCACGGCGCGGACGCCGTCCAAGCGGCCGCGGGCGATCTGGTCGAAGAGGTAGATGTCGATGTCGCCGAACGAGTGACGGACGGCTGCGGAGAGGGTGGGCACCGGAAGCCGATCATACCGGGGCCCGCGCGGAGGGCTCGCGCGGGCCCCGTCGGCTGCGTTACCTGCCCTTCTTGTGGTCCTTGTCGCGGTCGTCCTTCTTGTCGTGCCGGTCATCCTTCCGACCACCGCGGTCGTCCCGGCGGTCGTCGCGGTCCCGGTCGTCGTCGCGGTCGTCGTCCCGGCGGCCGCGGTCGTGCGGCACCTTCACGGTCACGGCGGTGCTCGTCGTGCCACCCGCTTCATCCGTCGCCCGGATCGTGATGGTGTAGACGCGGCCCGACCGGCTGAAGCTCTCGGCACGCAGCTGAACTGTGTGCGCATCCACAACAACCCAATCCGGGTGCCGGTCGCCCTCGCGGCGCGTGCGCACGGGTTCGCTGCTGGTCACCGAGAGCGCCGTCTGCACGGCGCCGCACGTGTCCGCGACGTCGTAGGCGATCGCCACGGTGACGAGCTTGTGGTTCGGCGGCCAGAGCACGTTGCGGCTGGGCGCGGCATTGCTGATCACGGGCAGCGGGTTCTCGACGACCACGCCGGCCTGGGCCGCGTTGTTCCCCGCGTCAGGATCGGCGGTCGTCGCGCTCGCGCTGACCGAACCGGTGACGCTGGACCCGTTCGGCGCGCCGCAGCCAACCGTCGTGGTCAGGGCAAACGTCTGCGTCTCGCCCGCCGCCAGCAGCGGAAAGGTCACGGGCGCGCCGGGGAGGTTGTGAGAGAGGATGACGTCCTGAGCCGGGGCCGGGCCGTTGTTCGTCACGGTGACCGTGAACGTGACGGCGCCGCCGGCCTGCACGGTCGCCGCGTCCGGCTGGATGGTGACGGAGAGGTCCGCCGCCGGCGGCGGGAACTTCAGATAGGCCACGGGCATGTCGTGGTCGGACGCCCGTTCCGGCCGGGTGGCGTCGCTCGTGAACGCGGCAACGTCAGGGAAGTCCGCGTTGCCACGGGCGATGGCGTAGCGCTGCACGAGCGGCTGGGCCGTCGTGTTCACCAGCATGTGATCGAGGGCCTGCGGCGTGCCCTCGAAGATAAAGCTGTAGCGCTCGGCCGCCGGCAGCGTGTCGGTCAGGTTCGCGAAGTCGGGATCGACCAGGTCCGGGCTCTGCTCGACGACGATCTGGTCGTCGGGCGTCGGCGTGCCCTTGAGCACGGCGATCGGGTCGGTGTAGCCGTCACTGAACTGATAGGCGTTGTAGTCGCCGATCGCCAGGATCGGGATGCCCGCGTTGTTCACCTGAAGCTCCTGCAGCAGCCCCGCGATCGATTCCGCCTGGGCGGTCCGCTTGGCGCGGACGCGCGGGCCTTCGCCGCCCACGAGGTCGACGTCAATGAACGACCGCGTGTGGTTGACGACGACGATCACCGGGTGCGGGTTCAGGCCGTTCGGCGTCACCGTCGCGCGGAGCACCAGCGGCGGCCGGTCGTGCAGCGTCTCAGGCTGGCCGGTGTTCGGGTTGATGAACGTGTCGCCGGCGCGCTCCTGCGAGACGCCGTCGATGCGGACGCGGGACGTCTTGACGAGGAACCCGACGTTCTGCGTGCCGCCGGCCGGCGTGGGAATCAGCACGGCTTCGTAGCCCGGATCGGCCTCGCCCGCCGCGACGGCGTCATCGTTGACCTGCTGGGCCAGCGTCTGCAGCGTCGCCAGGTCGAAGATCTCGATGTGGCCCAGGACGTCGGGCGACCGCATCAGGTGACGAATGGCGAGGGCCGCCTTGCGCCGCTGGGTCTCGTTGCCCGCGAAGTTCTCCACGTTGAACGCGCCGACGGTGAACTCGTCGGCGTCGGGCATCGGCACCGGCACACCGATCATGCCGAAGCCGGCAGCGGGCGTGGCCTCCGGCAGCAGCTTGTAGGCACCGAAGGTGAAGTCGAGCGGCCCCGTCACGCTGGCGATCGTGGTGTTCGACGTCACCGCCAGCACGGGCACGCCGGCCAGGCCCTCCGTGTCGAGGACGATGCGCTCGGGGTTCCCGTCAAAGCGCGGAATGCAGCAGTCCACGGTTCCCGAGCCCGGGTCCGGCGGAACGGGGTCGAGGACGGGGATGCCCGGTTCGCGCATCGGACGCGGCACGCCGGTCAGCACCGTGGCGATCTCGCCGAACCCGTCGGTCGGCGCGACGGACGTGAGCGACGCCGCGAACATCCGCATGCCCTCGAAGCGCTCCATCTGGTCCGGCGTGCCGGCGGGATTCAGGATGGCCGGCGTCAGCGTCACCGGCGCGGGCAGCACACCAGGCACCGGCACATCGATATCGCCCGGGAGCGACGCCTCGATCTGCGTCAGCGAGAAGAACTCACCGGCCGTGCCACGAACGGCCACCGCCTGCCCCGCCGCGAGCGCCGGCTGGGCGCTGGTGAAGACGAAGACGCCTTCGGAGGTGGCGGGGTCGCCGTCATCGGCGCCGTCCGGGGTCTGCAGGAAGAAGCCGTTCGACTTGATGCCGGTCACGACGCCGCTCGTGGTGACGTCCTGGCCGGCGAGGGGCGAGGCGGCGCCGCTGCCCTGAATCTGGGAGATGGTCGCCGGAACCGGCGTGCAGCTCCGAAGTGCGGTGGCCGAGTTGCGTGGTGCGGGAGCGGCGGCGCCGAAGTCGACGGCGTTGTTGTCCGAGTCGTAACAGCCGCCACGCTTGCGCAGGGTCGCCGTGGTGTTGCTCAGCGCGGACGAGGGACCCGCGCCCTCGAAGCAGCTTGCGGCGCCGTAGCCGACGAGGTCCTTACGGGCGGCGGCGGCCGGACACGCGCCGGTCAGTGCCGTCGTGCTGCCGACCAGCGCCACCTTGCCGGAGCCGGCCGCCAGCGCGATCGTGCCCACGGCGTCGGGCGCGGGAAGCGGCGTCGTGCCGCCCGCGCCGGCTGCCTGCTGCACCAGGTAGTACCCGCCCGGGGGGATGGCGCCGGCAAGCGGCGTCACGCTCCAGGTGCCGGTGCCGGCCGCCGAGACGTACTGGACGGACCAGCCGTCCACGCTGACGGCGGCGTTGCCACGATTGAACAGCTCGATGAAGTCGTTGGTGTAGGTGGCACCCGCGTTGCCGCCACCGCCGTACACCTGGCTGATCACGACGTCAGACGGCACGGGCGGCGCAGCATCGTCGTTGACGATCGTGCCGATGCCCTCGCCGTCAGCCAGCGACGCGCCCGACACGTTGCTGACGACGACGCGGAACTGCTCGTCCGCTTCGAACCCGGAGTCGCCGTGCACGGGGACGGCGAACAGGTAGGTGGTGGTGCCGGGTGGAAGCGCAACGCCGTCGGCGCTTGCCGACGAGTAGTCGCCGTTCCCGACCGTCGCGGGGTTGACGCCGTTGCCGTCCGCCGTCGCGATGTCGAACGTGACGCCCGTATGCGCGCCGTTCACGGTGACCGTGAACACCGCGTCAGCCGAACCCAGGTCGCCTTCCGTGATCGAGACGTCGCTGATCGTGAGCGTCGCACCCGCGGCGCCGGAGAAGGTCTGGCCGGCATTGACCGCGCCGGGTGACTGGGCGGAGGGTCCCGCCCACGCGAAGTCGGTGTAGGTCGCGCCGGTGCCGGTCAACCGCAGCGACAGACCGACCGGCTCGCTGCCGTTCTCGGCGACGCCGATGTCGGTGCTCGTCAGACCCGCCGCCGGACCGTTGGTCGCGGTGAACGGACCTTCGTAGGACAGGAACTGGAGAACCGTCGCGCCCTGCACCAGCGCCACACCGTCAGGCGCCCCGTTCTGGATCCCGTTGACCGGATACGCGAGGCTGACGGTGCCGAAGCCGTTCTGCTGGTCCGGGATCGTACCCGACAGCGCATCCGTGTCGTAGGTCTGCCCGTTCGCCCCGTTGTAGAGCACGAGCGAATAGCCCGACAGATCCGTGCCGGCCGGTCCGGCAATCTCGATGAACTCACCGGCGTCGGTCCCGGTATTGTCGTAGTGAATCTCGTTGATGAAGACCGCCGGCTGAGCCTGCGGGTAGCTGGCCGCCACGGCGAACAGCAGGAGGGCCAGGGCGGTACCGATCAGGAGTCGCTTCATGGGGCCGACTCTATGGGGGTGGCGCGACGTGGATGTCAGCGCACGGTAAATTCGCCTCGTCGAGCGGACTACCATGAGCCGTGCCCTCTGCGTTCGAGGAATACACGGCGCGGCTGGACGGCCGCCGGACCGCGCTCTCCCGGCTCGACGCCGCCGACCGCCGGCTCGCGTATGCGCGGCTCGCGGTCTTTGGCACCGGTGTCCTTCTCGCGTGGCTGGCGCTCTCCGCATGGGCGGTGCACACCGGCGCCGTCGTCGTGCCGGTCATCGCGTTTCTGGCGCTGGTGCGGCGCCATGCGGCCGTCATCACGGCGAAGGACGAGACCGGGCGGGCGATCGCGTTCTACGAGCGCGGCCTCGCGAGGCTCGAGGACCGGTGGCAGGGGGGAGGCGAGTCCGGTGACCGCTTCCGCACCCCGGACCACCCGTACGCGGAAGACCTGGACCTCTTCGGCACGGGCTCGCTCTTCGAGCTGTTGTCAGTTGCGCGCACGCGGGCCGGCGAGGAGACGCTGGCCGCGTGGCTCCTGGCGCCCGCATCTCCCGCGGAGATTGCGGCGCGGCAGGACGCCGTGCGGGAGCTGGCGCCGCGGCTCGACTTCCGCGAGGCCCTCGCGCTGGCCGGCACGGACGTCCGCGCGACCGTCATGACGGAGGCGCTGACGGCCTGGGCCACCGCGCCGCCGCGCTTCACGCACGCGCTCTGGCAGCCCGCGGCCGCCGTCATCACGGCGACGTCCGTCGGCACGGCGGCACTGTGGCTGGCCGGCGGACCCGGCTGGCCGATCGGCGTGGCCGTCCTGCTGGTGGCGGTCTTCAGCGCGATGGCAGGCAAGGACGCCACCACGGTGCTCCACGGCTCCGGGCAACCCGTCCGCGACCTGCACGTGCTGGCCCACGCGCTCGCGCACATCGAGGCCACCACGTTCCAGGCGCCGTGGCTCGTCCGGTGCACCGCTCCGGTCACGACGGGCGGCGGCGCGGCGCGGGCGATCCGTCACCTGCAGCGGCTCAGCGACCGCCACGACTGGCAACACAACGCGATCTTCGCGTTCGTCGCGGCGTTTCTGCTGTGGGGACCGCATCTGGCGTTCGCCGTCGAGCGGTGGCGAGCCAAGTACGGCCAGCGGGTCGTGGCCTGGCTGCGCGCCGTCGGCGACGTCGAGGCGATCTCGTCGCTCGCGACGCGGGCCTGGGAACGTCCGGAAGACGCCTTCCCGGCGATCAGCGGCGGCGCACCGCGCTTCGACGCCGAAGGGCTGGGCCATCCGCTGCTGCCGGCGGCGCAGATGGTGCGGAACGATGTCCGCCTCGGCCACGACGACCAGGCCGGGCACGCTGTCAGCCTGCTGATCGTCAGCGGCTCGAACATGTCGGGCAAGAGCACACTGCTGCGCTCGGTCGGCATCAACGCCGTCCTCGCGTACGCCGGCGGGCCCGTGCGCGCCACCTCCCTGCGGCTGACGCCGCTGTCCGTCGGCGCGACGCTCCGCGTGCAGGATTCGCTGCAGGACGGCCGGTCGCGGTTCTTCGCGGAGATCACGCGGCTCCGTCAACTGGCCGACCTCGCTGCGGGCCGGCCGCCGCTGCTCTTCCTGCTCGACGAGCTGCTGCACGGCACCAATTCGCACGACCGGCTGGCCGGCGGGACCGGCGTGCTGCGCGCGCTCATCGATCGCGGCGCCATCGGCTTGGTGACGACGCACGACCTCGCGCTCACGGCCATCGCGAACGAGCTGGGTGCGCGCGCGGTCAACGTCCACTTCGAAGACACGTTCGATGGCGGGGCGATCCGGTTCGACTACCGGATGCGCCCCGGCCCGGTGACGCGCAGCAACGCCCTCGCGCTGATGCGCGCCGTCGGGCTGGACGTGCCCGTCGACTGAACGCTACTTGCGCGTCGAGAGCCCGAACGGCAGATAGAGCGGACAGAAGCTGACGAGGCTCGTCACTACGAACACGACGGCGAGCACGCCGAGCACTGCGGCGACCGGACCGGCGAGCGTGCCGTTCGCGTAGAGGCCTGCCACGACGACCGCCAGCGCCACGCGAGCCACGCGGTCCACCGTCCCCATATTCTTCGTCAACGCCATCGATGACCTCCCCGTGATGTGACCGGGCGCCAGCTTACCCGGACCGCGGTGCGCGGCAAGCTCATGCGCGCCTTCCAGGTCGCGCGCCCGATGGCGCCACGACGGAGGACACGTTCGATGGCGACCGGGTCAGGTTCGACGACCGCATGCGCCCCGGACCGGTGACGCGCAGCAACGCGCTCGCGCTGATGCGCGCCGTGGGCCTGGACGTCCCTACTTCACGCCCTTGAAGAGGAAGCGCTGGATGCGCTTGCCCTCGAGCGTCTCGCCCACGTAGATGTTGCCGCGGCTGTCCGTGGCGATGCTGTGCGGCATGTTGAACTGCCCGCCGTGGTTGCCGCCCTCGCCGAACCGCCCGAGAATCGCCAGCGACTGCCGCTCCAGAATCCAGACGCGCTTGTTCATGTTGTCGGCGACGTACATGAAGCGCTGTTGCGCGTCGGGGGAGAAGGCGATGTCGTCCACCGAGCCCGGATAGGCCGTGCGCGGTGCGATGATCGCTTCCTTCACGAAGGTGCCGTCCTTCCGGAAGACCTGCACGCGGTTGTTCGAGCGATCGGCGACGTAGACGAGACCGTCTTTCGAGAGCTCCACACCGTGGGGATAGCGGAACTGCTTCGCCGGGGGCTCATCCGGCTTGTAGTCACCCAGATCTGCGTCCTCCGGCTTGTTGCCGTAGGCACCCCACATCCGGCGGTACGCGCCCGTGGTTCCATCGAACACGATGATGCGCCGGTGGTTGCCGTGCTCGCCGTCGGACACGTACACCTCGTTGTTCGACGGGTCCACGAAGATGCCCGTCGGTTGCAGCATGTTCTTCGTGTCGGCATTGCCGCCGTGTTCGTTCTGGGTGCCGATCTGGAGCAGGAACTTGCCGGCGCGCGTGAACTTGAGGATGTGCGTGTCGGTCTGCTCGGCGCCGGCGGAGGCAACCGCTCCGGGTGGGCCATTCCTGCGGCCCTGGCCGTTCGAGCCGATCCAGACGTTGTCCTGGTGATCGACGAAGATGCCGTGCTCACCGGACGGCCACTGATACCCGCTCCCGGGACCTCCCCATGACGACACGACGCGGCCGGCCTGATCGAACTCGATGACCGGTGGGGCCGGGACACAACACTCGGCGCGCGGCGGCGTGAACTCCGCGGCACGCTGGAAGGCCGTCAGCGATCCGGTGCCGGTGCCGAGCGATCGATGCACGATCCAGACGTGATCCTTCGCGTCGACGTGGACGCCGATCACGGCGCCGAGCATCTGACCCGGCGGCACTTTCGGAAACGTCGGATCCCACTCGAACTGCGGGACGCCGCCGGCCGCGTCCAGGTCGACGGCGCGCGGAAGTGCCAACAGCGCGGCCAGGAACAGCAGGATCGGGAGGACGAATCGGCGGTCGAGACGTGTGCGCATGACGACACCTCGGTGACTGGGCGCATATCGTAAGGCCGGCCGGCGCGGTGTTCTGTCGCAGTTCGACGCTCCAGAGCCACCCGGCGCTCCGGCCGCCGGGCGGAAGGAAGATCGGCGGGCGCCCGTGCCAACTGTGTTAAGGTGGCGCCGCCTTCCCCGGTTCGGCGGCATTCGGCGTTCGGCGGCGTTCGGTACGTTCGGCGCGTTCGTTGGCGTTCGGTGGCGTTCGGAGGCGGCCTCATGCAGGTGATTCCGGTGACCGCCGTCCACCGTGGCTTCGGGACCACGTCCCGTCGCGACGCATGGTGGGTGGCTCCGCTCGCGGTATTCGTCGGCCTTTCGGTGTTCCTCGCGTACGTGACCTGGGCGGCACTCCAGGGCGAGCACTACACGTACGGGCCGTATCTCTCCCCGTTCTACTCGCCTGAGCTCTTCGGGGATTCCCCGCACGCGTGGTTCGGGCCCAGACCCGACGCGTGGCCCACGGCGATCCCGTTCTCGCCGGCACTGCTGATCCTGCCGTTCCCGGCGCTGTTCCGCTTCACCTGCTACTACTACCGCGGCGCCTACTACAAGTCGTTCTGGGCGGACCCGGTGGCGTGCGCGGTGGGTGAGCCCCGCAAGACCTACTGGGGCGAGCATTCCTTCCCGCTGATCCTCCAGAACGTGCATCGCTACTTCATGTGGGTGGCGCTCGTGTTCATCGCGTTGCTGGCCTGGGACGTGTGGCTGGCGATGTGGTTCACCGATCCGGCGACGGGCGTGAAGACCTTCGGCGTCGGCGTCGGCACGCTCATTCTGGCGGTGAACGTCGTCCTGCTCGCCGGCTACACCTGGGGCTGTCATGTGCTGCGGCACGTCGTCGGCGGACGGCGTGACGAGATCTCGAAGTCGCAGGGCTGCAGCATGGCCTACGCGTGCGTCAGTGGGCTCAACGGCCGCCACCAGCTCTTCGCCTGGTGCAGCCTGGCGTCGGTCATGTCGTCGGACGTCTACATCCGGCTCTGCTCGATGGGCATCCTCACGGACGTGAGGTTGTTCTGACCATGGGGACCCCGGCCACCTACTCGTACGATGTCCTGATCATCGGCGCCGGCGGCGCCGGGCTGCGCGCCGCGATCGAGGCCGCGGGCAGCGGCGTCTCGGTGGGGCTGATCTGCAAATCGCTGCTCGGCAAGGCGCACACGGTGATGGCCGAAGGCGGCATGGCCGCCGCGATGGCCAACGTGGACGACCGCGACAACTGGAAGGTGCATTTCGCCGACACGATGCGCGGCGGGCAGTACGTCAACAACTGGCGCATGGCGGAGCTGCACGCCAGGGAGGCACCGGACCGTGTCCGGGAGCTTGAGGCGTGGGGCGCGGTCTTCGACCGCACGCCGGACGGCCGCATCCTGCAGCGCAACTTCGGCGGCCACCGCTATCCCCGCCTCGCGCACGTGGGCGACCGCACGGGCCTCGAGCTGATCCGCACCCTCCAGGACCACACGATCCACCTCGGCGTGACCGTGCACATGGAGCACACGGTCATCGACCTGATCCTCGATGACGGCCGGGCCGCGGGCGTGCTCGCCTACGACCGCGAGAGGGGCCGCTTCCACGTGTTCGCGGCGAAGGCCATCGTCATGGCCACCGGCGGCGTGGGGCGCGCCTACAAGATCACCAGCAACAGCTGGGAGGGCACGGGCGACGGCCACGCGCTCGCGTACCGGGCCGGCGCGGAACTGATCGACATGGAGTTCATCCAGTTTCACCCGACCGGCATGGTGTGGCCGCCCAGCGTGCGCGGCATCCTCGTGACCGAGGGCGTCCGCGGCGAGGGCGGCGTGCTGCGCAACAGCGAAGGCCGCCGCTTCATGTTCGACGACATCCCCGACAACTACAAGCCGCAGACGGCATCGGACCCGGAAGAGGGCTGGCGCTACACACAGGGCGACAAGTCGGCCCGGCGTCCACCGGAGCTGCTCACGCGCGACCACGTGGCCCGCTGCATCAACCGCGAAGTGAAGGCCGGGCGCGGATCTCCGCACGGCGGCGTGTTCCTCGACATCGCGTGGATCAAGGAGAAGATCGGCAACGCCGAGGAGCACATCAAGCGGAAGCTGCCGAGCATGTACCACCAGTTCAAGGAGCTGGCGGACCTCGACATCACGAAGGAGCCGATGGAAGTCGGGCCGACCACGCACTACATCATGGGCGGCATCCGCGTGAACGCCGACACGCAGGAGACGACGATCCCGGGCCTCTTCGCGGCCGGCGAGTGCGCGGCCGGCATCAACGGTGCGAACCGCCTCGGCGGCAACTCGCTCTCGGACCTGATCGTGTTCGGCAAGCGCGCCGGCGAGTACGCCGCGCAGCACGCCCGGAGCGCGTCGCCGGCACGGGTGGACGACGGCCGGGTCCAGGCGTCGATCCAGGCGTCGCTCGCGCCGTTCGATCGCGGCGCGGCCGGCGAGAACCCCTACAAGGTGATGCAGGACCTGCAGGAGACGATGCAGGCGCTGGTCGGCATCGTCCGCACGGAGTCGGAGATGGTCGAGGCCGTCTCGAGGCTGGCGGCCTACCGGGACCGCGCGGCCAGAGCCGGCATCGACGGCCACCGCGAGTACAACGCCGGGTGGCACACGTCGCTCGACCTGCGCAACCTGCTCGACGTCTCGGAGGCGATCGCGCGATCCGCCATCGAGCGGAAGGAGAGCCGCGGCGGGCACTTCCGCGAGGACTTCCCCGAGAAGCGCGACGAGTTCGCGACGTTCAACGTCTGCACGGCGCGCGGCGCCGACGGCGCCATGCGCGTGTCGCGCATCCCGCTGCCGGAGATGCCGGCCGAGCTGAAGCAGGTCATCGAGGAGCAGAAGCAGTGAACGCGACCTTCCGTATCTGGCGCAGCGAGCCCGGCGGCGCGGGCGGCTTCAAGGACTACACGACGGAGATCTCCGACGGGATGGTGGTGCTCGACGCCGTGCACCGCATCCAGGCCGACCAGGCGCCGGACCTCGCGTGCCGCTGGAACTGCAAGGCCGGCAAGTGCGGGTCGTGCTCGGCCGAAATCAACGGCAAGCCGCGGCTGATGTGCATGAGCCGCCTGAACTCGCTCGACCTCACGCAGCCGGTCACCGTTGAGCCGATGCGCACCTTCCCGCTCATCAAGGACCTCGTCACGGACGTCTCGTGGAACTACCGCGTCAAGCAGGGGCTGCGGAAGTTCCGGCCGCGGCCGGCGGACGCGCCCGACGGCACGTGGCGGATGGCGCAGCAGGACATCGACCGCGTGCAGGAGTTCCGGAAGTGCATCGAGTGCTTCCTGTGCCAGGACGTCTGTCACGTATTGCGCGACCACGACAAGCACGACGCGTTCATCGGGCCGCGGTTCTTCACCTACACCGCCGCGCTCGAGATGCACCCGCTCGACACGGACGACCGCGTGCCGGATCTGAAGCAGCAGAACGGCATCGGCTACTGCAACATCACGAAGTGCTGCACGAAGGTGTGCCCGGAGCACATCCACATCACGGACAACGCGATCATCCCGCTCAAGGAGCGGGTCGTCGATCGCTTCTACGACCCCGTGATGCGGTTGCTGCGCGTGTTCCAGTCCTGAGCCGGCCCGGCGGCCGACGGCGCGAGGAGGTCCCGATGTTCACGCTCAAACCGCTCTCCCCCACGGCGATCCCGTCCGCGCTGGCCAAGGCCGAGCGCTACCGCCTGCTGAACGAACCGGCGGAGGCGGCGAGCATCTGCGAGGACATCCTGCGTGTC
>JBFXBH010000040.1:0-19697 GCA_050183355.1 Vicinamibacterales bacterium | reverse complement strand
GAGTCGCCGCTGACGTTCGAGGCCGGACAGGGCTATCTGAAGTCCGTGCTGCGGGCGCTGAAGATCCCGGTCGAATCCCAGATGCTGGTCTTCTCGGAGACGAGCCTCCAGTCGGAACACATCACGCAGAAGACGCCGCGGGCGCTCTACTTCAACGACACGGCGTCGGTCGGCTGGGTGCAGGGCGCCGACACGCTGGAACTGGCCGCCTGGGACCCCCAGCAGGGCGTGCAGTTCTACCAGGTGGATCAGAAGGCGGCCGAGCGCCCCCACTTCAGCCGCGTGCAGCGGTGCCTCGAGTGCCATGAGGGCAACCTGACCAGCGGCATCGCGGGCATGCTGACCATGAGCATGCTGCCCCTCTCGGACGACCCCAACGAGTACGCCCAGGGCTGGGCCGTGGATCAGCGCACGCCGTACGAGGACCGCTGGGGGGGATGGTTCGTCACGGGCGCGGCCGTGCCGCCGCGGCATCTCGGCAACGTCCCCGTCTACCACGTGAAGAAGGGCGGCGTGCGCGCGGCCGTCGCGCCGAAGCTGAGCACGGTCAGCGGGGCCGTCGACACGACCGCCTACCTGACCGGCCACAGCGATGTCGTCGCGCTGCTGGTCTTCAACCATCAGACGTACATGACGAACCTGATCACGCGCCTCAACTGGGAGACGCGCGTGCAGGACTGGGAGCGGCTGCACCCGCCCGCGCCCGTGAAGCAGGCATCGCTGCAGGCGGACCGTGACCCGGTCGCGGCGACGGCTGCGGAACTGGTGGACCACCTGCTGTTCATCGATGAAGTCCCGCTGCCGGCGAAGGTGCAGGGCGGCTCCGGCTTCGCGGACGCGTTCGCGGCGCAGGGTCCGAAGGATGCGAAGGGGCGTTCGCTGCGCGAATTCGACCTGACGAAACGGCTGATGAAGTATCCGTGCAGCTATCTGATCTACGCGCCCGCGTTCGACGCGCTGCCGGCGCGCGCGAAGACGCTGGTCTACGAGCGCCTGTGGACGGTGCTCTCGGGGAAGGACGCCGACCCGGCCTACCGCAGGCTCTCCGCGGCCGACCGTCAGGCGATCATCGAGATCCTGCGCGACACGAAACCCGGGCTGCCGGACGTGTTCCGGCAGGGGTGACGACCGCGCGGCCCGGCGTGCCGCCGCGGCAGCGGGCGCCGCCCTGCTCCAGTCCCACGCGCGTCATCGGCGTGTCCTCGCATGCAGCACCGCAACGGCGTGCATGTATCCGCCCACGCGGCTGAACTCCTCGCGGGCGGCCGTGTCCATGTGCGACCGCGCGCGCGCCCGGTCCCCCTGCGCGTCGTAGAACAACGCGACGTACAGCGCGCCGTAGAAGCGGCCGGACACGCTGCCGCTGCCGGCGTCCAGGACCTCCTCCGGCGTCATCGTGCCGCGGAACATCTCGTACACCTCGCGCATCGGACTTCGCCGATCGGGCCCGACCGGCAGGAGCCCCCGGCGCGCCGCCGCGAACGACGTTTCATGCGCGGCACACAGGAAGTGCCACGCGGCGTTCTCGACGTCATCGGGGTTCACGTGGCGGTGGGATTCGAACTGGCGCCGGCAGTCCGTGTATCGGCCGGCATAGAAGAGCGCGATGCCGCGCTGCCAGAGGTACGGCATCTGCGCCGGCCGCGAGGCGGCCAGCGCGTCGAACCCTTTCACCGCCTCGTCGACACGGCCGGCCAGCAGCGCCGCGTCGGCACGGGCCATCAGCTCATCCGGAGAGGGCTGCGCCGCACGGGTGCGAACGGCCAGTGCCGTCAGTAGAATCAGTGCGGCAGCTATCAGGCGGGGAACCGGCATGCGGCTACGGGATCTCGCGGAATCGGTGTGTTATCCTACGGCGCCAATTCCTGTGATGTCAAAGAGTTAGGCGACGTTCACTTCGCACAAAGGAGTCATGGTTTCATGCGAAAGATTGCTTTCATTGCGTGCGCGGCATTGCTGCTGACGACGGCGGCCGCTCAGGCTCAGACCCCACAGGGCGATCCCCAGAAGGGACGCGCCATGTTCTCCGGACAGGGCGGCAGCGGGCTGTGCATGCTGTGCCATGGGCTGCAGGCGCAGGGCAGTTTCGGGCCTGGCCTGGCCGGCGGCCGCGGCCTCACCTTCGAGCAGTTCAAGCGAGCGGTGCAGCAGCCGTGGGGCGTGATGCCGAAGTACCCGAACATCAACGATGAGGGTCTCGCGAACATCTACGCCTACCTGAAGAGCCTTCCCCCCGCACCGGAGCCGGCCACCTGGAGCGTAGCCGCCGCGCCGGCGAACGCGCCGCTCGGACAACAACTCCAGATCCAGTTCGGGTGCGGTCAGTGCCACGGCCCGGAGATCGGCCATCCGCGCCGCGACATCGGCGAGAAGGTAAAGGCCTTCGGCTTCGAGGAGTTCAAGAAGGTCATTTACGAGAAGGGTCCGACGCAGATGGGACTCTTCAACAAGGAGCGTCTGAACGAGTCGATCGCGCGTGAAATCTGGAATTACATGGAGACGGCGGGCTTCCGGACGCTGCTGTTCGCCTCCATGTCGCCTGCGACGCAGGATGGGGACAAGCTCACCTACACGCTGACGCTTGACAACCGGGGACACAAGGGCACGGGCCTCCCCGCTGAGGACGTGCTCGTCTCGCTCGTGGTGCCCGAGGGTTTCACGGCGGTCTCCGGCTCCGGCGGTCAGTACCTGGGTGCCAAGCCTGGCGTCGAGACGGTCACCAACCCGGGCCAGCTCTCGCCGTTCCGCGCGATGAACCCGAAGCCGAACGTCGTCAAGGCAACCGTCACCATGGCGCAGTGGAAGATCAAGAACATCCCGGCCGGTGAGAAGACGTCCGTGACGATCACGCTGCAGGGCAAGGGGGCGCCGAACTTCAGCGGGTCGAACGTCACCTGGGCGAAGCCCGCGATCAAGCGGCCGGCCAACGTCACCCACACGGACGACCGGACAGCCGCCAAGGGCGACATCATCTGGGGACCGAGCCAGGAGTTCACCCTCCCGCCCGCTCCGAAGCCGGCGTCCTAGGTCCGGGCACCGGACCGACCATCAGGCAGGGCCGGCCACCGTCGGGTGGACCGGCCCTGCGTCTGTACGGGGCACGCAGTATCCTTGGTGCGTGGAATGGGCTGAGATCCGCCGCAACGCGGGAGACTTCTTTCACGGCGCCGCATTCGGAAAGTACGAGCGCGAGTTCCGGAAGCAGGAGCTCGCGCTGCACGACCTCTTCATGCTGCTCTGCTACCTGGAGCTGATGGGCGTGCCGAACCCCGCCACGCTCTATCTGCTCGACATGTATCCGCTGCTGCTCGACGAATTCCACCACTGGCACCGCCGCATGGGCATGCCGCACTCCCCGCTCGACTCGATGGGCTGCTGCTGAGGGCCGCGTGCCAGGCCTGCTCGACCATCACATCATCTTCTTCGGCGGCAAAGGCGGCGTGGGCAAGACGACCTGCGCTGCGGCCGTCGCGCTGGCGGCCAGCCGGCTGGGCCGCCGCGTGCTGCTGGTCTCCACCGACCCGGCCCATTCAACGTCCGATGCGCTGGGCATCGCGATCCCGTCAACGGAGGCGCTCGTCGCGCCGGGGCTGACCGCGATGGAGATCGACCCGGTGGCGGAGGCCCGCGAGTACATCGCGGACGTCAAGGCCCGTGCCACCGCGCTCTTCGGGGAGGGCGCGACGAAGGCGATGGCCCAGATCGATCTCGCGGGCGCGATGCCCGGCATCGAGGACGCCGCCCTGTTCGACCGCCTGTCCCGGCTCGTCGCGGATCGGGCGGACCACTTCGACCTGGTCGTCTTCGACACCGCCCCGACCGGCCACACCCTGCCGCTCCTCAGGATGCCGGACGCGATGGGTACGTGGCTCCACGCGCTGGCGGCGTCGCGCCGCGCGATGCTGCCCGAGGACCGCCTGGACGCCGACCCGATCATCGCGACGCTCGAGGAGCGCATCACGCGCCTCCGGCTCTTTCACGACCGGCTGACGGGCCCCGCGGCGGCGTTCGTCTTCGTGCTGATCCCGGAGAAGCTGCCGATCGACGAGACCGCGCGGGCGCTCGAGCAGCTGCAGGCGGCCGGCGTCGCAGTAGCGGGACTCATCGTGAACCAGGTCATCCCGGAGTCCGCAACCGGCGCCTTCATCGAGGCCCGCCGGGAGCAGGAACGGGCGCACCTGGCGCGCATCGACCGGCTCTTCGCGCAGTACTCCCGGGTCCGGGTTCCGCGGCGTCCGGCCGACGTGCACGGCCTCGAGGACCTGGCTGCCGTCGCCGGCGCGGTCCTCGGCTGAGACGCCACGTCCGGACATTCCTGGCCCGCCAGGGAGCTGAACGGACGATAATGTTCGCATGGCCGTTTCGGAACGCGCCGGCGACGTCACCACCAGCGAAGTCCGCCGGCTCTCGACGTTGCTCGACGTCAGCCGTGCGCTGTCGTCGACGCTGGACCTGAAGGCCGCGCTGCACAGCGTGCTCGAGATCCTTGGCAAGCACCACGGCGCGGTGCGCGGGATGATCGCGCTCATCGACGAGGATACGCGTGACCTCCACGTCGAGGCGACCGACGGACTGATCAAGGCGGGCACACGCGCGCGCTACGCCGTCGGCGAAGGCATCACGGGCCGCGTCGTCCAGACGGGCCGCCCCATCGTCGTGCAGCGCGTGAGCCGGGAGCCGTTGTTCCTCAACCGGGCGGCCGACCGTCCCGAGCTCGCCCGCCAGGAACTCAGCTACATCTGCGTGCCGATCATGCTCAACCGGAAGGCCATCGGCGCCCTGGGCGTCGACCTGCGCTACAAGGTGGACCGGGACTACGAGCGCTACGCGAAGTTTCTCGGCGTCGTGGCCGCGATGGTCTCGCAGGCCATCAAGGTCCAGCGCCTGGTCGAAGCCGAGCGGCAGCGGCTGCTCGACGAAAACGACCACCTGCGGCAGGAGCTGAAGGAGCGCTACGACTTCTCGAACATCCTCGGGACCAGCGGTCCGATGCGCCAGGTCTGCGAGCAGATCGCGCAGGTCGCCAGGACCAACACGACCGTGCTGATCCGCGGCGAGTCAGGGACCGGCAAGGAGCTTATCGCCCACGCGCTGCACTACAACTCGCTGCGCGCCAACAAACCGTTCATCAAGGTGAGCTGCGCCGCCCTGCCGGACACGCTGATCGAAGCCGAGCTCTTCGGCCACGAGAAGGGTGCGTTCACCGGCGCGCGCGAACGCCGCAAGGGCCGCTTCGAGGCCGCGGAGGGCGGCACGCTGTTCCTCGACGAGATTGGCGACATCAACCCGGCGACGCAGGTGAAGCTGCTGCGCGTCCTCCAGGAGAAGGAGTTCGAGCGGCTTGGCGGCACGGAGACCATCCGTGCAAACGTGCGGCTCGTCGCGGCCACGCACCGGGACATGGAGCAGATGATCGCGAGCGGAAGCTTCCGCGAGGACCTCTACTACCGGCTCAACGTGTTCTCGATCTTCGTACCGCCGCTGCGGGATCGGAAGTCCGACCTGCTGCTGCTGGCCGACCACTTCCTGGAAAAGTTCTCGCGGGAGCAGGGCAAGAGCATCCGCCGGATCTCCACGCCGGCCATCGACATGCTCACCAGCTATCACTGGCCCGGCAACGTCCGCGAGATGGAGAACGCCATCGAGCGCGCCGTCCTCGTCTGCGACGGGCAGGTGCTGCACGCGCACCATCTGCCGCCATCCCTGCAAACGGCCGAGGCCTCCGGCACCACGATGCGGCTGTCACTGAAGGATGCGCTGGCGGCGTACGAGCGGGACCTGCTGCAGGACGCGCTGAAGACCACGAAAGGCAACCGCGCCAAGGCGGCGCGGCTGCTCAGTACGACCAGGCGGATTCTGAACTACCAGGTCGACAAACACGGCATCGACTGGCGGCGGTTCCGGCACTGAGCCGGACGTCATCGCGCCGTCAGCGGGCCGCGATGATGTCGTTGATGGAGGCGACGAGGTGGGCGCGACAATGGCGCCAGGGACGTGCAGGCCCTTCGCGACCGGACGAAGCAGGCACCCGCCGGCCCGTCATCCCGTCAGGCCTTCGCCTCTGACGACGGGCCGAACAGGTCCGCGGTCGCCCGCTTGATGAAGATGAGCCCCATCGCGGCGTTGAAGAGGATGAAGAAGTTGTGCTGCACGAACCCGAAGGCCGTCATCTCGCCGGGGTTGTTCGGGAACAGCAGCACCCAGAGCAGGATCGCCACTGACCGCATCGGTCCCGGCGTCGCCGCGCCGAAGAAGATGACGGGCAGGTAGCCCAGCATCTCGCCGAAGTTCGCCTCAACGCCGAACAGCCGGAGCGCCAGCGTATAGACCACGGCGGCCGACACCAGGGCCGGCGAGCGCATCAGCACGACCGACAGGTAGTTCGCCACCGTCGCCTTCCGGAACGCGTGGAAGATGGGCTTCTCCCGGAGCGTCAGCCCCTTGGCGATCCGGCCCGAGAAGTACAGATGCGAGAGCGTGAAGACGATCACGCCGCCCGCCGCGATCGACGGGATCGCGTGGAAGACCTCCGGGAACTTGTCCCACTGCGCGAAGACGCCGATGGTGGCCCAGATCAGCAGGTAATAGATCTCGCACACCATGATGAAGAGCATGCTCGAGCCGACTTCCCAGCCCGGGACATTCGCCCGGCGGTTCAGATAGAGGCCGACCGCTCCCTTGCTGACCTGTTCGTTGACGATCGACAGGATGTAGGCGGCGCCGCGCACCGGGATCAGTTCCGCGTAGCCGATGCGCGTATTGAACCAGTTCACCACCTTCCAGAGGACCAGCGTGTCGATCAGGAAGAAGAGGATGCAGTACGGAATCATCAGCCCGAGCCAGCGGAACCAGCTCACCCGCGCGAAGATCTCGGCGAGGTACGGCACGAGGCCCATGCCCTGGCGGGCGGCGGCACCTTCGAGACGGGAATAGAGGATCACCAGGCACACGGCGGTGATCGCGAACGGCAGCAGCTTCTGCCAGAGTGGCGCCGAGGGGCGCGCGGAGGCGGCGGCAGCCGCGGGTGGTGTCTGGGTCACGAAATCATCCTCGGTGCGCAGGCTGGTGTCCGTGCCCGATCATCGTGTCGAGCCCGGTCAACGGGAACCCCAGCGCCTGCATGGCTGGTGACGGATCCATCTTCGTGTCGGCGGTAATCACGTCGAGCACGTCTGCGGAAAATCCGCCCTTTCTGAAGAGCCCCTGGACCCGCAGGACGACGCGGAGCAGACCCACGGGGATAGACTTGATCGCTACGGCGCGACCGGTCACGGCCGCCGTGCGCTCGATGATCTCACGCTCGCGAACCGGCTCCGGCCCGACGACGTCCAGTGTCGCGTCAGCGGCCACGGCGCGGCCCGACGCCACCAGCGCGGCGCGCGCCAGATCGTCGACGTGAAGAGGCTGCTGCCAGTTGGCGCCGCCGCCGGGCAACGTGGCCGTCGGCTTGCTCAGGTGCCGCTCCACGGCGGCCGTGCCCTCCGTGCCGGGCCCCAGCAGCAGCGGCGCCCGCAGGATCGTGTGGGCGAGTCCGCTTCTCCGGACGAGGTCCTCGGCCTGCCCCTTCGTTCTGAAGTACCGGTTGGGCGAGCGCGGATCGGCGCCGATGGCACTGACCAGCACGAGTTTGCCGACGCCGCTCGCGCGGGCCGCGGCCACGACGGCGTCCGTCGTCTGCACGTTGGCCGACTCGTAGGTGGAACCGGGCCTCTCGATGAGGGTCCCGGCGAGGTGGACGACGGCGTCCGCCCCCGTGAACGCAGCCTGGAGGCTGGCCGGGTCGTCGTAGCCGATGCGCGCGCGCTGATCGGGCGGCAGCGGCGGGAGATCCTTCATCGCGCGTTCCGATCGGACGGCGGCCACCAGCACGAGGTCCGGATGCCGGGCCGCGCGGCGCAGGATGGCCTGCCCGACCGCGCTGTTGGCCCCTGTGATGACGATTCTGGTGCTCATAGCTCCTGGGCCGGCCGGCCGACGCGTGCATCCCCCCAACGCGGGAGGCTCCTCCGGCCGGTTCGACGGATACTGTACCGTGGCGAACCCACCCGATGCACGCCTCCGGCTCCAGGACAGGCTGGGGCCGTGGCTCGTGACCCTGTCCGCCATGCTCTGGGCGCTCGACGCGCCGTTCCGGAAGCTCCTCACGGCGGACCTCTCGTCGACCGTGATCGTGCTGCTGGAGCACCTGCTGGTGAGCCTGTGCGTCCTGCCGCTGCTGCTGCCCCGGCTGGCGGAACTCCGGGGGCTTCGCCGGCAGGAATGGCTCGCGGTGGTCTTTGTGGGCTTCGGCGGGTCCGCGTCGGCGACCGTGCTCTTCACGGAAAGCTTCCACTACGTCAACCCGACCGTCGCGGTGCTGCTGCAGAAGCTCCAGCCGCTCATCGCGATCACGCTCGCGTCCGCGCTGCTCGGCGAACGGCCGTCACGGCGCTTCTGGACCTGGGCCGCCATCGCGATGGGCGGGGCCTATCTCGTGTCGTTCCCGGACCTGGTCCCGACGGGCCTCTCCGGTGGCGCCAACGCACGTGGCGTGCTGCTCGCGCTCGGCGCGGCGGCCTTCTGGGGCGGGTCGACGGTCTTCGGGCGCTTCGTCCTCAACCGCGCCAGCTTCCAGGTCATGACCGGGCTCCGCTTCACGACGGGCCTCGTGTGGCTCGCCGTCGTGAACCTCTCGCTCGGGCGCATCGGAGAGGTTGCGAACGCGTCGGCGAGGGACTGGCTGCTCGTGTTCGCGCTGGCCGTCGTCGCCGGATTCATCTCGCTGCTCGTGTACTACTACGGGCTTCGCTCGACACGGGCGTCGGTGGCCACGATGTGCGAGCTGGCCTACCCGCTCTCGTCGGTCCTGCTGAACTGGGTGTTGCTGGGCGCCGCGCTCTCGCCGGTGCAGGTGGCCGGCGGGGCGATCCTGCTCGGCGCGATCACGAGGCTCGCGGTGAACGACGCACGGAAACCGGATGCGCTGCCGGTCCCGCGCGACCTCGCGCGCGGCGCCGGGGCGGCGGAGTGACCGGGTCGGGAATGCCCGCCGGGCGCGGCCGGCGGAGGTAGACGCGACGGCACACCGGGCGCGCGCACGCGCCCGGGTGCCGCCACCACGCTACGCGTCGCGCTCGCCGGTACGGATGTGATAGTTCTGCTCGACCGGCAGCACGAACACGCGGCCGTCGCCGATCTCGCCGGTGCGGGCGGCCGTGATCACGGCCTGGACGACGGAGTCCAGCAGGTTCTCGGCCACCACGACTTCGATCTGCATCTTGGGAAGGAGACTGACGTTGTACTCCTTGCCGCGGTACACCGCGGTGTGGCCCTTCTGGCGTCCGTGCCCGCGGACCTCGGTGACGGTCATCCCCGACACGTGCAGCTTGTCGAGCGCGTCCTTGATGTCGTCAACCTTGTTCGGGCGCACGATCGCCTTAATGAGTTTCATATCCTTCCTCCAGCATGCGTTCCAGGTCCACTTTGAGCGCCATCTGGGCGGCGTCGGTCAACTTGGACCCCGCCCTGGTGAGGTGGAAGACGTCGATGGCCTTCTTGCCTTCCGTAGAGAGCAGCACGAGATCGACATCGCATCCGTGCTGTGAGAGCACGCGGCTGATCCGGTGCGCGAGCCCGAGGGCGTCCTCCGTCACGATCTCCAGCACCGTATACCGCTGTGAGTGCTCGTTGTCGAGCGCCACGACCGGCGTCACCCGGCGGGGTCCGGCCTTCCGGAGCACGCTCTTCGCCTTCCGGCGCAGCAGCGCCGTGACGTCCTGACGCCCGGCCACGACCTCCCTGAGGGTGTCCTCGACCTGCGCGGTCGCGTCCGGATTGAAGCGGAAGAACCCTTCGTGGTCTGTGAACTGGAAGACGTCGACGACCAGGCCGGCCGGGCTCGTCATCGCGCTCACCCGCAGGATGTCCATCCCGTAGTAGGAGAGCACGCCGCAGATGTTCGAGAAGAGGCTCGGCTTGTCGAGCGTGACGACCGTCAGTTCCCACGCATCCCGCTTGGGCTCGAGGAACAGGTGGACCTCATCGGCGTGGATGTCCCGCGCGAGACGGACGTGGCGGTAGATGTGGTCCGCGTCGAACATGACCAGGTACCGGCGCGGGAACCCGTCGAGCATCCGCGTCAGTTCCGCCGCGTCGATGTCGTCCGGACGGGTGGACTGGAGCGCCTCCGCCGCGTCGCGGCCTTCCAGCACGTCATCGCCGTAGCCCAGCGTGATCTGGTTGTAGGCGTCCATGTACAGGCGCCACAGAAGCTCCTCCTTCCACGGGGTCAGCGTGCCGGTGCTGACGGCCTCGACGTCAACGACCGTCATCAGGCACAGCAACTTCAACCGCTCTTCCGTACCGACCAGCGCGGCGAACTGCCGCACGACCTCGGGGTCGTCCGTATCGCGGCGGAAGGCGACCTTCGACATCTGCAGGTGCTGGCCGATGAGGAACAGCACGTTCTGCCGGTCCTCCGCCGCCACGCCCATGCGGTCGAGCATCGGCTCCGCCATCCGGACGCTCTCCTCGTCGTGCCTGTCGTCCTTCCACTTGCCCACGTCGTGATAGAGCAGCGCCAGCGTGAGCATTTCGGGCGCGCGCAGTTCGGCCAGCAGCGACGCCATCCGCTCCCGGCCGCGCGGCGGGTGCACGAGGCGCTCGAGGCCGCGGATGGTCAGCAGCGTGTGTTCGTCGACGGTGTACTTGTGGAAGAAGTCGCGAATCACCAGCCCGGCGATGGCCTTGAACTCCGGAAACAGCGCCGTGAGCAACCCGCAATCGTGCATCTCCGACAGGCGTGCGTAGAGCCCCGGAGCCGGACGCAGCAGCATGAGCAGGCGCCGCCGATCCTCCTCGGTGGGCATGAAGTCCGCCGGCGCGTAGAGCACGGCGTTGCGCTCGAAGACGTCGAGCGCGTCCCAGGACACCTTCGCGTTGTGCTCGGCGGCCCGGGCGAACACGTGCAGCCACGACGCCGGTTCACGGCCGGCCCGGTCGACGTCCACGAACCGGACCCCGTCGGCCGAGAGTTCGAGGTTGAGGCCGAGCGGCACGCTCGTGGTGTCGCGCTCGGCGCCCCCGGCCTGCGCGCGGGCCCGATCGAGCCCCCGCACGACCGCCCGCGCGTGCCGGAAGTAGGCGCCCATCAGCGCCTCGACGCGCTGCTGCCGCTGCGCGCCCGGGTACCGGAGCCGGTCGGCCACCGTCTCCTGCAGCTCGTGGGTGAGCACGTTCAGGTTGCGGCCCTGCTCGCGGTGCAGGATCGCGCGGATCCGCAGGAGGACGTCCTCGGCCTGGTCGAGCCGGTCAAGCTCCGTGTCACCAGCGCCGGACCGCGCGCCGCCGAGTCCGTGGAGCATGCGGGCGGCTTCGATGTCGCGCAGGCCGCCCGGCGCTTCCTTGATGTCGGGCTCGAGCTGATAGGGCGTGCGGTTGAAACGCGCGTGGCGCTCGTCGCTGAGCTGCAGCAGCGCCTCGATCACCGTCTCGGTGAACGTCTCGCCGCCGGCTTCGAGGCGGGCCCGCATATCCTTGAACACGGCCTGATCGCCGGCGACGAAGCGCGCGGTCTGCAGCGCCAGCAGGTACTCGGGATTGTCGGGGTCGATGGTCTCGAAGTCGACCAGGCTCCGGACGTGGTGCCCGACCGCCAGCTTCAGGTCCCACAGCGGCATCAGCACCGCGTTGACGATCCGCTCCTCCGCCTCGCCGACCGGCCCCGCGAAGACCAGCAACAGGTCGACGTCGGAGTACAGGCACTGGGCCCGGCGCCCATACCCGCCGATCGCCACCAGCGCGACGCCGGCCGGGGCCGCGGACAGCGCCTGCGCGGCAATGGTACGCAGGATGCCGTCAAGCGCCTCCGCCAGCCGCTGATGGGCCCGCCGCCCGCCCGCGCCGCGGTCGGCGTTGGAGGCGAACTCGTCGTGGGCCTGGCGCAGGGCCGTCCGGATGTCCTGATTCGGAACTGGGCGCGTCATGGGGCTCGGCATGATGGCGTACGTGGACGGCGCGTCGAGACCTAGGCTACCCCACACGCCTGCCAGCATGGCAACGGACAGGAGCAAGGCGCGCTCCACCATTGCGCGGCGCGCAGCCGGGCCGGCGCCGCCGGCTGAAACCTCTCGCGATCAACGAGTTGCCGTGAAGCGACGGATGCGTCACCAGGTCCACGCCGCACGCACACTTCTGTCCCTCATGATGAGGCGTGGCACGAACATGTCGGAATCGAGGCGCCGTCGCGTGGTTTGACCGCACGTCACCCGCACATTAGTCTTGTAGCGCTTTCCGATGTCACATCCGCTACAGCGCTGCGTGGCCCTGCTGGCCTGTCTCGCCGCCCTGGTGGCGCCGGCGTCGGCTGCGGTGCGCGGCGGCCGCGACACCCGGTCGGCCCGTGCGGTCACCCTCCGCAGCGCCCGGTGTGCCGCCCAACGCGCGGACGCCGATGCGTGCCCCTCGGTCGAACGCGGCCAGCACGCGCCGCCGGTCATCCACGCGCTGCACCGGCCGCACGGCTCCGGGGCCAAGTCCCCGTCCGGGCCGGCTCACCAGCCGGGGCTGCCGCCGGACCGGTTCACCGGCCGTGACACCACCCGATCGAGGGCCGCGGCTCCGCCGGGGCCGATCTCGCCTCGAACCCGCCTGTTTCGCACGGCCCTCATCCCCCGCGCCCCTCCTCAGCCCGTCTAACCCCTCCGGCGCGTCCGCGCCGGTCCGCCGCGCCTGCCTCCGCCGAGGCACGGGTGCGGGTGTGTCCCAAGGTTGAGAGGATTCCATGCAGCAGCAGTCGTCCCTGTTCGGTCACGTCAAGGAAGATGCCGTCGCCGGCATCGTGGTCTTTCTCGTCGCGCTGCCGCTCTGCCTCGGGATCGCGGTGGCCTGTGGCGTGCCGCCCGTCTCCGGCCTCGTCGCCGGCGTCGTCGGCGGGCTCGTCGTGCCGTGGCTGAGCCGGTCGGCGCTCTCGGTCAGCGGCCCGGCCGCCGGTCTGACCTCCATCGTGCTGGCGGAGGTCGACTATCTCGGAGGGCTGGGGCCCTTTCTGACCGCGGTCATCATCGCGGGCGCACTCCAGTTCGGGCTGGGCGTGCTCCGGGCCGGGCGCTTCGCGGACATGGTGCCGTCGGCCGTCATCAAGGGCATGCTCGCCGCCATCGGCATCACCATCATCCTGAAGCAACTGCCGGCGCTGTTCGGCGCGGCCGACGGTCTGGCCTCGATTCCGGCGGGGCTGAGCGGCGGCGCCACGGCGATCGGCCTGCTGTCCCTGGTCATCCTCTACGGCTGGAACCACACGCCGATGAAACGGTTCAAGCTGGTGTCGCCGGCGCTGGTCGTGGTGCTCGCGGCCAGCGGCACCGCGGCTCTGTTCCGCGGCATGGCGGGCTGGTCGCTCGCCCCCGATCATTTCGTCAACGTGCCGCTGGGCGGCCTGAGCTCGCTCGCCGCGGCGCTGCCACGACCGGACGTCGCCTCGTTCCTGAACCCCGCGGTCTGGATCACGGGCGCGACGATTGCGGTCGTCGCCAGCATCGAGACGCTGCTGTCGCTGCAGGCCGTGGACCGGCTGGATCCGCAGCGGCGCCATAGTCCACCCGACCGGGAACTGCTGGCGCAGGGCGCTGCCAACACCATCTGCGGCCTGGTCGGCGCGCTGCCGGTCACGGCCGTCATCGTCCGAAGCGGCGCCAACGTCGCCGCGGGCGCCCACGACCGGCTCTCGGCCCTGATCCACGGCGCGCTGCTGCTGCTGGCCGTGATCTTCGCGGGGTCGCTCCTCAACCAGATTCCGCTCGCGTGCCTGGCGGCCATCCTGATCCAGGTCGGCCTCAACCTCGCGAAGCCGTCCCTGTTCCAGCTCCAGGCCAGGCTCGGCTGGTCGCAGTTCCTGCCGTTCGGCCTGACCATCGCCGCCGTGCTGGCACTCGACCTGCTCAAGGGCGTCGTCGCCGGCATCGTGATCGGCGTCGGCTTCGTGCTCTTCGAGAACTCGAAGCGCGCGGTCGTCGCCGAGCGGGATGCGGAGACCGGCGTGCTGCGCATCCGGTTCCGGCGCGACGGCACCTTCGTCTCGAAGCCGGGCATCGTCGCCGTCCTCGAAGAGGTGGGCGACGGCGACCGTGTGGAGATCAACGGCACCGACGAGTACATCGATCACGACGTCAAGGAAGTGCTCGCACGGTTCCGGGCGGACGCCCCGCACCGGAACATCACCGTCGCGATCCACGGGATCGACATGGCCCACGCGGAAGGCACGGGCGGTCACTGACGGGCCGGCGGGGCTGAGCCCGCCCCACCCGGGCGCCTCAGAACGTCGCGTTCGCCGTGACGAGCACGACGTGGTTGTCCGCGCGCACGCCCGGCGACGGCCGGAGGGCGAACCAGAGATAGCCGCCTTCCACCGCCACACGCTGTGTAAACCGCCGGCCGACGCCGGCGAACAGGCGGTTCTGGTCGAATCCGCTGACCGGCCCGGCACCCGTGCCGTTCCACGTCACCATGCCCTCGTCCCAGAGCGCGGCGTACCACCGCGGCCCGCCGAGCGGGCGGACGGCGCGGAGCATGAGGCGGGTCCGGTGCGAGGCGCCATCCCACCCGTCCTGCCAGCGCTGCTCCTGCCGCGCGCGCACCGAGAACGTCCAGACGCCGGCCGGCGGCAGCGTCGCGAGCATCTGCTGCCAGAGCCGGTGCTCATGCTTGACGCCAGGGCCCGGGGGCTTCGCAATCCAGCCGTGGCCCGCCCACAGCGACAGCGAGGGCGAGACCTGGCGCCCGGCCGCGGTCCGAAGCAGCATCTGGAACGGCGCCGTCACGTCCTCGAACCAGCGCGGCTGCGCTTCCAGGTGCACCCGCCAGGGACCCGCAGAGCCGATCGCGACGGCCTGCAGCCACAGGTGCCGGTCGCCATCCGCCTGCGCCTCCGCGACCCGTGGCCCGCACAGCACCGCCAGCACGACGACGGCCGCCCACGACGCCCTCCACCGCTTCAGGCGCGACATATTTGTCACAGCAAGTAATCCTCCGGACATGTATGGCCATGGGTTGCGCCGGCGCGCCATCTGGCCTGCCGCCACCCTCCGCCGTGCGCACGGCCCTCCGACCTGGCAGGTAAGACATTCCCGTCGATTGCCAATAGTCAGTGAACATCATTGTTCACAATCGGCAGCCTGACCTGAATGGATAACCCGGCCGCAACCTATTGTGCCATCAATCACTTAGCTTACTCACGTCAGGAGGCATCCGCCTGGGCCTCGTTCTTGCTCTCCTCTTCGCCAGGTGCGGCAGAACTTCCTGCCGCCATGCGGCCCGACACCGAATGAACGGGCGGACCGCCCCTGACACCTGAGGGAGGATGACTGTGAGAAAGCACCCGACGATCCTGACGCCATTCCGCACGATGCGTGGCGCCGCCGCCTTCTTCGGCGCGGCGCTCCTGACGGCCGCGACGGCGCAGGCCGCCGGCAGCGGTACCGGCGCTGCCTCTGGCGAGGCCCCGGCCGCCGCTGAAACCACCGCCCAGGACGCCCCGGCGGCCGACCCGCCGCCCGGCGTGGCCTTCTTCCAGAAGGTCGAGCTCACCGGCCTGGTGGACGCGTACTACACCTACAACTTCAACGAACCGGCCACCGGCACGATGACGCCGCTGCGCAACTTCGACGTCCGGCACAACCAGTTCAGCGTGGCGTACCTCGAGCTGGCGATGAACAAGGCCGCGACCGCCGAGGACCGCGTCGGCTTCCGGTTCGACCTCGGCTACGGCCAGCTCACGCAGCTCTTCAACTCGGACCCGCTCGACAACAACGCGCTGGTCAACGTGCAGCAGGCCTACGTCAGCTACATGGCGCCGGCCGGCACCGGCCTCACGATCGACGTCGGCAAGTTCGTCACGAATGTCGGGTTCGAGCCGACCGAGGCGAACCTGAACTTCAACTACTCGCGCGCCTTCATGTATGCCCTGGGCCCCTACTACCACGTGGGCGCCCGCATCGGATACGCCCCGAACGACAAGGTCTCGCTGACCGGCATGCTGGTCAACGGCTGGAGCGGCCAGGCCGGCGACAACAACGCGGGCAAGACGCTCGGCGGCACGATCATCGTGAAGCCGACCGGCAAGGTGACGCTGGTCGAGAACGTCCTCTTCGGACCCGAGCAGGACGGCAACGCGGACGACAAGCGCTTCCTGACGAACACGAACCTGGCGTTCAACCCGACGGACAAGGTGTCGACGGGCATCGACTACTACTACGTGAAGGACACGCTGGCCGGTGCGGACGTCGACTGGCAGGCCGTGTCCCTCTATCTGCGCGGCCAGATCACGCCGGTGTTCGCGGTGGCGCCCCGCATGGAGTTCTTCAACGACGACGCGGGCATCGTGAGCGGCGCCGTCCAGAAGCTCAAGGAGTTCACGCTGACGGGTGAGTTCAAGTCGTCCGAAGGACTGATCTTCCGCCTGGAGTATCGCCGGGACATGTCCAACATCGACTTCTTCACGAAGAACGGGGTCGCCCGGAACAACCAGAACACGTTCACGGCCGGCTTCGTCTACGCGTTCAGCTCCAAGTAGCACCAGCACGTCGGGAGCCGGGTGCCGGCGGCCATGCCGGCACCCGGCCTCTTTGTACGGGGGCCCCGTAGCCCCGCCGTTTTGTAGTAGGGTGTGCCGGGCATGACCGGCCTGTCGATTCCACGCTATCAACGAGGTCCACGATGACACTCAACGCCGCCGACACCGCCTGGATGTTGGTATCCACCGCCCTGGTTCTCCTGATGACCCCGGCCCTCGCGTTCTTCTACGGCGGGCTGGTCCGCGCCAAGAATGCGCTCAACACGATGATGATGAGCTTCGCCGCCATCGGTTTCGTGGGCATCGCGTGGGCCGTCGTCGGATACTCGCTGGCCTTCACGACCGGCAGCGACTATCTCGGCGACCTGTCCCGGCTGGCGCTGAAGGGCGTGGGCCTGGAACCGCAGGGCACGATTCCGCACTACCTGTTCATGGCGTACCAGGGCACGTTCGCCATCATCACCGCCGCGCTGATCTCCGGCGCGATCGTCGAGCGCATGCGCTTCCCCGCCTACCTGACCTTCATCACGCTCTGGTCGGTCGTCGTCTACGCGCCGATTGCCCACTGGGTATGGGGCGGCGGCTGGCTCTTCAAGATGGGCGCGCTGGACTTCGCCGGCGGCACGGTCGTGCACATCAACGCCGCGGTCGCGGCGCTCGTGGCGGTGGTCGTCGTCGGACCCCGCCGCGACTTCGGCAGGGCCGCGCTCATCCCCCATAACGTGCCGTTCACGCTGCTCGGTGCCGGCCTCCTCTACTTCGGCTGGTTCGGCTTCAACGCCGGCAGCGCCCTGTCCGCCGGCCCGATCGCAGGCCTCGCGTTCACGACGACGTTCCTGGCCCCGATGGGCACGCTGGTCGTGTGGACGTTCCTCGACGTTCTGCGCGGCAAGGCGCCAACGGCCGTTGGCGCCGCGACGGCTCTGGTCGTCGGCCTCGTGGCCATCACACCGGCAGCCGGGTTCGTCGGTCCGATGAGCGCGATTGCCCTCGGAGGCCTCGCTGCCATTCCGAGCTACTTCGGCATCCTCTGGCGCGCGAAGACATCGCTGGATGATTCGCTGGACGTTGTCGCGGCCCACGGGCTGGGCGGGACGGTCGGCGCGATGCTGACGGGCGTCTTCGCACAGAAGGCCTTGAACGGCGTCGCGGATGGCGCCCTCTTCGGCAACGCCGGGCAGCTCGGCATACAGGCGACCGCCGTTGTCGCGGCCATCGTCTACAGCGCCGTCGCGAGCTTCATCCTGCTGAAAGTCGTCGGCCTCATCACGCCGCTCCGTGCCAGCGAGGAGGAAGAGTCGGCGGGCATGGACGTCACCCAGCACGGCGAGGAAGCCTACGTCCACGGCGAAGGGGTCTAGGCCGTCACCGCACCGTACACGTGAGAAGGGGGGAGGCATCATCCGATGCCTCCCCCCTTCTCACGTGTACGGGCCTTTCTGAGGACCGTCCGGTCCGCAGCGACGGCCCACAGATCACGGCTCGACGGTGATGCTCAACGTCTCGCAGAGTCCGGAAACGGTCTGATGCAGGTCGTTTCCGGTCTGCAGCGCGAACGTGTGGGGCCCCGGTGTCAACTGCATGTCGATCGTCGTGTCCCCCTTGCCGAAGTGCACCCAGCCCGGCGTGCCCTTGGGAATCGCGGCGCCGTCCGGCAGGCATCCGACGTCCACGCCGAGATGATGGTGACCGACCCCGTCACGCGCCTGCTCCACCGTTCCTTCGGGCACGGCGGCGATCGTGAAGCCCTCGATGCCGAACGAGAAGTGCACGGGGCTCTTCACCGTCGCGCCGTCCGCCGGCTCGACGAAGAAGACCCGCGGCGCCGCGGGCGCCGCCGGCGCGGGCGCTTCCTTCGGCGAGTCGCCGTCCTGTTCCTTCGGCCCGCCGCCGCACGCGGCGGCCACGGCCAGCACGGTCAGGGTCCCTACCAGCCGGGCAACGGCGAAGCTGTGCAGTGTTCGCATGGTCGCCATCCCCCTAGCGCGTGCTGACCTGGCTGATCATGGCCGGCGGCAGCGCGTTGCTGTAGAAGGTCCGTTGCTTGAAGCGCCACCCCTCCGGCGTCTTCACCAGGACGTCGTCGTACGTGCCGGTGGCCGTGATCGAGGCGGGCTTGCCGGCCTCCGGTGTCGGCACGTTGAAGAAGTACGCGCTGCCGACCGCGCCGTCGGCCGACGGCTCGATGCGGATGTTGGTCGCGAAGTGGTGCGGCGCGCCGTTGATGGTCTTCCCCACGCCGTGGGCAAAGCCCAGCAGCGCCTCCCGGCCGACGAACTTCTTGCCGCCGCCCAGATCGAACACGCCGTCCTTCGTGAAGGTGCCGGCCCACATCATGCCGTTGTCGCCGTGCGTGTCGATGCCGTAGTTGTAGCGGATGTAGAGCTGGTTGATTTCCGCGTAGTCCTGCGCCGTCAGCGTTCCCTTCTTCTGCTGTCCCATGACGCCCACGGACAGCGCGCCCACGACCGCCAGCACGCCCGCCGTTGTCCAGTACTTCATATGCCTCTCCTCGTCAGCCCATGTGGGCGATGATGCGATTCCCGAACTCCGACGTCGACACTTCCGTGGCGCCCTGCATCAGCCTGGCGAAATCATACGTGACCGTGCCCGCGGACACCGCGCCGTCGATACCCGCGATGATGAGGTCCGCCGCCTCGACCCATCCCATATAGCGGAACATCATCTCGCCGGACAGGATGACCGAGCACGGGTTCACCTTGTCCAGGTTCGCGTACTTCGGCGCCGTGCCGTGGGTGGCCTCGAACACCGCGTGCCCGGTCTCGTAGTTGATGTTCCCGCCGGGCGCGATGCCGATCCCGCCGACCTGGGCCGCCACGGCGTCCGACATGTAGTCGCCGTTCAGGTTCAGCGTCGCGACGACGTCGAACTCGTCCGGCCGCGTCAGCAGCTGCTGCAGTGCGATGTCGGCGATGGCATCCTTGATGAGAATCTTGCCGGCCGCGAGCGCCGCCTTCTGCTCGGCGTTGGCCGCCGCCTCCCCTTTCGCGGCCTTGGTCGCCTCCCACTGGTCCCACGTGTAGGTCTGGTCGCCGAACTCGCGCGTGGCCAGGGCGTAGCCCCAGTTCCGGAACGCGCCCTCGGTGAACTTCATGATGTTGCCCTTGTGCACGAGCGTGACGCTCTTCCG
>JBFXBH010000039.1:0-19924 GCA_050183355.1 Vicinamibacterales bacterium | reverse complement strand
ACTCCCACGTCTCCGTCATCGAGTAGCCGATGAGCGCGATGCCGACGTAGACGGTCAGCGCGAGGTAGAGCGCGGGCTTTGCGCCGATGCGGTCGGCCAGCGCGCCGAACAGGAACGCGCACGGGATCCCGACGAACTGCACGACGATGAACGCGGCGATCTGCGCGTTCATGCCGATGCCGATCTCCGCGCCATAGACGGCGGCCATCTTGATCATCGTCTGGATGCCGTCGTTGTAGAGCAGGAACGCGACGAGCAGCAGGAACGCCTGACGGTGCCGCCGGAGGTCCCGGAAGGTGGCCCAGGTCTGCCGCAGCAGCGAGAGCTCGGCGCCGCTCAGCGTGCCGGTCGCCGCGGCGGGTGGCTCCGGCACGCGGCGGAACAGCGGAATCGCGAAGACCACCCACCAGACGGCCACGCTGAGGAACGACAGCTTGATCCCGGCCGTCGGGCCGGATAGGCCCCAGATCTCCGGCTTCAGAATCCACGCGAGGTTCGCGACCAGCAGCAGGCCGCCGCCGACGTATCCCATCGCGTAGCCGGACGTGGACACGCGGTCCATCTCGTGCGGTGCGGCAATGTGCGGCAGCAGCGCGTCGTAGAAGACGAAGCTCGTGGCCAGTGCGACGTTGGTGACGAGGAAGAGCACGGACGCCAGCTTCCACTCGCCGTGGTCGATGAAGACCATCGAGGCGGCCGAGAGCGCGCCGACCGCCACGCACGCGGCCAGCAGCGGCTTCTTGAGCGCACGGTAGTCCGCCAGCACGCCCAGCGTGGGACCGAGCAACGCGGCGATCGCCACGCCGATCGTCGTCACCCAGGCGAAGCGCTCGGTCGCGATGGCCGGACTCAGCGTGGCCGCGGCGACGCTGCTGTAGAACAGCGGGAAGACGGCGGTGACGATGGTGCACTGGGGCCCGGAGTTGGCCCAGTCATACATGGCCCACGCCCGGAGTTCCCTGCGGTGGAGACCCAGCCGGGCCAGGAGCGACACGGGGCGACTATACCGTACGCAGGCGATCATCGACGCTTGTGTTGGCGGATGAGCGGGTCCTGTCGCGGCGGTCTTCGAGATAGCCACGGCGCCCTACCGGAATTGCGGTGCTCGCGCTCCCTGCGCGCCTGTGAAAGGCGCCCGGCTCGTACACTTCAGTCGCGCTCCGCGCCGCATTTCCGGTAGGGCGCCGCGGCTATCTCGATGGCCGTCGTGTCAGAGAAGCGCGACGGTCGCGCCAGTACTAGGACGCCGGGACGATGCGGAGGATGCGGTCGTCGGTCGCGACGGGGCTGCCGCGGCCGTCGCGGTTGTTCGTGCAGAAGTAGAGATAGCCGTCCGGGGCGCTGACGACGTCGCGCAGGCGTCCGAACGTGCCGGTGAGCAGCGCTTCCTGCGAGGGCACCTGGGCCCCGCTGACCTTCAGCCGCAGCAGCCGCGTGCCGCGCAGCGCCGCGACGAACAGGTCGTTGGTGAAGCCGGGCAGGCGCGTGCCGCGATAGAACGAGGAGCCGGACGGCGCGACCGACGGCGAGTAGAACGTCAGCGGCGTCCGCATGTCCGGTCGCGTCGCCGCCCCCTGAATCGTCGGCCAGCCGTAGTTGGCACCGGCCTCGATCAGGTTGACCTCGTCGTTGCCGGTCTCGCCGTGCTCGTCGGCGTAGAGCGCGCCGGTCACGGGGTGCCAGTCGAGCCCCTGGGGGTTCCGGTGGCCGAGGGAGAACAGCGGCGAGCTGTAGGGGTTGTCGCGCGGCGTCGACCCGTCCCGCGCGATGCGGAGGATCTTGCCGGCGAGCGACGCGAGGTCCTGCGAGCGGCCCGTCACGGCCGCGTCGCCGGTCGTCGCATACAGATAGCCATCGGGTCCGAAGCGCAGGCGTCCGCCGTCGTGAATCGGATGGCCGGGGATGCCGTCGAGCAGCACCGCCGCCTCGCCGAGCACGCCGCCGGCCTCGCGGTAGCGGACGATCCGGTTCACCGGCCCGCTCGCGGTGCGCGCGGTGTAGTAGAGGTAGACCAGCCGCGTCGCCGCGAAGTCCGGGTCGAGCGCCAGGCCGAGCAGCCCGGCCTCGCTCTCCGTGTAGACGTCATCGAGCGTCAGCGCGGTCGTGAATGCGCTACCCGGTGCGAGAATCCGCACACGGCCCGGACGCTCGGTGACGAAGAGACGCCCGTCGGGCGCGAAGTTCAGCGACCAGGGAATCTGCAGGTTCGTGGCGATGGTCTCGACGCGGAACCGGACGCCGTCGCCGGCCGTGATGGTGTCCGTGGTCGCGAGAACCTGGAAGTCCGCGGCCGGCGCGGGCGTGGACGTAGAGCCACCCGTCGACGGCGTCGACGGCTGCGGGTCGCACGACTGCGCCGTGGCCTGTGCGAGCACCAGCGCGAGCACGGCGGTCTTCCACATCGCCCGCTCATCTTGCCACGGCGCGAGACGCCGCGGGTGCTCCCCCGGGGCGTTCCGGTGTGGATCGTGCTAACGGCGGCCGTCCGCGGCCGGTGGTTCGACGCCTACTCGAGCGAGAGCTGACCGGTGTAGATCGCCATGCCGACGACGGCGTCGATCCCTTCGGCCTCGAGCGCGTCGATCTCGGCGCGGGTCGTGATGCCGCCGGCCGCCGTGAGCCGGCGCGACGTGGCCCGGTGCACGGCCATGATCGCGTCCATGTCGGTGCCCTTCATCAGGCCTTCGTTGTCGACGTGCGTGTACAGGAACTCGCCGCAGTACGGTTCGAGCGCCTGCACCGCCTCGACCGCCGTGATCGGCAGGATCGTCTTCCAGCCGTGGATCGCGACGCGCCCGCCCCTGCTGTCGACCGCACCGATCACGCGCTCCGGGCCGACCGCGGCGGCCAGCGCCTCGGCAAATCCGAGATCCACGGCGCCGTCCTGGAACAGCGACGAGCTGACGATGACCGCGTGGGCGCCGGCCTGGAGCACCTCGATCGCCTTGTCGACGGTGCGGATGCCGCCCCCCATGCGGCAGGGCAGCCGCGCGCAGATCGACTTGGCGAGCGGCAGGTTGCCCGGCTTACCCATCGCCGCGTCGAGGTCGATGAGCTGCACCTTCGGGAACGTCGAGAAGCGGGTGATCCAGAGCTCGGTGTCATCCGTCTGGATGGCGAGCTTCTCGCCCTGCACGAGCTGGACGATGTGGCCGTTCTGGAGGTCGATCGACGGGATCAGCATGACGAACGGGCGGCGCGCCTAGAGGCGGACGGGGATGCCGTGATCGCGCAGGTGCACCTTCAGTTCGTGCACGCTCGACTCGGCGTAGTGAAAGATGGAGGCGGCCAGGGCGGCGTCGGCCCGGCCCTCGGTGAACACGTCCACGAAGTGATCGAGGCCGCCCGCGCCGCCGGAGGCGATCACCGGGATGTTGACCGCGCGGGACACGGCCGCGGTCAGCGCGCAGTCGAAGCCGGACTTCGTGCCGTCGCGATCCATCGACGTCAGCAGGATCTCGCCGGCGCCCCGGGACTCGGCCTCCTTCGCCCACTCGACCGCGTCACGCGCGGCGTCCGTCTGGCCGCTGCGGACGTAGACCGCGAAGCGATCGCCAAGCCGCTTGGCGTCGATCGCCACGATCACGGCCTGGCTGCCGTAGCGGTTCGCGAGCGTCGTGATCAGGTCGGGCTGTTTCAGCGCCGCGGTGTTCAGGCTGACCTTGTCCGCACCGGCGTCGATCACCGTGGCCGCGTCCGACTCGGACCGGATGCCGCCGCCGACGGCGAGCGGCAGGAAGATCTCGGCCGCGACGGCGTGGACGGTGTCCGCGAGCGTCTTCCGGCCCTCGATCGTGGCCGTGATGTCGAGCACGACGACCTCGTCGATGCCCTCGACGTTGTAGCGCTTCGCCAGCTCGGCGGGGTCGCCGGCGTGGCGCAGGTCCTGGAACTGCACGCCCTTGACGACCTGCCCGTCGCGGACGTCCATGCAGGCGATGACGCGTTTGGAGAGCATCAGCGGCAGGCCTCGAGGAAGTTGGTCAGAATCCGCAGGCCCACATCCGACGACTTCTCCGGGTGGAACTGCACGCCGTACACCTTGCCGCGCTCGACCGCGGCGGCGAACTCCTCCGTGCCGTGCGTCGTCGCGGCCACGCAGTCGTTGGTGATGGGCCCCGCGTAGGAGTGCGTGAAGTACACCTGGGAGCCGGCCGCGATGCCCTTGAGCAGCCGCGACGTCGTGCCCGCCGGGGGGGTCAGCGCGTTCCAGCCGACGTGCGGAACCTTGACGCCTTCGGCGGGATTCCCCTGGAGCCGCACGCACCGGCCCGGCAGCACGCCGAGGCCGGGCTGTTCGGGCGATTCCTCGCTGCCCTCGAACAGCCACTGCATGCCGACGCAGATGCCGAGCAGCGGCACGCCCGCGCGCACGCGGCCCTCGATGGCCGAGCGCCACGACGCGTCCAGGTTCGCCGTCGACGCGAAGTGGCCGACGCCCGGCACGATCACGCCGTCCACGCCGTCCAGCTCCGCGGCTGACTCAGGCGTGAAGAAGGCCGCCCCGAGCGCCGAGAGCGCCTTTCTGACTGACGTCAGGTTGCCGGCCTTGTAGTCCACGAGCGCGATCACAGCAGGCCCTTCGTGCTCGGCAGCATCTTCGCGAGCCGCGCGTCCTTCGCGCAGGCCACGCGCAGCGCCCGCGCGAACGCCTTGAACACCGCCTCGATGTGGTGGTGGCTGGAGCGCCCGTAGAGCACGATCGCATGCACGTTGGCGCGCGCGCCCATCGCGAAGCCGTCGAAGAAGTCGTGCACGAGTTCGGTCTGCAGGTCGCCGACCTTCTCGACGGCCACTTTCAGCTTCACGACGGCGTGCGGGCGGCCGCTGAGGTCGACCGCGGCGACGGCGAGCGTCTCGTCCATCGGCATCACGAAATAGCCCGCGCGGTTGATGCCCTTCTTGTCGCCGAGCGCCGCCGCGACCGCCTCGCCGAGCACGATGCCGATGTCTTCGACCGTGTGGTGCTGGTCCACGTCCAGGTCGCCCGTGGCTTTCAACTGCAGGTCGAAGCCGCCGTGCCGCGTGAACAGCTCGAGCATGTGATCCAGGAACCGGATGCCGGTGGAGACCCGGTAGCGGCCCTCGCCGTCGACGGTGAGCCGGCCGGCGATCTGCGTCTCCGTCGTCCGGCGGTCGAACGCGGCCTCCCGGCCGGACGTCGTGGCCAGCGCGCTCGTGGCCCGTGTGCGCGTCGCGCCCGTTCGCCTCGCGCGGGCCTTCACCGGGGCAACCGTCCTGCGTGCGGGTTTCGGGCTCATCGGGGCACCTTCGTTTCTATCAGTCCAGCGGCCGCCACGGACTCCAGCGCCGCGATGGCGCGGTCGGTATGCGCCGTCACACCCGCCGTGACCCGGACGCAGCCCGGGCTGTGCGGATCGCGGGAGCGGTCGCGGACGTGCACCCCTCCCGCCGCCAGGTGAGCCACGACCTCGCTCGCGCGCGCGCCCACGCGCATCAGCACGAAGTTCGCCGCGCTCTTCCAGTACTCGATGCCCAGCCGATCGGCCGCGGCATAGAGTCGCGTCCGCGAGTCGTCGACGGCGGCGACGTACGCGGGCAGAAAGCCAGTGTCCGCGAGCGCGGCGTGCAGGGCCGTCATCGCCACCGTGTTCATGTTGAAGACGGGCGTCACGGCGCGGATGGCCTCGAGCCGTGCGGGGTGACCGATCAGCACGCCGATGCGCATCCCGGCGAGGCCGTACGCCTTCGAGAACGTGCGGCCGATCACGACGTTCGGGTGACGCGGCAGCTCGTCGAGGACACTGCCCGCCGGGTCGAACTCGACATATGCCTCGTCGATGAGCACGGTGGCGTGCGGTGCGGCCGCCACGATGCGACGCAGCACGTCCCGCGGGATCGTCTGCCCGGTCGGATTGTTCGGTGTGTTCAGGAAGATCAGCCGTGTCTTCGGCGTGACCGCCGCCACGATCGCGTCCGCGGGGAACGCGAAGTCCGGCCCCGGCGGCACGCGGATGACGCGCGCGTCGACCGCCGCGGTGGCCGTCAGGTACGGATCGAAGGCCGGGACGGGGACGATCGCTTCGAGCGACGCGTCGTGCGCGCGGCCGAACGTCGCGATGGCAGCGAGGAAGATCCCTTCGTCCAGGCCGTTGGTCAGGATCACCCAGTCCGGGTCCACGCCGAAGTGCCGGGCCACCGCCGCGACGTCGCGCCGGTAGTCGGGATAGGTGGCGATGTCGGTTGCCTTCAGCGCGCGGATCGCGTCCAGCACGCGCTCCGAGCAGCCACCCGTGTTCTCGTTCAGGTGGAGACGGAGTCCGTCGCCGGGGCTCGGGATGCCCTGGATGGTCATCGGGCGGTCCGCTTCCGTGCCTGTTTCGCGAGCTTCGGCAGCCCGATGCGGATGTCGACGGACGCGGCGTGGCCCTCGAGGCCCTCGGCGCGCGCCAGTGTCGTGACCGTCGGGCCGATGCGGCGGAGCCCCGCCTCCGACAGACGCTGCACCGTGACCTGGCGCACGAAGTCCGCGGCCGAGAGGCCCCCGCGCACGCGCGCGGCGCCCGCCGTCGGCAGCACGTGGTTCGAGCCGATCGCGTAGTCGCCGGCGACCTGCGCCGTCCACGGGCCGATGAAGATCGAGCCGGCGGCCGTCGTCCGCGCCAGCAGCGACTCGCGCTCGAGCACCAGGTGCTCGGGGGCGGCCGCGTTGCTGAGTGCCATGGCCTGGTCCATCGTCTGCGTGACGATCACGCCGCCGTGCGTCGCGAGCGCCGTGCGCGCCGGGCCGTCCTGCGGGGCCTGCGCGGTCACGGCTTTCACGACCGCCTCGGCCAGCGCGCGATTCGGCGTGACCAGTACCGCACGGGCGTCCGGGTCGTGCTCCGCCTGCGCGATGAGGTCCGCCGCGATCCAGTCCGCGGACCCGCGCGCGGCGACGATCAGGATCTCGGTCGGGCCGGCGTAGAAGTCGATGCCGCAGTCCGTCGCGACGAGCGCCTTGGCCGATGCGACGAAGCGATTGCCCGGCCCGACGATCTTGTCCACGCGCGGCACCGACTCCGTGCCGTACGCCATCGCCGCGACGGCGTGCGCGCCGCCGACCCGGAACACGCGCGTGGCCCCCGCTTCGAGGGCCGCGGCCAGCACGACCGGTTCCGGACGCGGGCACGCCACGATGATCTCGGCGACGCCTGCGGCCCGGGCGGGGATGGCTGTCATCAGCAGCGACGACGGCAGTGGATAGCGGCCGCCCGGGACGTAGCAGCCCACACGATCGAGCGGCGTCACGCGCTGTTCGACGGAGACGCCGGGCGCCACCTGCACCCGCCAGCCCTTCGGAACCTGCTTTCTCGCCACCGCGCGGATGTGCTTCGCCGCGTCGCGGATCGCCGTGCGCACCGCCGCCGGAACGGTCGCCGCCGCCGCGCGGATCTCGCTGTGCGGTACTTCGAGGCCCCCCTCGAGCCGGTCGAACTTCTTCGCGTAGCGGAGCAGGGCCGCGTCGCCACCGCTCCGCACGTCCGCCACGATGCGGGCCACACGGCGGTCCGTCGCGGCGTCCCGCACGCGCGCCGCGGAGAGGAGCGCGGCCACGCCCTCGCGATCGTCGGCGTCGATGATGCGGATCATGTCAGCGAATCTCCGGATCGGGCACTAGAGCACGATCTTGTTGAGCGGATACTCGACGATCCCCTGCGCGCCGGCGGCCTTCAGCTTCGGCACGAGGTCGCGCACGGTCTTCTCCTCGATGATCGTGTTCACCGCCACCCACGCGTCGTCGCTGAGCGACGAGATCGTCGGCCGCTGCAGCGCGGGGAGGAGCGAGAGGATCGACGTCAGCTTCGGCTTCTCGACGTTCAGCATCAGACCCACGCGGCCCTGCGCGGCGATCGCCGCGTTCAGCAGCAGCGCGATGTTCTGGAGCTTCGACTTCTTCCAGGGATCCGCCAGTGCCGTCTTGTTCGCGATGAGCTGCGTGTTGGACTCCATCAGCGTGTCGATGATGCGCAGCCGGTTCGCGCGCAGCGACGAGCCCGTCTCCGTGACCTCGACGATCGCGTCCGCCAGACGCGGCGGCTTCACCTCCGTGGCGCCCCACGAGAACTCGGTGCGCACGTTCACGCCCTGCTTCGCGAAGTACGCCTTCGTGGCACGCACCAGCTCCGTGGCGATGATCTTGCCCTCGAGGTCCTTCGCCGTCTTGTACGGGGAGTCCTCCGGTACGGCCAGCACCCAGCGCACCTTGCCGAAGCTCTGCTTCGCGTAGACGAGATCCGCGATCGGCTCGATCACGCCCGTGATGCCGTCACCGGCTTCGTGTTCCGCGATCCAGTCGAGGCCCGTCAGGCCCGCGTCCAGCACGCCGTCCGACACGTAGCGCGCCATCTCCTGCGCGCGGATCAGCATGCACTCGATCTCCGGATCGTCGATCGCGGGGAAGTAGGACCGCGAGCTGACCTGGATGTTGAAGCCCGCCCGCGCGAACAGCTGCACGGTGGCGTCCTGGAGCGATCCCTTCGGGATGCCGAGCTTGAGGGTCATCGAACCGTCACTCCTTCCGCCTTCACGAAGAAGCAGGTGCGCTCGCCCGTGTGGCACACGTTGCCGTCACCCTGGCGTTCCGCCTTCACGAGCACCGTGTCGTCGTCGCAGTCGATGAAGATCTCCTTCACCGCGAGGCGGTTGCCCGACGTCTCACCCTTCGTCCAGAGCGTGTTGCGCGTGCGGCTGAAGAAGGTGACGTAGCCGGTCTGCTTCGTGATGTCCCACGCCGCGGCGTTCATGAAGCCGACCATCAGCACTTCGTTGCTGAGGTAGTCCTGCACGACGGCCGGAATCAGGCCGTCGAGTTTCGTGAAATCCATTGCCATCTCTGTCTCTCGCTCTCTCGTTGTCTCGCTCTGGTGCTCCACCGCCAGCCGGGGACCGGGCCGCTCAGCCCGTACAACAAAAAACCCCGCCTGAAATCCGGCGGGGCAGCTTCGGGGCTCTGGTGTCTGGTGGTGAAAAGACGCTCAGCGCGCGCAGCCCTGCCGGACGGCATGGTGGCCGTAGTGGTGGACGTGCGCGTGACGGAACGTGGAAACCATGAGCGAAATCAGGGTACTTCAGGCCGTCCGGATCGCGCAAGCCGGAGGGGTCATCCGGCCTGCACGACCCCGGATACCTACCGCTTCACGTAGATCCTGACGGTGACGCTGCCGGCAGGGCCGTCGTCCCGGCTCTTGTCGTCGCGACTCCTGCCGTCCTTCCCCTTCCCCTTGCCCTTGCCCTTGTCCGCCGCCTTGTACACCTGCTTGAACGACCCGAGCAGAGCGAACCCCGGCGGCGGCGCAGCGCCTTCTTCGAGATAAAGCAACGTGCCAACCGGCCAGTTCGTCGCGCCGGCCGGGCCCTGCGGGCCTGCCGGACCCTGGGGTCCCGCGGGACCCTGCGGGCCAGGGTCGCCCTTATCTCCCTTTTCGCCCCTCGGCCCCGGAGGCCCCGGGGGGCCGGGTGGTCCTGGAGGCCCGGGTGGCCCTTCGAGGATCGGCGCGGAGAAACGCCAGAGGAAGGCGCGGTGGTTACCCGACGCGTCGCTGCCGTAGCCGACCGCCATCCCTGAATCGTTGATGGCCCTGACCCATCCGTAGGAATCGAAGGCTCTCTCGGTTGGAAGCTCGAGGATGCCGACGCCCGCGAGCCACGCGACCGGCCGCCAATTGCCGCCGACCATGGACGCACCGACGGCCACGCCCCAGGCGTTGGCGGCGCTCGCATAGCCGGTGTTGTCTGCGCTCGGCAGCGTCTCCAGTTCGGTCAGGCCCGTTGCACGGGCGTAGAAAATCGGCAGCGTGGTGTTCGCCGGACCCTGCGACGTACCGACCACCAGTCCGTTGGAACTGCTGTTCAGCGTCCCGCTGGAGGGACTCGGAGAGGCAAGCTTGCCGATGCCCGTGATCGTCGGTTCCCCGGCCATCCACGTGAATCCCTCGACGGCGGCAGTGCTGTCCTCGGCCTGACCGAACACGAGGCCGTTGGCGGCGATCCCCCACGCGTAGCTCCACGAGCCGCCCAGCGTGCCCAACGATGTGAAGCCGGCGGAGGAAACGACGAACGCGCGCGGGTTCTGTGAGGCCGGCTCGTGCCAGTAGCCGGCGATCGCGCCGTTGTCGTTGATGCCCCAGGCCGAGCTGTAGGCGTGGGGCGCCGCAATGACGGCTGACGCCGTGTACCCGCCGCTACCGTTCGGTGTCCAGCGCGCGGCCACCACCGAACCATCGGCCAGGGCTGCCTCCCCGACGATGACGCCGTGCGCGTTGATGGCGTACGCCACCGACGTCGGGCCGCCGAGCGTGCCGAGATCCTGCAACTGACCCGTGAACCTGTTCCAGGCAAACGCGTGCCGCACGCCGCCCGGCGCGTCGGATTCACCGACGACAATGCCCTTGCGAGCGGCCCAGCCGGTGCTGAATGCACCCGGCGTTCCAGACAGCGTGCCGATGTCGAGGATGCCGGTTGTCGTGCTCCAGTAGAACGCGTGCGTGGCGGAGCCGGCGTCGGACGAGCCGGTGACGTCACCTTCGGGGCTGACCGCGGCGGCGTCCGAGAAGCCGCCGAGGCTTCCGAGGCTCTGAGCCGAAAGGAACTGTTGCGCGCGTGCCGTCGCCGGAGGAACGGCGAGGCTCGCAAACAGAAGGGTGGCGAATACGCGGGTGGCCGCGATCCCCAGAATGTGACGCATGACTCGTCTCCTGGGGCAGGCCGCCGATGGCTCCCCGCGTTTCTTCAACCGGCGAGCCCAAATTGTCTCTTAATGACAGATTCTGTCAATCAGAACGACTCTTTGGACGGTCACCGGCTTATCGGCGCGGTCCGGGCCGAGCTGCAGCTACCGGTCGACGGCCCGGGCGACCATGACCTCGGTGGACTTGATGACGGCGAGCGCGGCCTGCCCGCGTTTGAGCTTCAGCTCGTCCACGGCGTCCCGCGTGATGACAGCCGTCAGGCGCTGGTCGCCGATGCGCAGGCGGACCTGGGCCAGCAGCCCCTCGACGCGGACTTCGTCGACGATGCACTCGAGCTGGTTCCGCCCGCTCAGGGCCACGACGAGGGGTCCCTTCCGCACGGGCTTCCGCGCGGCCGGCGGCAGCCGCCCCTGCGCGCCGAGCAGGCGCTCGACCTCGCTCTCCGGCACCCGGTGGTGCCCGCCGTCCGTGCGCGACGTGCGGACGGTGCCCTTGTAGATCCACTGCTTCAGCGTGGAGTAGTTGACGCCGAGGCGGGTGGCGGCGGCGCGGACGGTCAGCGGGGGCATGCGCGATGATACAGCGTGAGCCGATCTGGAAATCGATTGAAATCGAACTAAACTGGCCGCGCTGATGAGTACGACGGGATGGCGCACGACGCCCGGACCTGGCCGGCCTGGCGTAGGTTTGTGTCTGGCCCTGCTGCTGGCGCTGTGTCTGGCAGCGCGCGGCGGGCTCTCGACGCCTGCCGCGGCGGCCGCCGGGCCGCCGGAGGTCGTCGTCTCGGCGGCGTCGAGCCTGGTCGACGTGCTCGCGGCGATCGGTCAGGCCTACGAGCGGGAGACCGGTGAGCGGGTCGCGGTCAATGCCGGGGCCTCCAACACGCTCGCGCGGCAGATCCTCGCGGGCGCGCCGGTCGATGTGTTCATCAGCGCCGACGAGGCGCAGATGGACGTCGCGGCCCGCGCACTCGAGCCCGGCACCCGTGCGGCCGTCGTGCGCAATCAGCTTGCCGTGGCCGTCCCGGCCGCGTCGGCCGCGCGCCTGCGCGCGCTCGGCGACCTGACGCAGCCGTCGTTCCGGCGCGTGGCGATTGGGGACCCCGCGGCAGTCCCGGCCGGCGTGTACGCCCGCGACGTGCTGCGCCGGCTTGCGCTGTGGGACGCGCTCGAACCCCGGCTGATTCCGATGCCGAGCGTGCGCTTCGCACTGGCGGCCGTGGAATCCGGTGCGGCCGACGCGGCCATCGTCTACCGCACGGACGTCATCGCGTCGCGCCGCGCGCGGGCCGCGTTCGTCCTGCCCGTGGCCGCCGGGCCCGCGATCCTCTATCCGGCGGCGGTGGTCCGATCGGGCCGCAACAAAGCCGGCGGCCGGCGCTTCCTCGCGTTCCTCCGGTCGACGACGGCAGTCTCGCTGTTCGAGAAGGCCGGCTTCCTGCGGGTGCGGCCGTGACGCCGGAGCCGGTCTGGCAGATCGCGCTCTTCACGGCCGTGGCGGCGCTGGCGGCGACGGCGCTGGCGCTCGTGCCGGCGCTGGCCATCGCGTGGGGTCTGGCGCGCGGCCGCTTCCGCGGCAAGGCGCTCGTCGAGACGCTGGTCACGCTGCCACTGGTCCTGCCGCCGGTCGCCACGGGGCTCCTGCTGCTGTGGCTTGTCGGCCCGATCGGCCCGGTCGGCCGGATGGCGGCGGCCGCCGGCGTCGAGATCGTCTTCACGTGGAAGGCCGTCGTGCTGGCGATGGGCGTGATGGGGCTGCCGCTCCTCGTGCGCACCGCCCGCGCCGGGTTCGAGCAGAACACCCGGCGATACGAACAGATTGCCGAGACGCTCGGCGCAAGCCGGTGGCGCGTCTTCACGACCGTCACGCTGCCGCTGGCCGCGCGTCCGATTCTCGGCGGCACGCTGCTGGCGTTCGCGCGTGCGCTGGGCGAGTTCGGCGCGACGATCGTCATCGCCGGCAGCATTCCTGGCCGCACCCGCACGCTCGCGTCCGGCATGTACGCCGCGATCGAAACGGGGCAGGACTCCGCCGTCCTCTCGCTCCTCGTCGTGTCCGTCGGCCTTGCGGTGGCCGCGGTGGTCGTCTCGAACCGCCTGACCGCGGAGCGGGCGTGACGTTCGACATCGACGTCGGCTTCACGCAGGGTGCCTTCTCGCTCGAGCTCGCGGCGCGGGGAGCGGCGAAGGCGCTGGCGCTCGTGGGTCCGTCGGGCTCCGGGAAGACGACGCTCGTCGAGGCGATCGCCGGCCTCCGGCCGATCGCGAGGGGCCGCATCGCGATCGACGGCCGCGTGTTCGACGACCGCGCCACCGGCGTCTGCCTGACCCCGGCCGACCGCCGTGTCGGGTACGTGCCACAGGACGTCCTGCTCTTTCCGCACCTCGACGTGGCCGCGAACCTCCGCTACGGCACGCGCGCCGGGGAGCCGGTTGACGAAGCCGGCATCATCCGGTTGCTCGAACTCGAACCGCTGATGGCGCGCCGTCCCGGCGAGCTGTCTGGCGGGGAGCGGCAGCGCGTGGCGCTCGGGCGGGCGCTGTTCTCCGCGCCGCGGTTGCTGCTGCTGGACGAACCGCTGTCGGCCGTGGATGTCCGCCATCGCGGCCGCATCCTGGAGGCGCTCCTCCGGGTGCGCGACACGCTCGGCCTGCCGATGGTCTACGTGACGCACGCGCCGGACGAGGTGCGCCGTCTCAGCGATTACGCGCTCGCCATCGAGGGCGGGCGGCTCGTCGCGGCCGGTGCGCCGGACGAGATCCGCGTGTGGTAACTTCGGATTCGTCCGGGGCGAAGCCCCGCTGAGGACGAGAGGATCGAGATGGCCAGGAATTTCACCGCCGCGCTGGCACTTGCCGCCGCCGTGGCCCTTACCGCCGCCGGCTGCAAACAGGCTGACGGCCCGCTGCAGGACGCGTCGGCGCCGGATCGCATCGGCGACATGAGCGACATCGGCAAGGATCTGATGGCGGTGCAGGCGAAGGATCCGAGCGGCACCACGGACTTCGTCGACGACCTGAGCAAGCTGTGCGGGGACAAGCCGGCCGAGGCGCCGTCACGCGAACTCGCCGCACGCGTCGCCAGCGCCGTTCAGGCGGGCGGCAAGCTGACCATGCCGGATGCCGTCAAGCTCGGCACGGCGCTGTGGCAGACGGTCGCCGGCCGCGAGATCAGCCAGTCGCAGGCGGAGGCGCTGCGGGACGAGGTGAAGCAGTTGCTGACCTCGGCGGGCGTGACGGACACCGCGCCGGTGCTGGAGCAGATGGAAGCGGTGCAGCAGGTCGTGAACCAGCGGCCGCCCCGCTGGTACGAGTTCTTCTGATCGCCCGGCCGCGAGCCGTGCCTGAAACAGCAAGGGCGCCGGATGCATCAGCATCGCGGCGCCCTTCGGATGTACGCCCCCGCGTGCGCGGGGTTTCAGTTCCCTAGACTTCCCAGGGCAGCCCGGGGCGGCCGAAGTGGCCGTAGTTGGTGGTCTGCCGGTAGATCGGGCGGAGCAGGTTGAGCTGCTCGATGATCGCCCGCGGCCGGAAGTCGAAGCTCATCACGAAGTCTTCCGCGGCCTTCTCGTCGCCCGTGCCGAAGGTGTCGACCTTGACCGAGACGGGCTTGGCCATGCCGATCGCGTAGCCGACCTGAATCTCGGCCATCCGCGCGAAGCCCTTCTTCACGACCTGACGCGCGACGTAGCGGCAGTAGTAGGCGCTGCTGCGGTCGACCTTCGACGGGTCCTTGCCGCTGAACGCGCCGCCGCCGTGGCGGCCCCAGCCGCCGTAGCTGTCGACGATGATCTTGCGTCCGGTCACGCCGGCGTCGGCCGACGGCCCACCGTGGCTGAAATCACCGGTCGGGTTCACGAACAGCGTCGCGTCCTTGCTCCACCACTTGCCCAGCATGCGCGGGCCGAGGTCCTCGCGGACGTACTCGGTGATCTTCTTCTGATCGGCGTCCGGCGTGTGCTGCGTCGAGATCACGACGGCGGAGACGAACTGCGGCTGGTTGTTCTCGTAGACGACCGAGACCTGCGACTTGCTGTCCGGACGGAGGAAGTTGACCTTGCCGCCCTTGCGGTCGTCGGCGAGGCCCTTGGTCAGCTTGTGCGCGAGCACGATCGGCAGCGGCATCAGCTCGTCGGACTCGGCCGAGGCGTAGCCGAACATGATGCCCTGGTCGCCGGCGCCCTGGTCGCCGCTCTGGCTCGTGGTGGCCGTGACGCCCTGGGAAATCTGCGACGACTGCTGTGTGATGAACGAGGTCAGTTTCAGTGTCGTGTCGCAGAACGGCTCGGTCGTGTCCGTGTAGCCGATCTCCTTCACGGCCTGGCGCACGATCTTGTCGAAGTCGAGCTTCGCGCTTGTCGTGATCTCGCCGGCGAGCACGACCTGGTCGCTCTTGCAGAGCGTCTCGCAGGCCACGCGGCTCGTCGGGTCCTGCTCCAGGCAGGCGTCCAGCACGGAATCCGAAATGTAATCGCAGACCTTATCGGGGTGCCCCTCGGACACCGACTCGGACGTGAACGTGAAACGTGACATGCTGCTCCTTCGGCCCACAAAAAAGCCCGCGACACGTCGCGGGCCCTGTGCGCGACTTAGATAGTGAAGAGCGCCCGGGGGAACTCCCGGATCGCGGCCCATCAAGTCGGTGAAATCGCCGCGCGCTCGAACGTGCCAGTATAACCGGGATGCTCCTGCTGGTGCACCACGCCGAGGCCGAGGCCCCTGACGTCGACGCCATGCGCCCGCTGACGGCCAGGGGGCGGGCGCAGGCCGAACTGGTCGCGCGCGACGCGGCTTCCCACGGCTTCAGTCCGGACGTGATCTGGCACAGCGGCAAGCTGCGCGGCCGTCAGACGGCCGAGGCCTGCTGGCGGGTCTGCAATCCACTGGCGACCCTCTCGGCGGTCCGCGGGCTGCTGCCGGGTGACCCCCCGGAGTGGATGCGCGACAGGGTGGCGGGCGACGTGCGCGAGATCCTGGTCGTCGGCCACATGCCGCACCTGCCGGCGCTGCTCGGGCTGCTGACCGGGAACAGCGCGGCGACGTTCCCCCTGCATGGCGCCGTTGCGCTTGAAGCGGACGGCTCCCGCTGGGTGGAGCGCTGGCGCGTCGTGCTTCCGGCCTGACCCGACATCACGCCGGTCAGCGAGGCAGGCGCGGCTGCTTCGTCACACCGTGGCCCGAGGAGCACCCCGCCGCGGCAGCGGTACTAGTGATCGACCGTCACGGCCGCCGGCTTCAGCAGCTTCACGTTCACAGCCGAACCGCTCTCGAACACAGCCGCATTCCGCCCGCCGGCCATGACCGCGGTCGTGCCGGCACCGGCACCGACCGTGCTGCCGATGGCCGCGCCCTTCTTCCCGCCGATGATGCCGCCGATGATGGCGCCGCCGATCGCGCCGCCGCCGATCTTCGCGGCACTTTCCTTCGCGGCCGACTCGCCCTCGCGGAGGATGGCTTCCGTGCTGATCGGCACGCGCGTGCCGTTGCCGAGTGTCACGCTGGTGAACCGCACGGCCAGTCGCGCGCGCTCCTTGATCTTGCCGCCGCGCTCGACGAGCGTCACCTCGCCGTGCGCCTTGCTGCCCGCCGGAATCGCGACGCGGTCACCGACGCGCACGTCGCGCGTCACGGTGGCCACCACGCGATCCTCGATCTGCGCGTCCTCGCTGCTGACCGTGGCGTCCAGTTGCAGGTCGATGACGGCGTTGGCCGAGACGACGAGCTCTTCGAACATCGGCGCCGCGGGCTTCGCGGGCGTGGGGGCCGCGGACGTCGGACGCGCGTCCGCGCTGGCCGTGACGGCCGGCGGAATGCTCTGGCTCGCCGGTGGCTGGCGCGGGACCTGTGATGCCGGCGGGACGTTGGACTCGCGTGCGGGCGCCGGGGTTGGCCGGGCGGGTGCCGGCCGCGCTGTGGGTCGTTCAGGGGCAGCGACATCCGTCGGGGCGTCGGGGTCGGGTTCCGTGATGGCCGGTGCCACCGCCGGGTCGGTCACCGGCGCGGTGGCGGCCTGTTCGGATGCTGGTGCGCTGTCCGGCGAGGGCCGCGTGGCGAACCACGCGGCTCCTGCGCCGACCGCCAGCAGTCCGGCGGCGGTCAGCGCGGCGGTCGTGTTCGTGAAGGTCATCGGTGCACTCCTCGTGAATGTCAGCGGGAACGGTTCGAGCAAGCCCCGTGCCCGGCCGTGTCGCCCGGTTTGCGGGGCTTTCGTTCGCGCCACGCCCGCGCGCCGTGGCGTTTCTACCCCCGCCCACCCTACAGCTCCCCAGGTGCCAGACCGCCTCGGGACCCGGCCGCCTCGGGCCGCAGCACCGCGTCCACGAGCGTGACCGGATCCGCGCTGGCGATCACGATCCCGCGGCTGTCGGGTCTGACAAACCCGTCCGCGGTGGCGCGATCGAACTGCGCGAGCAGGGCGTCGTAGTAGCCGGACACGTTCAGCAGCCCGCAGCGCTTCGGATGGAGGCCGAGCTGCGTCCACGTCACCACCTCGCAGAACTCCTCGAACGTGCCGAACCCGCCCGGCATCGCGATGAAGGCATCAGCCAGGTCCGCCATCAGCGCCTTGCGTTCGTGCATCGACGCCACGACGTGCAGCTCGCTGAGGCCTCTATGCGCGATCTCGCGCTCGGCCAGCGCGCGCGGGATCACGCCGATCGCTTCGCCGCCGCGGGCGCGGACGGCGTCGGCGATCACGCCCATCAGGCCGACGGCGCCTCCGCCATAGACGAGGCCGACACCCGCCGCCGTCATCGCTTCGGCCAGCTCGACCGCGGCCGACGTGTACTCGGGCCGCGCGCCCGTTGACGATCCGCAGAAGACACACAGGCGCCGGCCGGGCATCGGCCGATTCTCCCGCCGCACGGCCGGACGCGCAAGGCGCGCGGCCGTTCTACACTCGGGATCGTGCGGGTCCTGGTCGTCGGTGCGGGCGTGATCGGTGCGGCGGTGGCGTATGAGCTGTCGCGCCGCGGGGCGGACGTCGTCGTGGCCGACATGCGAGCGCCTGGCGCGGGGTCCACGCAGGCGGCGGCCGGCGTGCTCGCGCCCTGGATCGAAGCGCACTCGGGCGGCCTGCTCACGCTCGGCGAGTCGAGCCTGCGTCAGTACGACGCGTTCATCGCCCGTGTTGCTGACGACAGCGGCGTGCCGGTGGAGTATCAGCGCCGCGGCACGCTCGAGGTGGCGCTGACCGGTGCCCAGGAGGACGCCCTCCGGCGGGACGCCGCGCGCTACGCCGCCGCTGGTGTCACCCACGCGTGGCTCGACGCACACGCGCTGCGCGCGGCCGAGCCGGGCGTGGGTCCGGATGCGCGCGCCGCGGTGCTGCTGCCGGAGCAGGGCTACGTGCAGGCGCGCGCGCTGACCGAGGCGCTCCTCCAGGCCGCGACCGCGCGCGGCGCGGCGTGTCAGCCGGCGACCCGCGTGACCCGGCTGACGCCCTCGTCCGCCGGCGTGACGGCGGACACGTCGTCCGGGCCGTTGCACGCCGACACGGTCGTGCTCGCCGCGGGCAGCTGGTCCGGCGAGGACACGTTCGCGCCGGTGGCGGCCACGCCCGTCACGCCCGTGCGCGGGCAGCTCCTGCACCTCGCCGCGCCGGCGCCGCTGGCGACACGGGTGCTGTGGGGCGCGGACTGCTACCTGGTGCCATGGCAGGACGGCAGCCTCCTCGTCGGCGGGACCGTCGAGCACGTCGGGTTCGATGAACGGTCGACGGCGGAGGGTGTCGAGGGCCTGCGCCGCGCGGCGGCCGCGCTGGTGCCGGAGAGCGGTACCGCGCCGCTGCGGGAGGTGCGCGTGGGTCTCAGGCCCGGCACGGCCGACCACCTTCCGATCATCGGCCGCGCGGCGGCGTCGCCCCGCGTGGTCTTCGCCACGGGGCACTACCGCAACGGCGTGCTGCTCGCGCCGCTGACCGCGGACCTGGTGGCCGGCCTGCTGCTCGACGGCCGCGAGGGACCCGAGCTCGGCCTCACCGCGCCCGCGCGCTTCGGCTTGTAGCCGTATGATCCGCCGCATGACCCTGCTCACGGACGCGGAGGTCGATGCGGCGCTGGCGGGGTTGCCGGGCTGGCGGCGCCGCGGCCAGGCGATCGCGCGCGAGTTCGAGTTCGCGGGTTTCCCCGAAGCCGTCGCGTTCGTGGCACGGCTCGTCCCCGGCGCCGAGGCCGCGGATCATCACCCGGACCTGACGATCAGCTACCGCCGCGTGACCGTGTCCTGGACGACGCACAGCGCCGGCGGGCTGACCGTCAAGGACATCGAGGGTGCGCGATTGGCGGAACGCGTGCGGGAGGCCGGCGCGTGAAGCTGAAGAAGCTCTACTCGTCGCGCGAGGTGGCCGCGCTGACCGGGCTCACCGCGCGGCAGCTCCAGTGGTGGGACGCCAGACGCCTGTTCGCGCCGGCCGTCGGCACGCGCCGCACCGACGCCGGCGGTTTCACCGAGCGCCGCTATACGCCGATGGACGTCATCGAGCTGCAACTGCTCGCGGACCTGCTGCGCCGCGGGTTCTCCGTGCCGCGGATCCGGCACCTGCTCGGGTCGCTCCGGGATGTCTTCGACGTCCGGCTCTACGAGGTGATCGGCGAGGAAGGGCCGATGACGCTGCTGATCTCGGGTGACCAGCTCTATCTGCGGGACGCCGCGGGGCAGCTCTTCGACCTCGACGACCCCGCGCAGGCGCTGCTCGTGCCGCCGGACGCCGCGAAGCTGAAGCCGCTGGAGGCGCGGGAGCGGCGGAAGCGGACTAGCGGATCGGAAAGACTGTCTCGAGGTCGTCGGCCGGCCGCGGAATGACGTGCACGCCGACCAGCTCGCCGACGCGGCGGGCGGCGGCCGCGCCTGCATCCGTGGCGGCCTTCACCGAGCCGACATCGCCGCGGATGATCGCGGTGACCAGCCCGGCATCCACCTTCTCCCAGCTCACCAGCGTGACGTTCGCGGTCTTCAGCATGGCGTCGGCGGCTTCGATCATGCCGACCAGGCCCCGCGTCTCGACCATGCCGAGCGCGTCGCCCACTTCACGCGGTTCCGAGCCGTCGGCGCGCTTTGCAGTCATGGCGTCGGATTCTACCAGCCTTTGGCGGCGCGCAGCGCCGTCACGTGGGCGGTGTGATGGCGGGAGTGCCACGCGTAGAGCTGCAGGTGACGGTCGAGCGTGAGGCGGCCCATCTCCGGGTGCGTGAACGTCCGCTGCAGCGTGGCCTCGTCGAGCGACTGCCAGAGCAC
>JBFXBH010000038.1:0-19939 GCA_050183355.1 Vicinamibacterales bacterium | reverse complement strand
AAGCCGGGCGATTCGACCGCGATCCGGTACTCGCCGGACTCGAGCTCGAGCCCCTGGAACGCCCCGTCGAAGTCGTCGAGCGTGCCCGCGTAGTAGCCGTCGACCAGCACCTGCGCGTCCTTCGGGCCCTTCACGTCGAGCCGCACCTTGCCGAAGTCGTCGCGGTGGCCGCCGTAGTAGCCGTACGCCCCGCCGTATCCCCACGGTCCGCCCCAGGCGCCACCCCACGGACCGCCCCACGGACCCCACGGGTTCCAGAACGGGTCGTAGTAGAAGTAGCCGAGGCCGAATCCACCGTACGCGTACGGATAGATGCGTCTCGGGACGACGACCGCTCCGCGGCCACCTTGGATCACACGCGGCGGCGGGCTCTGGACGCGGCCGCCCCGGCCGCCCCGGCTGCCGTCGATGATGATCGTGCCGCCGCGTCCGCCACCTCCACCGCCGCCCGCGCGTCCACCGCCGCCGCCACCGCCACGCCCGCCACCACCGCCGCGTCCACCACCGCGCTGTTCCTGCACCCGGGCGCCTGGTGGGACCGACGGCCCACCCGCGCCATGGACCGGGTCGGGCGCCTGCCGGATGATCGTCGCGGCGACCGGCCTGTCGGCGGGTGGTGCCTGCGGCGCCCGTTCCGCCCGCTCGAAGCGCGGGTTGAGGCGCGGGCCCTCTCCGCCGGCGCGGGCCGGGCGGTCCGCTCCCGCGTCCTGGGCCTTCGCGGTCCCGGCGGACGCTCCCGTCATCAGCAGCGTGGCGATGGCCAGTACGGCCGTGCGTTGGGTCATGACAAGTCTCCTGCGCAGATCTCCACAGCAACCCGCTTGCCAGCGAGGTCACGCCGCCGGAGGCCCGAATTCCAGGGTATTTGCCGCCGAATGACGGTGGCGACCGGCAACGGTGCGGCAGGAGGGGGACGGCTGCCCACCCGCGGTGACAGTCCCTCTTATACTGCCAAGGTGTTTCACGCCACCACGATCCTGGCCGTCCGCCACCAGGGCCGGACGGTCTTGGCCGGCGACGGTCAGGTCACGCTGGGCTCGACCGTCATGAAACACGGGGCGCGCAAGATTCGCCGCCTGCACAACGACTCGATCCTGGCCGGGTTCGCCGGGTCGGCGGCCGATTCCTTCTCGTTGTTCGCGCGCTTCGAGGCCAAGCTCGATCAGTACCGCGGCAACCTGGAGCGGGCGGCGGTGGAGCTGGCCCGGGACTGGCGCAGCGACCGGGCGTTGCGGCGCCTGGAAGCGATGCTCATCGTGGCGGACACGAAGACCACCTTTCTGCTGTCCGGCACGGGGGATCTCATCGAGCCGGATGACGGCATCGTCGCGGTCGGGTCCGGCGGACCCTACGCGACGGCCGCGGCCCGCGCCCTCGCGCGGCACAGCGGGCTCGACGCCCGTGCGATCGCGGAGGAAGCGATGGCGATCGCGGCCGACATCTGCATCTACACGAACACCCACCTGACGATCGAGGAGCTCTGAGCCGCCTCCGCGGCGAAGTCGACGGCATGCCCATTCCCCTGCCCGAACGGACGACAAGCGCCCTCGGCAGCCTCACGCCGCGCGAGGTGGTGGCCGAACTCGACAAGCACGTGGTCGGGCAGGCCAGCGCCAAGCGCGCGGTGGCGATCGCGCTGCGGGATCGGACGCGGCGGCAGAAGCTCCCGCCCGAGCTGGCGCAGGAGATCACGCCCAAGAACATCCTGATGATCGGCCCGACCGGTGTCGGCAAGACGGAGATCGCACGCCGGCTGGCCCGGCTGGCGCAGTCACCGTTCATCAAGGTCGAGGCCTCGAAGTTCACCGAGGTCGGCTACGTCGGCCGCGACGTCGAATCCATGGTCCGCGACCTGGTCGAACTCGCGGTGACCATGGTGCGCGAGGAGCTGACCGCCGGCGTGGTGGACCGCGCGCGGGCGGCCGCCGAGGACCGGCTGCTCGACCTGCTGCTCCCCGGCCAGCGGCCGCCGTCCGGCGCCGACGACCTGCCCGACCCGATGGCGCGCACGCGCGAGCGGCTGCGCGAGGATCTGCGTGCCGGCCGTCTCGACGAACGGAGCGTCGAGCTGGACGCGGCGCCCGCCGCGATGCCGGCGTTCGAGGTCATGGCCGGTTCGTCTCCCGAGGAGATGAGCGCCAGCCTGAAGGACATGATGGGGTCCTTCTTCGGCGGACGCGGCAAGCGCCGCAAGCTCCGGGTGCCCGACGCCCTGCGCACGCTGACCGAGGAAGAACAGCAGAAGCTGGTCGACGGGGAGTCGGTCGCGCGGCTCGCGATTCAGCGCGTCGAGCAGAGCGGCATCGTGTTCGTCGACGAGATCGACAAGATCGCGAGCCGCGACGGCGGCGGCCACGGCCCCGACGTCAGCCGCGAGGGCGTGCAGCGCGACATCCTGCCGATCGTGGAAGGGACGACGGTCACGACCAAGCACGGCATGGTCAAGACCGACCACATCCTCTTCATCGCGGCCGGCGCCTTCCACGTGTCGAAGCCGTCGGACCTGATTCCCGAACTCCAGGGCCGCTTTCCGATCCGGGTCGAACTGGACGCGCTGACGCGGCAGGACTTCGTCCGGATCCTGACGGAGCCGAAGAACGCGCTGATCCGGCAGTACGCCGCGCTGATGCAGACCGAGGGCGTGCAGCTCCAGTTCACCGACGGCGCCGTGGACCGGATTGCGGACTACGCCGTCCGCGTGAACGAGCGCACCGAGAACATCGGCGCCCGCCGTCTGCACACCGTCATGGAGCGGCTCCTCGACGAGGTGTCGTTCGAGAGCGCGGACCTCGGCCCGCGGACGGTGGCGATCGACGAGGGCTACGTGGACCGCATGCTGGGCGAGGTGGTGAAGAACGAGGACCTCTCGCGCTACATCCTGTGACGGGCCGGCGTGCGCGGCTGGTCGCGGCGGCGCTCACGTTCGGCGTGGCCGTCCCCGGTGCGGCGGCCTGCGGCAAGAAGGGCCCGCCGCTGCCGCCGTTCGTCCGCATCCCCGAGGCGGTGACCACCATCACGGCGGACCGCGCCGGCGACGACGTCTACGTCACGGCCACGCTGCCCGAGCGCAACGTTGACGGGTCGCTCCCCGCGTCGACGACGCGCGTCGACATCTGGGCCTTCACCGGGCGCACGGCGCCCGCGCGTGCGAGGTGGGTGGAGGCCGGCACGCTGATCGGCAGCGTGGAACTCGTCCCGGAGGAGCCGGACGACGCGGTCGACCCGGCCGTCGCCCGGCCCCCGGCCGACGTGGCGCCGCCGACGCAGGTCGCCATCCACGAGCGCCTGACGCCGGCGACGATGACCGCGTCTCCCACCGACGCGACCGGCGTGACTCCCGGAGAGGCGGCCGCGCCGCTGCGCCGGTTCTACGTCGCCATTCCGGTCGGCGCGAAGGGCCGGCCCGGGCCGCTCGGAACGGTGGCCGACCTCGACCTCTCGCCGCGGCCGGGTCCCCCGGCGGGGCTGGCCGTGCGCTACGACGCGTCCCGGATCACGATCGCCTGGGCCGCGCCTCCGGACGGCGACGCGTGGATTGCGGACCGCCAGGCCGCGGCCCGCGCGGCCGGGAGCCTGCTGGTGCCGGGCGCCGCCCCGTGGCGCTACAACGTCTACCGCACCGGCGACGCCCCCGATCCGGCCGGGCCGGCGTCCACCGCCGCGCCGGTGATCGCCGGCACGCCGAGGCCGCGGCCCGCGAATGCCGCGCCGCTCGCGGAGACCCAGTTCGCGCTGCCGGTCACGTTCAACATCAGGACCTGCATCGCGGTCCGCGCGCTGTTCGCCGGCGACGGTCCCGCCGTCGAGGGCCTCGCCACCCCCGAGGTCTGTCTGACGCCGGTCGACACGTTCCCACCGGCCGCCCCGCGCCAGCTGGCCGCGCTGCCGTCGGGCAACGCGATCGACCTGATCTGGGAGGCCAACGACGAGCCCGATCTCGCCGGCTATCACGTACTCCGTGCGGATGCGCCGGACGCCCCGTTGCGGCAATTAACCACCACCCCTGTCACCGAAACGCGGTTTCGGGATGCGTCGGTGAGGCAAGGTGTGAAATACTTTTATGCCGTTGTCGCGATCGACAACCGCACGCCGGCCCCCAACGTCAGCGCGGAATCGAACCGCGTCGAGGAAGAGCCGCGCTAGCGCGCCGGAGACCGCATGAAGCTGTTTGTCGACACGGGCAGTATCAAGGACATCGAACCGCTGGCCGCCCTGGGCATCCTCGACGGGGCGACCACCAACCCCTCGCTGATGGCGAAGGAAGGCGGCGACCCCCGCGCCATCATCAAGCGCATCTGCGACATGGTCCAGGGACCGGTCAGCGCGGAAGTCGTCGCGACGGACGCGGCCGGCATGATCGCCGAGGGCCGCGAGCTGGCGGCGATCGACCCGCACGTCGTGGTCAAGGTGCCGTTCACCAGGGCGGGCGTCGCCGCGTGCCGGACGCTGGCCGCCGAGGGCACCCGCGTCAACGTCACGCTGATCTTCTCGGCCGCGCAGGCCTGGCTGGCCGCCAAGGTCGGCGCCGCCTACGTCAGCCCGTTCGTCGGCCGGCTCGACGACATCGGCACGACCGGCATGAACCTGATCCAGGAGATCGTCGACCTGTTCGGGCACGGCGGCTACGCGACCGAGGTGCTCGTCGCGAGCGTCCGGCATCCGATCCACGTCATCGAGGCCGGGCGCATGGGCGCCGGCGTCGTGACGTGCCCGCCGGCCGTCATCGAGCAGCTCTTCAAGCATCCACTCACCGACATCGGCCTCGAGCGGTTCCTCAAGGACTGGGAGAAGGCGCAGGGGGCGAAGCAGTAGGCATGGATACGAAGACACGGCTGGCGGACTACGAACGGCGCGCCGGGCTCGGCGGCGGCGAGGACCGGTTGAAGAAGCAGCGGGAGGCCGGCAAGCTGACCGCGCGTGAGCGGATCGACCTGCTGTTCGACCCCGGGTCGTTCGAGGAAGTCGACAAGTTCGTCACGCACCGCTGCCGCGACTTCGGCATGGATCAGCAGGTGATTCCGGGCGACGGCGTCGTGTGCGGCCGCGGCCGGGTGAACGGCCGCGTGGTCTTCGCCTTCGCGCAGGACTTCACGGTGTTCGGTGGCTCGCTCTCCGAAACGAACGCGCTCAAGATCTGCAAGGTCATGGACCTGGCGATGAAGATGGGTGCCCCGATGATCGGTCTGAACGACTCGGGTGGCGCGCGCATCCAGGAGGGCGTCGTCTCGCTCGGCGGGTACGCCGACATCTTCCTGCGCAACACGCTCGCCTCGGGCGTCGTGCCGCAGATCTCCGCCATCATGGGCCCGTGCGCCGGCGGCGCCGTGTACTCGCCGGCCATCACCGACTTCACCATCATGGTGAAGAATACGAGCTACATGTTCGTGACCGGCCCCGACGTCATCAAGACCGTGACGCACGAGGACGTGACGAAGGAGGACCTCGGCGGCGCGATGACGCACAACGAGAAGAGCGGCGTCGCGCACTTCGCCGTCGACTCGGATCAGGAGTGCATCCTGCTCATCCGCGAGCTGCTCGGCTTCATGCCCGGCAACAACGTCGACGACGCCCCGCGGGTCGAGACGCTCGACCCGGCCGACCGCGCCGACGCCGCGCTCGACACGCTCGTGCCCGAGTCGGCGAACCAGCCCTACGACATCATCGACGCGATCAACCTGATCGTCGACGACGGCTACTTCCTCGAGGTGCACCGGCATTTCGCGAAGAACATCGTCGTGGGCTTCGCGCGCCTCGGCGGCCGCCCCGTGGGCATCGTCGCGAACCAGCCGAACTACCTGGCCGGCGTGCTCGACATCGACGCGTCGGCGAAAGGCGCGCGGTTCGTCCGCTTCTGCGACGCCTTCAACATCCCGCTCGTGACGTTCGAAGACGTGCCGGGCTTCCTGCCGGGCACGGTGCAGGAGTGGGGCGGCATCATCCGCCACGGCGCGAAGCTGCTGTATGCGTTCGCCGAGGCGACGGTGCCCAAGCTCACCGTCATCACGCGCAAGGCGTACGGCGGCGCCTACTGCGTGATGTCGAGCAAGCACATCCGGACGGATGTGAACCTCGCGTGGCCGACCGCCGAGATCGCCGTGATGGGTGCCGAGGGCGCCGTCAACATCCTCTACAAGCGCGAGATCGAGGGCGCGAAGGACGTGGCGAAGGCGCGCGCCGAGAAGATCGCCGAGTACCGTGACAAGTTCGCCAACCCGTTCGTCGCGGCGTCGCGCGGCTATCTGGACGAAGTGATCACGCCGAGCCAGACGCGGCCGAAACTGATCGCGGGGCTGGCCACGCTCGAAAGCAAGCGGGACCGGAACCCGCCGAAGAAGCACGGCAACATTCCGCTCTGACGCCGGACAGGCACCGACCGTGAAAAAGATTCTGATCGCGAATCGTGGGGAGATTGCCGTCCGGGTGATCCGGGCGTGCCGTGACATGGGCATCAGGTCCGTGGCCGTGTATTCCGAGTGCGACCGCGTCGCCCGGCACGTCCGGATGGCGGACGAGGCGTATCCGATCGGCGGCAACGCGCCGGGCGAGAGCTACCTCCGCATCGACACGATCATCGACGTTGCGAAAGCGTGCGGCGCCGACGGCATCCACCCCGGCTACGGCTTCCTATCGGAGAACGAGGACTTCTCGGCGGCGTGCCGCGACGCCGGCATCGCGTTCCTCGGGCCGTCGCCAGAGGTCATCGAGCGCATGGGCAGCAAGACGGCCGCGCGCGAGGTGGCGATGAAGGTCGGCGCGCCCGTCGTGCCCGGCACCGAGGGCGCGCTGGGCGCCGACGTGCCGGACGACGTCATCGCAACGCTGGCCGAGTCCATCGGCTATCCGCTGATGGTGAAGGCCGTCGCCGGCGGCGGCGGCAAGGGCATGCGCGTGGTCAACGCACCCGCCGAGCTGTCGGGGGCGATCCGTTCGGCGCGGTCCGAGGCCGGCTCGTCGTTCGGTGATTCGGCGATCTTCCTCGAGCGGCGGATCGGCCGCGCCCGGCACATCGAAGTGCAGCTCCTCGGCGACCAGCACGGCACGGTGCTCCCGTTCGTCGAGCGCGAGTGCTCGCTCCAGCGCCGCCATCAGAAGGTGATCGAGGAGACGCCGTCCGCGAAGGTGTCGCCGGCGGTGCGGGCCCGGATGACGAAGGCGGCCGCCGACATCGCGCGCCACGTGGGCTACACGGGCGCCGGCACCATCGAGTTCCTGCTCGACGAGGACGGCGAGAGCTTCTACTTCCTCGAGATGAACACGCGCCTCCAGGTCGAGCACCCGGTCACCGAGATGGTGAGCGGCGTGGACCTGGTGCAGTGGCAGATCCGGATCGCGCGCGGCGAGAAGCTCACGCTCGACCCGGCGCGCCTGCTGCAGCCGAACGGTCATGCGATCGAGTGCCGCATCATCGCCGAGGATCCGGACGCCGGCTTCATGCCGTCGCCGGGGCACATCTCGGCGCTGCGCGTGCCGTCGGGCCCGGGGATCCGCGATGACGGCGGCACCGAATCCGGCGCCACGGTGCCGATCTTCTACGACCCGATGATCTCCAAGCTGATCGCCTGGGGCGAGACGCGCGAGCAGGCCACGGCGCGGATGAAGCGTGCGCTGACCGAGTACGAGGTCGTCGGCATCAAGACGTCGATTCCGTTTCACCGGTGGATGCTCGAGCAGCCGGACTTCGTGGCCGCCGCCTTCGACACGACCTATCTCGACCGCCTGCTCAAGGAGCGGCAGGGCGCGCCGTTCCTGCCGGCCGGCACTACCGAGGAGGACGTCGCGGCCATTGCCGCCGCGCTCAGCACCGTCATCAGGAAGCCGGGTGCCGCGCCGGCCGCCGCCGGGCGGGGTCGCGGCAGCCGGTGGACATCCGCCGCCCGGCTGGAAGGAATGCGCGCGTGATCTACGACGTCGAGATCAACGGACGGAACCGCCGCGTCGAGGTGACGCGTCACGCCCAGGCCTTCGAGGTCAGCGTGGACGGGCGCCGGCAGGCGGCGACGGTGGCGCAGGTCAACGGCACGTGGTCGTTGATCCTGTCGGACGTGCCTGCCCCCGGGGCGAGCGGGCACGTGACGCAGCGCAGCTACGAGGTGGCGATCAGCGAGGCGGTCGGCGGCGGCCTGACCGTGCAGGTCGACGGCCGCACGGTGCAGGCGACCGTCTCCGGGGCGCAGGGGTCCTGGGCGCGCCGCGGCGGCGAAGGCGGGGCGGCCGGCAAGGGGCCGCAGAAGATCACCGCGCCGATGCCGGGCAAGATCGTGAAGGTGCTCGTGAAGGCCGGGGACGCGGTGGCCGCCAGGCAGGGGGTGGTCGTCGTCGAGGCCATGAAGATGGAAAACGAGCTCAAGGTCGCCCGGGCCGGGACCGTCAAGGAGGTCAAGGCGGTTGAGGGGGCTTCCGTCGAGGCGGGATCAGTTCTTGTTATCGTGGAGTAGTGAAGCGTCTCCTGCGGCACCCGGCCACTGAACGGGCGCGGCGCTACGTGCGCCTCGCCGTCGCGGCCGTCGCGGTGCTGCTCGCCGTGGCCGTGGTCTCCGTGTTCGCCGTGGACCTCGGCCCGGCGCTCAAGCCCCTTGCCGAAACCTACGGTTCCCGGTTCATCAAACGGCCGATGCACATCGGCCGCCTGTCCGTACACCTCTGGCGCGGGTCCTTCGTCTTCGAGGACTTCTCGATCGAGGGGTTGAAGCCGGAGGGCACGCCGTTCCTCACCGCCCGCCGGATCGCGCTGTCCATGCGCTGGGCACCGCTGTTGCACCAGGAGGTCGTGTTCGACGACATCGACATGACCGACTGGGCGATGTACACGGAGAGCTTCGCCGGCGGCGCGCACAACTTCCCGAAGTTCACGCCGGATGGTCCGCCCAATCCGAACCGCACGTGGCGCGTGACGATGAAGTGGATCCGCGCGCACGGCGGCGCGTTCGTCTACGAGGACCACGGCGCGCCGTGGCGCATCACGGCTCCCAATCTCGAGGTGATCGTCTCGAAGCCGAACCTCGAGTACCGCGGCCAGGCGAAGTTCGACGGCGCGACCGTCACCATTCAGCAGTACGAGCCGATGCGCGCCGCGATGAACGCCGTCTTCAAGCTCGATGGCGCGCTGGCGATCTTCGACCGGATCGACCTGACGACCGACGGCAGCGTGTCGACCATGACGGGCAGCGCCGACCTCGGGCACTTCCCGGAGATGACGTATCAGATCGAGTCGGCGATCGACTTCGCGCCGATGCGGCGGATCTTCTTCGCGAAGGATCGGTTCGAGTTGAGCGGCACCGGCGCCTTCACGGGCTCGTGGCATCTCTACAAGGGCGGCCGGGATCTGGCCGGCGTGTTTTCGGCGCCGGTGCTCGGCGTGGATGACTACCGCTTCACGGACGTGCGCGGCGAACTGCTCTGGATGCCGGACAGCTTCGAGGTGACGAAGGGGCGCGCCGGTGTGTACGGCGGCGACGGGCGCTTCACGTACACGATGGCGCCGTTCGGCAAGCCGGACCGGCCGGCGGTCGCCACGTTCGACACGACGTACACGGACGTGGACCTGACGGCGGTGACCGACTTCTTCAGGACGAGGGGGCTGCGCCTGGCCGGACGCGCCTCCGGGCACAACGTCCTGTCGTGGCCGCTGGGCCGGTTCCGCGAGGCCACGGGCCGGGGCGCGGTCACGGCCGAGCCTGCCGCCGGCGAGACGCTGGCCACGCCAGACCTCACGCCGGTCGACCTCGACGCGGCGGCGGAGCGCGCCGCCGTTGAAGGCCCGTTCAGCAACCATCTCCCGCAGGCGCCGGTGCCGATCGGCGGCACCGTCACGTATGCGTTCGACCCCGAGTGGATCACGGTGGCCCCGAGCCACGTGGCCACCGGGACGAGCTATGTGTCCTTCGAGGGGCGGACGGCGTGGGGCGACCGGTCGACACTGCCGTTCCACGTCACGAGCCGGGACTGGCTCGAAAGCGACCGCCTGCTCGCGGGCCTGCTGACGCTCTTCGGGTCGCCGACCACCGCCATCGAGATCGGCGGCGTCGGTGCCTTCGACGGCGTGATGACGGGCCGCTTCACGGCGCCGCGGATCGAGGGCGACTTCACCGGCGCCGCGATGCGGGCGTGGCGCGTGGAGTGGGGGAGCGCCCGCGGGCACGCCGTGATCGAGAACGGCTACGCCGACGTGACCGGCGTCGTGGTGGAGTCGGGCGCCTCCCGCGTGGAGGCGGAAGGCCGCTTCTCGCTCGGCTACCCGCGCAAGGACGGCGGCGAGCAGATCAACGCGCGGATCCGGGTATCCGGGGCGCCGCTCACCCGGCTCCGGCAGGCGTTCACGCTGTACGACTACCCGGTGGACGGGACGCTCTCCGGCGAGTTCCACCTGTACGGCGAGTACGAACACCCGTACGGCTTCGGCTCGATGACCATCGAGCAGGGCACGGCCTACGACGAGCCGTTCGACCGCGCCACGGCGGCGCTGCGGTTCGAGGGCACCGGCGTGCGGCTCGACGGTCTGGAGATCCGGAAGGCGCAGGGGCGCGGCGTCGGCGCGGCGTTTGTCGGCTTCGACGGCACGTACTCGTTCAACCTGAACGGCCAGCGGCTGCCCGTGGCGGATGTCGCCGTGCTGCAGATTACCGGCCTGCCGCCGCTCACGGGCGTGCTCGAGTTCACCGCGGCGGGCACCGGCATGTTCGACGTGCCGACCTACGACGTGAAGGGGTCCGTCTCGGACGTCTTCCTCGGCGAGGAAGGCATCGGCCGCGTGACGGCGGACCTCGGCCTGCGGGGGGACATCCTCAACGTGAAGCTGGAGGCCGCCTCGGCCCGGCTGGCGGTGTCGGGGGCCGGCCGCGTGGCGCTGACCGAGACCATGGACGCCGACCTGGCGTTCCAGGTCACGGAGACGTCCCTCGACCCGTACGCGCGGGCGCTGCAGCCGTCGCTGCCCGTGCTGACGACCGCCGTGGCGACCGGCACGATCCGGGTCCGCGGACCGCTGGCCGACCAGACGCGCCTCACGGTCGAAGGCGAAGTGGACCGGCTCGACCTGAGCCTGTTCGACTACCGGCTGCGGAACGCGGCCCCGTTTCTCGTCAGGCTCGACGGGCGCACGCTCAGCGTGGCGGCGATGCGTCTCTCCGGCGAGGGGACGGCGCTCGACGTGACGGGCACGATCGACCTCGATACCAGCAACGTACAGGCGAAAGCCACGGGGGCGGCCAACCTCAGCATCATCCAGGGCTTCGCACCCGACGTGCGTGCGACGGGGCAGGCCCAGCTCGCCGCCGACATCACGGGCACGGTGGCCAACCCGGCGGTCGCCGGCCTGATGACGATCACGGCCGGCCGGATCCGGCACACCGCCGTGCCGCACGCCCTCGAGAACCTGACCGGCGCGGTGACGTTCGACTCGAAGGGCGCCAGCCTCGACGGCCTGCGCGCCCGGCTCGGCGGCGGCGACGTGCTGTTCGGCGGCCGAGTCGACGTGGAGGGCTACACGCCGACGGGTCTCGACCTCACGATGTCGGGCCGCAACATGCGCCTGCGGTTCCCCGAAGGGATGCGGTCGCTGGTGGATGCCACGCTCAGCCTGACCGGCACACCCGAGGCGGCCGTGCTGAGCGGGGACGTGCTCGTCCGCAGCGCGCTGTACACCGCGCGCGTCGACGGCGGCGCCGGCGTGCTCGACCTGACGGGAGGCGACGGCCAGCAGGTGGTCTTCTCCGGCGGGCGGGCTGCCGACACCGTCCCGCTCCGCTATGACGTCCGCATCTCGGCGCCGGGCACGCTGCGCCTCGAGAACAACCTGGCCCGCATCGCCGCGACGGCCGACCTGCAGCTCACCGGCACGTACGACCGGCCCGTCGTGCTCGGCCGGGCCCAGATCGACCGTGGCCAGGTCACCTTCGAAGGCAAGCGGTACCTGGTGACGCGCGGGACCATCGACTTCAACGACCCGCTCCGGATCCGGCCGTTCCTCGACGTGGAGGCCGAGACCCGCGTCCGCGTGCCGGGCCAGACCTATCGCGTCACCGTCAGCGCGGCGGGCACGCTCGACCGGCTGACGCCGACGTTCGCCGCCGACCCGCCGCTGCCCGAGATCGAAACGCTGTCGCTCATCCTCGGCAACGTGTCGCCGATCGGCCGCGACGTCGAGTTCCGGCAGTACAACGCGGCCATCACCCCGCAGGAGCAGTTGCTGCGCGACCGCGCCGCGCGGGCGCTGACCGGCGTCATCTCCGACGAGGTGGGCCGCGTCGCGCAGCAGACGCTGGGCGTCGACACGTTCCAGCTGAACCTGTCGGTCAACGACCTGACGCAGCAGTCCGCCCGGTTCACGCCGGGCGCGCGGCTGACGATCGGCAAGCGCCTCTCCGAGCGGATCTTCCTGACGTTCTCCCGGAGCCTCGTCACCGCCGCGCGTGACCAGCTCATCCTGCTCGAGTACGACCAGAGCGACCGGTTCTCCTGGGTGCTCTCGCAGAACGAGGACAATACGTACGCCCTCGAGATGCGACGGCGCCACGTCTTCTGATGAGTCGGCCCGTGCTGGTCCCCTGCCGCCGGATGGTCATGACGACCGTCCTGGCGCTGACGCTCCCGGCTGTTCTGCCGGCGGCCCAGGCACCGCCGGGCGCCGGCCGCCGCGTGACGGCGGTGACGGTCGAGATCGAAGGGCGCGTGGTCCAGGATGCCACGCTGCTCGCGCTGATCGACACGCGCGTCGGCGGACCGCTCTCGATGGCGGAGATCCGCGACGCGGTGAGCCACCTCGACGGCCTCGGCCGCTTCGAGGACATCCAGGTCGTGACCGAGCCGGCCGGCGACGGCGTGCGCGTGCGGTTCCAGTTGACGCCGCGGCACCCCGTGACGGCGTTCGCGCTCCGTGGCACGCTCGGCCTGCCCGAGGCGACCGTCCGCCAGGCCGTGATCGAGCGGTTCGGCGCCACGCCGGACGCCGCCCGGTCGGCGGAGATCGTCGACTTCCTCCGCGGGTGGTACCGCGACGCCGGACACGCCCGGGCCGTGATCGCGTCCGCGCTGGAGCTGCGTCACGACCCGGACCGCGCGACGGTGGTCCTGACCGTCGACGCGGGGCCCGCGGCGCGACTCCACAGCATCCGGGTGGAGGGGCTCGACCCCGGCGCGCGGACGGCGCTCCTCGACCGGCTGGCGATTCGCGAGGGGGCGGCGCACGACGGCCGCGCGCTGCGTGCCGCGCTGGACAAGTACGAGCAGGACCTCCGCGGCCGCGGTTACTACGAGGCCCGCGCGGACCTCTCGTTCGACTACACGCCGGCCGGTGACGTGGACCTCACGATCGTGGTCGAGACCGGCTCGCCGATCAGCGTCGAGTTCGAGGGCGACGCGCTGCCGCAGGCCCAGCGCCAGCAACTCGTGCCGGTCGAGCGCGAGGCCTCGGTCGACGAGGACCTGCTCGAGAGCAGCGCCGTCGCGATCGAGCAGTACTGGAAGGCGCGCGGGTACCGGGACGCGCTCGTGACGCACCGGCGCCTCGAACGGGACGGCCGGCTCGTCATCGTGTTCACGACCGTGCGCGGCCGCCGGGCGGTGTTCGGGCCGATTTCGATGACGGGGGTGTCGGGCGTGCCCGACGCCGACCTCCGGCCGCTGCTGCGGTTCCGCAGCGGCGAGCCGTTTCAGCAGCGCCCCGTCGACGCGTCGCTCGCGGCCATCCGCACGCTGTACACGGCGCGCGGCTTCGCCGGCGTTGCCGTGTCGGCGCGGGTCGAGCCGGCGCCGTCGGCCGGGGACGGCGACCAGGTCATTCCGGTCATCATCGAGGTCGAGGAAGGGCCCCGCACTCGCGTGACCCGGGTGGTCGTGGAAGGGACGTTCGTGCTGGCCGAGCCGGCCGTCCGGGCGCTGCTGGCCACGCAGCCGGGCCGGCCCTACACGGACGCGGACGCGACCGTGGACCGCGAGCGCATCGAGACCGAGTACCGCAACCGTGGCTACGAACAGGTGCGCGTGCGCTCCACCGTCGAGCTGAGTGCCGACGGCACGGAGGCGGAGGTGCACTTCATCGTGACCGAGGGGCCGCAGGTGCTCGTCGACGAAGTGATCATCCTCGGCTACCGCCGCATCGGCCGTGCCACGATCGAACGCGAACTGCAGTTCCGGGCCGACGAGCCGCTGGGCGCGGCGGCGCTCGTCGAGAGCCAGCGGCGGCTGGCCGCGCTCGGGCTCTTCCGCCGCGTCACGATCAGCACGCGACCCCACCTGGCCGAGGCGCGTCGCGACGTGATCGTCGAGGTCGAAGAGGCGCCCCCCGTCAGCCTCGACTACGGCGGCGGCGTCGGCGCCGAACGGCGGATCCGGCCCACGGCGCTCGGCGGGCAGGCCGAGGAGCGCCTGGACGTGGCGCCCCGAGGCTTCGTGCAGCTCACGCGCCGCAACCTCTGGGGCAAGAACCGCTCGGCGACGATCTTCTCCCGCGTCAGTTCGCTGTTCCGCGACACGCTGGACGAGAACGGGCAGACCGTCACGAGCCGCTACGGCCTCAATCAGTACCGCCTGGTCGGCACGTTCCGCGAACCGCGCGTCTTCGGCACCGCCGCCGACCTGCTGGCCGTGGCGACGATGGATCAATCCGTCCGTTCGAGCTTCAACTTCCGGACGCGCGAGCTGGTCGGCCGCGCCGCGCTCCGGCCGTCCGCCCGGTACGGCCTGACGGGCACGTACACGTACCGGTCCGTGCACCTGTTCGGCGAGACGTTCTCCCAGGAGGAGCGGCCCATCATCGACCGGCTGTTCCCGCAGGTGGCGCTGTCGATGTTCGGCGTCGCGATGCTGCGCGACACCCGCACGGACCCGCTCGACCCGGACGGCGGTACCTTCGTCGCCACGGACCAGACGTTCGCCGCGCGGGCGTACGGGTCGCAGGTGGGGTTCGTCAAGTCCACGTTCGAAGGCAAGGCGTTCCTCCGGCTGCCGTCGGCCCGGCGGATCGTGCTGGCCGTGTCGGGACGGCTCGGCGCCGCGCACGGATTCGAGCAGACCGTGAACGGTCAGATCGTGCGGGACCAGTTGCCGGCCAGTGAACGGTTCTTCGCGGGCGGTGACACGACGGTCCGCGGCTTCTCGCTGGACCGCCTCGGCGACGCCGGCACGATCACCTCGGGCGGTTTCCCGACCGGCGGCAACGGGCTCATCGTGCTCAACGCGGAGCTGCGCACGTCGGTGACGGCCGCGCTGCAGGGCGTGGTGTTTCTCGACGCCGGCAACGTCTACCCGCTCGCCAGCGACATCACGCTGCGCGGGCTCCGGCCGGCGGCCGGGTTCGGCGTGCGCTACCGGTCGCCGATCGGTCCGGTCCGCGTGGACTGGGGCATCAACCTGGATCGCCGGGAGCTGATTCCCGGCACGCGCGAGCGGCGCCACGTGTTCCACGTGTCGCTCGGGCAGGCCTTCTGATGCGGTGCGCGATCTGCTGCCTCGTGCTGGCGCTGGCCGGCCCCGCGGGCCCGCTCGGCGCGCAGGTGCTCGACCGTGTGCTGGCGCGCGTGGATGGCCAGGCCATCCTGCTGAGCGACGTGCGGCTCGCCCGCGCGATCGGGCTCGGCGGCGTGCGGGCCGATGACGGCGACGAGGCGGCGCTGCGCCGCCTGGTCGAGCGTCAGCTCATGCTGGCCGAGGTGCTGCGCAGCCAGCCGTCCCAGCCGGACCCGGCGGCCGTGGCGCGTGCGACGGCCGGCTTCGTGACGCGCGCCGGAGGGCCGGAGGCCGCGGCCGCCGCGCTCCGCGCCGCGGGCGTGCCGGAGGCCTATCTGGCGCAGCTGGCGCGTGAGACGACGGCGGTCGACGCGTATCTCCGCCAGCGCTTCGGCGCGGACGTGGCCGCCCCCGCCCGCGCCACCTGGGCCCGCGACCTGCGTCGCCGCAGCCGCGTCGAGTGCGTGCTCCCGGGCTGCTGAGCAACCGGGTCTACGCGAGCAGGGTGCCGAGCACCTGGAGCACGTCGAAGCCGGCGTGGCTGACCACGGGGGCGATGACGCTGCGGCGGCGCAGGTAGAGGACCGCCCAGAAGGCGCCGACGACGCCGGTGGCGACCATCGCGTCCCAGCCCTGCACGTAATGCCCCGCGCCGAACGCGGCGCTCAGCACGACGACGCCCACGGCCGGGCCGCCGAGGTGGCGCTCGAACCGGTGCAGCAGGAACGCCCGCTGCAGTTCCTCGCGCAGGCCTCCGGCCACGATCACGACGACGACCATCAGCGCCGCGCGCGCGGGCGAGTCGATCAACGTCTCGAACGGGTTCTCGGTGACGTTGTGCAGCCACGGCGCGAAGCGCGCGGCCAGGCCGAGCGTGGCCGCCACGAGCACGAGCACGACGGGGATGAGCGCGACGCCGAGGCCGATCTCACGCAGGCCGGGCCGGGTGCCGCGCCACAGCGCGCCGGCGCGCTCGCCGTGGGCACGCGTCAGCACCGCCATCACGCCGATCAGCAGGGCCGCATCGAGGATCTGCGTCGTGGCCAGGAAGGCCAGGGCCGGCACCCCTTCCGCGTGCCACGGCTGCACGCCGGCCGTCACGACCGCGAGCTGTACGACGAGCTGCGTGGGCAGCCCCGAGCAGAGCAGCACCTCCGCCAGCGCGATGAGCCGGGCCGCCCGGGCGGGCCGACGCGCCGGCTCGGCCAGGGGATCGGCGGTGCCGGGCTCCGGCGCCGGTGGACCCGGCGGCGGGGACGCTTCTACCATAGACTCCGATGATGGCTGATCCCGCGGCGGAGCGCGTGCTGATCGTCGAGGACGAGGCCGCGGCGCGCGCGGGCCTGACGGAGCTGGTGCGGACGTGGGGCTTCACGGCCGACGCCTCCGTGGACGGCGTGGACGCGCTCGAGAAGGCGGCGACGTTCAAGCCGTCGATCGTCGTCAGCGACCTGATGATGCCGCGCATGGACGGCCTGGCGCTGCTCTCGGCGCTGCGCGGCGCCGAGGACCCGCCCGACGTGATCCTCATCACCGGCATGGACCCCCGCGAGTCGGTCGGCAAGGCGTTCGAGGCGTCGAAGGCGGGCGCCCACGACTACTTCACGAAGCCGATCGACTATCAGCGCCTGCGGCTCGTCCTGGAGAAGCTCGCGGAGCACCACGCCGAAGTCGCCGAGGCGCGGCGGAAGGAGCAGGCCGCGAAGCGCGAGAGCGAGGTGCTGCGCCGGCAGAAGCGCGACCACGGGCGCTTCGGCCGCATCATCGGCAGCGCCCGGTCGATGGAGGCGATCTACCGCGTCATCGAGGCGGCCGCGCCGACCACGGCGTCGGTGCTCGTGCTCGGGGAGTCCGGGACGGGCAAGGAACTGGTGGCCCAGCGGATTCACGAGCTGAGCCCGCGCGCGCACCAGGCGTTCGTCGCCCTCAACTGCGCGGCCATTCCCGAGACGCTGCTCGAGAGCGAGATCTTCGGCCACGAGAAGGGCGCGTTCACCGGCGCGATGGACCGCCGGCTCGGCTGCTTCGAGCTGGCGGACCGGGGCACGCTGTTTCTGGACGAGGTGGCCGAGATGGCGCCCGCCACGCAGGTGAAGCTGCTGCGCGTGCTGCAGGAGCGCACGTTCCGCCGGCTGGGTGGACGGCAGGAGATCTCCGTGGATGTGCGCGTGATCGCCGCCACCAACGTCCACCCGCTCGAGGCCGTGCGGGCCGGCAAGCTCCGCGAGGACCTCTACTACCGGCTGAACGTGTTCGCGATCGAGGTGCCGCCGCTCCGCGACCGCCGCGAGGACCTCCCGCTGCTCGTGCAGGCGTTCATCGCGGAGTTCAACGAGCGGAACCGCAAGACCATCACCGGCCTCGACCCCGCGGCGCAGCGGCTGGTCGATCAGTACCGGTGGCCGGGCAATGTCCGCGAACTGCGCAACGCCATCGAGCGGGCCGTGATCCTCTCGCCCGGGCCGCTGATCGAACCCTCGCACCTGCCGGCGTTCGACGCGCGGCCCGCGGACGCGCCGCGGGACGGCGGCCCCGTGACCGGGCCCGCGATGACGCTCGCACCCGGGATGACGGTTGACGACGCCGAGACGCGGCTCATCCTGATGACGCTGCAGCACACGCACGACAACAAGACGAAGGCGGCGGAGTTGCTCGGCATCAGCCTCAAGACCCTGCACAACAAGCTGAACCGGCTGCGCGACCGCGACCGGACGGACGACACCGCGGCGGGGGACTAGCACCAGGCTCCCGGTGCCGCGAGCCGCATGCAACTGACCATTCGCGTCAAGCAGATCGCGGCCGTCACCGCGATCGTCGGGCTGGCCGTCGTCAGCCTGAGCGTGCTGCACGTGACGCGGCTGGCGCGCCTCGGCCTGCACGAGAGCCAGGCGCGCGGTGAACTGCTCGCCAACGCCATCTTCCACCGGGTCCGCCAGGTGGTCACGGAGAGCCCGGACCCCTATCTCGCGATCCGGACCGACCCGGGGCTGCTCGCGCTGCTGCAGTCGAGCATCTACGGCGAGAGCGTGACGGACGCCGTCGTGACCGACACGGCCGGCGTGGTCGTCGCCGACAGCGACGGGTCGCGCGCGGGCCAGCGGCTGCCGGCACGGCCCGACCTCGCGGCGCTCGTCTCGGCGCCGGCGCTCGACCAGCTGCAGGTCATCTACGCGCGCGACACCGGCACGCACGAGGTGCGGCTGCCGATGATGCTCGACGATCAGGCATTCGGGTCGATCCGCATCGGCGTCTCGACGCTGCTGCTGCGGGAGGAGCTGAACGCCGCGCTGCGTCCGGCGCTCATCACCGCGGGCATCGCGCTCGGGGTCGCCGTGCTGCTGGCGGCGCTGCTCGCGCAGCTCTTCCTCCGGCCGATCCACGTGCTGCGGAGCGGCCTGACGCGACTCGGGCAGGGCGAGTTCGGCGTCACGCTCGACCTGCCGCCCGGCGACGAGTTCGGCGAGTTGGGGTCGTTCTTCAACGCCGTCTCGCAGCAGTTGTCCGAGGACCGTTCGCAGCACGCGGGCCGGGAGACGCCGCTCCAGACGGCCGTGGAGAACCTCGAGGACGCCGTCGCGCTCGTGAATCCGGCGGGCCTGCTGCTGTTCGTCAATCCCGCGATGCAGCGCGAGACGGGCGCCCGCGCCGCGGGTCAACCGCTCGCCGACGTGCTCGCGGCGGACCATCCGTACCGGCGCCTCGTCGAGGCCACGCTCGAGACACGACGGTCGCAAGGGCCCGAGCAGACCCACGTGCCGGCGCCGGCGGGGACGGGCGGGGAGGACCGGCTCCTCATCACGCACGCCATCGCCGGCGCGGACGGGGGGCTGGTCGGGGTGCTGCTGGTGGCGCGCAACCTGTCCTCGTTCGCCCGCATGCAGTCCACGCTCGCCTATTCGCGCAAGCTCGTCTCGCTCGGCCGGCTGACGGCGGGCATCGCGCACGAGGTCAAGAACCCGCTGAACGCGATGTCCATTCACCTGGAGCTGCTCCGGACGAAGATTCGCGCGGCCGACCCCGCGCAGGCCGGTCCCGGCGGTGCGCTGGAACACGTCAACGTGATCGAGGCCGAGGTCCGGCGCCTGGACGAGGTCGTGCAGGGCTTCCTGAAGTTCACGCGGCCCGACGACCTCCGGCTGCAGCCCGTGCGCGTGGGGGCGCTCGTGCAGGAGATTCTGCCGGTCGTGCGTCCCGAGGTGGAGCGGCGCGGCGTGACGATCGACGTGGCCTGCGCCGACACGACGTCCGCCGTGCACGCGGACGAGTCGATGTTGCGGCAGGCCCTGCTGAATCTGGCGATCAACGCCTGCCAGGCGATGCCGGACGGCGGGACGCTGCGGATCGCCTGTGCCGACGCGCCGCGCGGCCGCGTCGAGATCCGCGTGGCGGACACCGGCGTCGGCATCTCGCAGGAGCACCTCGGCCGGATCTTCGACCTCTACTTCACGACGAAGGAACAGGGCACCGGCCTCGGTTTGTCGATGGTGTACCGTATCGT
>JBFXBH010000037.1:0-20193 GCA_050183355.1 Vicinamibacterales bacterium | reverse complement strand
CGACGATGAGGAAGGCCTCGAGGCCTTCGCGAAGCGTGATGACAAATGCCTGCAACATTGGAAGAGTCTCAACTCTGAGAAGCTGTCTCAGAATCAGAGTCTAATGCAGATCCGCGGCCTCCGGAAGGTCGCCCCCGGGCGGCGGCCGGGCGCAGGGGCCGGCGGCCGTCAGAAGCCGACGCGGAGGCTGATGCGGGCGATCCGCGGGCTCACGTAGCTGGTCAGCTGGTGGTAGTTGGCGGCGGCGGCGTTTCTGACCCGCACGAGGGCGGCGTCTGTATTGAAGAGGTTGAAGACGTCGATGCCCAGCGTGGCCGAGACCCGGCCGGCCGTGAACCGGCGCGACGCGCGCAGGTCGAACAGCCGCACGGCCGGGTACCGGTAGGTGTCCACGGGCAGCAGGATCACCTGGAGCGGATCCGCGCCGAGGGCCGCCTGCACGAACGGAATGAACGGGTAGCCCTGCCGCGCGTGGATGGAAGAGGCGAGGTCGACCGCCAGGGGCAGGCGCACGGTGCCGGTGGCGTCCACCTGCCAGCGCGCGTTCAGGAACATCGTGCCGCTCTGCGGCGCGTACGGGCCGCCGTCCACGAGAGGCTCGGTGTCAGTCGGCGTCGGATTGCCGAAGATGCTGTAGCGGCCCTCGGTGCTGTACTGCTCCGTGGCGTTGTTGAGCGACACGGCGACGCGCCCCCCGAACCGGCCCGACATCCGACGCTCCAGCCCGACCTCGAGTCCGCGGTACCCGCTGGCGTAGCCGGGCCAGCTCCCGAGTTCGAAGCCCCCGCCACCCGCCACGATCGCCTGCTGATTCGGAATCCACGTCGCGACGTCGTAGGTGCGCCCGTCCGGCAGCGTGCCGCGAATCGGCGCGCCCGGGGCGTAGTCCTCCCGGCCCACGCCGCGCCGCGTCTGCGTGACGCCGAACACGCCCGTCGCGTGCTCCTGCGAGTAGCGGACCGAGAGCGTGAGATCCGGGAGCAGGCCCACGTCGACGCCCGCCACGACGCTCGTCGTGCGCGGCGGCACGATCGTGCCGAGCCGGTTGGGGCTCGTCGACGACGGCGTGCCGGGCGCACCGGGGTTCAAGCCGCCGCCCACCTGAATCTGCTGGTTGAGCAGCACTTCGTCGGCCGAGGCGAGCTGGTCGCCGTCCGCGTCGTTCCAGCGGTACTCGCGGAAGCCGACGCCGGTGCTCGGATTCAGGATGCCGGCAATCGCGGTCGGCAACTGCCCCGCGAAGCGGCTGACGCTCGCCCGCAGCACGACGGGACGGCGCGACCCGGCGGTGAAGACGACGCTCGCCCGCGGCGAGACCGTGTTCCATGTGAACGGCAGCTTCACGCCGGCGAAGTTCGTCCCGGGCACGAGGTCCGGAAACGTGGGGTTCGCGGCCGACGTGCTGGCCAGCGCCTCGCTGCTCTGGTGGTCCACGCGCGCGCCGCCGGAAACGGACAGCCGGCCGCGCTGGACTGTGTGCTGCAGGAACACGCTCGTGGTCTGGACGCGGTTGGCGCCGTTGCCCTCGCGGAACACGCGCACGCGGCGATCGGTGACGGAGTTGTCGAGGGCGAGGAGACCGTTGCCCGGCCAGAGCGTCCGGTTGCGCGCATCCACGCGCCGCCACGTCGCACCGATGCGCGACACGTGGTCGGCGCCGAGGCGCCGGGTCGACGCGGTCACATCGCCCGCGACGCTCCACTGCGGGCGCTCGTTCTGGACGAGGTTGACGGAGCCGAACGAGCGACCCAGCCGCACGCTCCGCCCGGACGAGAGCTCCATGCCGCCCGCGGGCGCCAGCTCGAAGCCCGCGTTGACGTAGGCCGCCGTGACGCTGGCCAGCAGTCCCGACCCGAACGTGTGGTCGTCGGTGACCTTCCACAGGCCGGGCGGGCCGCCGGCGTACGCGTTGCGCTGGTTCTGCAGCGCCGTCGCGGCCGGAAACGGCAGGTTCGCCGTGCCGGACGGGGGCCGGCCCTCCTTGCGCTTGTCGCCGTCGAAGTACAGGCCGCTCAGCACGTCACGCTCCGTCGCGCGCCACGTCAGCTTGACGGACGGATTGCGCAGCTCGGTGCGGTCGGCAATGCCGCCGCGCACGATGCGGATGTCCTGGGCCGAGTACGACGCGTGCACCCACAGCCGGTCCGTCAGCAACGGGCCGCCGCCGAAGGCGCCCGTGTCCACGATCCGCTGCGTGTAGTCCGTCGCTCCACGGCCGGCGGCACGCAGTTCCGCCGGCACGCTCGAGGCCTCCATGCCCCGCGTGGCGCCGTCGAACCGGAGGCCGCCGCGCCACTGATTCGTGCCCCGCGGCAGCACGATGTCGACGCCGAGACCGCCGGTCGGCTGCCGGAGGTCCTGGCCTGACGTCGTGAAGCGGACCTCGTCGATGTTGTCGAAGTCGAAGTAGAGCGAGGAGCTGCCCGCGGCCGCCATGTCGGTGATGACGACGCCGTCGACCGTCCATGTGGTGTCGAACGACCGCGTCCCCTTCGAGGACAGCCCGGGCTGCTGTCCGTTCTCGGCGCCGGCGACGTTCACGCGGTCGAGGAGCACGCCGGGCACGGCGCGCGCCAGCGAGAACACGTCTCGCGGGGTGGGCAGCTCCGCCAGCTCCGCGGCCGTGAAGCTTCTGGCCGCGTCCGCGTCGTCGCGGTCGACGGCCGGCGCCTCGACGCGCTCGCTGACCGCGACGCCCGCCACCGCCAGGTCGATGGTCAGGTCGCGCACCGCGCCGATCGTCACGGTGACGGCCGCCGTGCGCCGGGCGAAGCCCGGGCGCTCGACCGTCACGTCATAGGAACCGGGCGGCACGTTGACGACGCGGAAGAGGCCCGCGCTGCCCGACGTGGTGGCGGCGAGCCATCCGTCGCCGCGCACGGTCACCGTGGCCGAGGCCACCGCGAGGCCCTGCGGGTCCAGCACGCGTCCCGCGATCACGCCGCCGGTCTGCTGCGCGTACGCCCACACCGGCACGAAGACCGCCGCGATCAGCAGTCGCGCGAGACGAAGACGAAGCACGTGGACCTCCCCTGGCTGGACCGGACGCTGTCCGGAAACACGCGAGCGACGGTGTGCGGACCGCTAGAGGGCCGGCACCTGACCGCCGAGAAACGCGGCCAGCTCCTCGCCCCTGAACTGCAGCCCGACGTAGAACGGCCCGAACTCGGCGAACTTGGCGCTCACCTCGTCGAACCGCATCTCGTAGATCAGCTTCTTGAAGACGTTCGGATCGTCGGCGAAGAGGTCGACGCCCCACTCCCAGTCGTCGAAGCCGATCGAGCCGGAGATGACCTGCGTCACCTTGCCGGCGTACTGGCGGCCGATCATGCCGTGCTCCCGCATCATGGCCGCCCGGCTCTCGACCCCTTCCAGGTACCAGTTGAGCGACTCGCCGCGCCGCTTGTTCATCGGGTAGAAGCAGACGTGGCGGCGGGCGGGCATGTCGAGGAACAGGCGCGAGATCACGCGCTGGCGCTGCGTCTCCATCTCGGCGTCGAACGCGCGCTCGAACTCGTCGGAGCCGGGCGTGAACTTCGCGCCGAGCTGCTCGTGGAGCTTCGCCGTCATCTCGTAGAGGCCGAGCTCGACCACGGAGACGTACGACTCGGTCGGCTCGAGCAGGTCGCGCAGGCCGGTCCGCGAGAGGTTCAACTGTGCCTGCCCCAGTTCGTCGAAGGTGCGCCGGAAGATGATGACCATCAGCTCGGCCTTGTGCCCGAGCATCTGCACGAACGCCGTCGCCCCGCCATCCGTCACCGTCAGCGCCGCGGACGCCTCGTCGGCGAGTGCCTTCCGCTCCTCGGCCGAGAGCGCCCGTACGCGGTCCCAGCGCACGCGGAACATCAGGTGCAACACGCTCCAGCCTTCGAGCGTCTCAGGAACAAGCGGATTGTGCATTGGTGGATTCTACACTTGCAGTACGCTGAAACCGGCCGCGGACACCGCGCCCCTTGAGGAGACACGATGGCAGCTACCGAGTCACGTCAGACGTTCGAAAATCACGTGCAGCGCGTGTCGCCCGTCTACGGCGCCGGGTTCCTCTTTGCCGGCGTTGCCCTTCTGTACGCCGTGGCAAAGGCGCTCGCGGCCCCGTCGCTCGACAGCGCGGCCGGCCTCCTGACGGCGCTCGCACTCGTCGTCGCGCTCTCGGTCGCGCGGACCAACGCGCTGCGCGTCCAGGATCGCGTCATCCGCCTCGAAATGCTGGTGCGGCTGCGCCAGGTGCTGCCCGCCGAGCTGCACGGACGCATCGGCGAGCTGACGCTGGGCCAGCTCGTCTCGCTCCGCTTCGCGAGCGACGCCGAGCTGCCCGCGCTGACGAAGCGGGTACTCGACGAGAAGCTGACGGACCGGACCGCCATCAAGAAGCTCGTCAAGGACTGGCAGGCCGATACCTTCCGCGTCTGACCCCCGGATACCGCTCGATGCCGTTCACCGTCGCCACCTGGAACGTCAACGGGATCCGTGCGCGCCAGGAGCAGGTGCAGGCGCTCCTGGAGCAGCAGCGGCCGGACGTCCTGTGCCTCCAGGAGATCAAGGCCGCACCGGACCAGCTGCCGGTCTGGGTCACGCACATCGACGGCTATGCGAGCCGGTGGCACGGCGGCAAGGGCTACTCGGGGGTGGCGCTGCTGACGCGGCAGGAGGCCTGCGGCGAGGCGCCGTCCTTCGCGACGCCGGACTTCGACTTCGAACACCGCATCCTCACGGCGGAGCTGCCGCAGGCCACGGTCGCCTCCGTCTACGTCCCCAACGGCGGCAAGGACTACGACGCGAAGCTGCGCTTCCTGACCAGCCTGACGGGGCTCGCCGCGGACCACGCCGCGTCGGGGCGGCCGCTGCTGATCTGCGGCGACCTGAACGTCGCGCATCGGGACATCGACGTCCACGCGAAGGAGCGGAAGAGCGGCGCCATCGGCCAGCGCGAGGACGAACGCGCGCTGTTCGACACGCTGCTCGGCCACGGCCTCGCCGACGTGCAGCGGCGCCTGAGCCCGGACGCGGCGGACGTCTACTCATGGTGGCCGCCGTGGCGACAGATGCGCGAGCGGAACATCGGCTGGCGCATCGACTACGTGCTCGCGAGCGAGGGGCTTGCCGCCAGGGCCCGGCAGTGCGTCGCGCACCGCGAGATCGGCACCAGCGACCACGGCCCGGTCGTCGCCACGTTCGACCTGTGATGTCATCCAGGGTCACGGCTCTCGTGCTCTCGACGGTCGCGCTGGTGTGCACGGCCGTCCTGCGGGCGGACGAACCCGTGCCCGGCGTGCTCGTCTCGCGCCAGCTCGCGGAAGCCCGCAGGCTGACGCCCGGCTCGCTCGTCCGCCTTGCGCCCTCGGCCGACGGTGAGGACGCCCGGTCCTTCCGCGTGGTCGGCGTCTACGAGCCCACGCCGGACCCGATGGAGATCAGTGAATCCAAGTTCAAGGTGCGGCTGCACCTGCCGGACATGGCCCGGCTGACCTCCCCGGACGACCTGCTCGCCGCCGAAGCGGTGGACCAGGTGAACATGGCGCTGCGGGTGCCGGAGCGCGCCGCCGCCCTCGCCTCGCGGCTTGCCACGGAGACGCCCGGCGTGGTCGCGCGCCCCGTCCGCGCCGCGCTGACCGGCGTCGGCACGTTCGTCGTGATCGAGCGGTTCCACCTGGCCATCGCGCTGGTGACGGTGATCGCGAGCGCGCTCTTCCTGCTCGCGCTCTCCGTGATGCTGGTCGACGAGCGGCGCGACACGGTCGGCGTGCTCCGGCTGCTCGGCCTGACGAGCCGTCGCGTGCTCGCCCAGATCGTGATCGAGTCGGTCGCCGTCGCGGCCGGGGGGTCGCTCTTCGGGGTCGCGCTCGCCGCGGCATCGCAGGCCGCCATCAACGCGTACTTCCAGTGGCACTACAACACGGCGCTGGTCTTCGTCCGGATCACGCCGGCCGTCGTGACCACGTGCCTGGCCGTCGCGATCCCGCTCGGGGTCATCGCCAGCACGGCCGCGTCGTGGACCCTGCTGCGGAAGCAGCTCATGCAGATCGCCCGCCGATGAACGCCGTCGCCTTCGCCGCCCGGAGCCTCGTGCGCCAGCCCGCGCGTGCGGCGCTTGGCATCGCCGGCGTGGCCGCCGTCGGGGCGCTTCTCTTCGACATGCTGCTGCTGTCGAGCGGCCTCGTCATCTCGATGCGGCAGATGCTCGCGACGACCGGCTTCAACCTGCGGGCCGGCGTGGGCACGGCGCCGCCGGGCAGCGGACCGCTCATCGAGGAGGCCGGCCGGATCACGGACCGGCTCGCCGCGCTGCCCGAGGTCGCGCGCGTCACGCCGGTTCGCTTTACCGGCGGCGTGGTCGTGCGCGCGCCGCGCCCGTTCGGCGTCCGCGTGATGGGTGCCCGCGCGGGCGGTCAGGGCGCCTGGACCGTCGTGGCAGGCCGCGACATCCGCGCGGCGGGCGAGGTGGTCATCAACGAGCGGGTGCGGGGCCTGCTGAACGCCGCGATGGGCAGCGCCTTCGACCTCCGGACGACGACCGCCGGCGTGCGCACGGTGGCGCCGCCGCTCGCCGTGCGGATCGTCGGCGTGGCCGAGTTTCCGTTCGAGAGCGAATACGGCGCGACCATCGGCCTGTCGCTGGCGGACGTCGACCGGGTCGCGGGGGGCAGCGGACGCGAGTCGGCCGAGCAGTTCCTGATGACGACGGCCGAGGGTGTCACACCCGTGCAGGGCAAGGCCGCCGTGGAGCGGGCGGTCCCCGAGCTCACCGCCCTGACCAACGCCCAGGTCCTCGTGCGGCTGCAGGAGGGCGGGCTCTCCTACTTCCGGCAGATCTCGTTTGTCCTGACCACGATCACCACCGGCTTCGCCTTTCTGCTGGTCACGGTGCTGCTGACGGTCTCGGTGAACCAGCGCACCGGGGAGATCGCCGCCCTCCGCGCGCTCGGCTTCTCCCGGCGTCGCGCCGTCATGGACGTCTTCGCCGAGGCCGGGCTGATCGTGGGCAGCGGCGCGGTGCTGGCGTTGCCCCTCGGGCTCGCGCTGGCGCGCCTGCTCGACTGGATCCTGAAGGCGATCCCCGGCATTCCGGCATCGCTGCACTTCTTCGTCTTCCAGCCGCGCGCGCTGGTGGTGCACGGCGTGCTGTTCGCACTGACGGCCGTGGCGGCCGCACTCTATCCGATGCGTCTCGTGGCGGTGTTGCCCATCGCCGCCACGCTCCGTCGGGAGGTCGTCTCATGAGTGTCGTCGACGCCCGCGCCCTGACGCGCGTGTTCCCGATGCCCGCGGGCCCGGTCACCGCCGTCCGCGACGTGTCGTTGACCGTGGACCCGGGCGACTTCGTCGCGCTCTGCGGGCCGTCCGGCTGCGGCAAGTCCACGCTGTTGCACCTGCTCGGCGTCGTGGATACGCCCTCGGCCGGCGCGCTGCGCATCGACGGCGCCGACGTCTCCACGCTCGGCGACGCCGCGCGCAGCCGCATCCGGCTGCACAAGATCGGCTTCGTATTCCAGCGCTTCTTCCTGCTGCCGATGCTGACGGCCGCCGAGAACGTCGAGCTGCCGATGTCGGAGGCCGGCATGGCGAAGGGCGCGCGCGCGAGCCGCGTACGCGACCTGCTGCAGTACGTCGGCCTCGCGGCGCGCGCCGACCACCGGCCCTCGCAGCTCTCGGGCGGAGAGATGCAGCGCGTCGCGATCGCACGCGCGCTGGCCAACAACCCGCGCCTGCTGCTCGCGGACGAGCCGACGGGCGAGCTGGACCAGACGACCGGTGAACAGGTCGCGCAGGTGCTCGACCGCGTCAACGCGGACGGCACCGCGCTGGTGGTCGTCACGCACGACCCCGCGTTCGCGCGCCGGGCGCGGCGCATTCTGACCATGCGGGATGGCGCGCTCGTCAGCGAGGAGCGTCTCCGGTGATCGCCCGCCTCGCCCTGCGCACGCTGACCGCGCACCCGGTGCGGACGGCGGTGCTGGCGGCGGGCTTCGGGGTCGGCGTCTCGGTGATGGCGATCCTGCTCGGTGTGGCGGAGGTCGTGCTCGACCAGGCCCGGGCACCCGCGCTGGCGGGCGGTGGCCATGTCGTCGTCACCGGTCCCGGACTGCAGCGGCTGGAAGCCGCGCGGCTGGTTCTCGCGGGCCCGCTCGCGCGGGAGCCGTTTGCCTCCGAAGTGACCGCCGCTTCACCGCTGAACCGCACCACGCTCTACCTGATTGGCGACGGTGGCGGCACCACGGCCGTGGAGGCCCAGGCGGGCATCCCGAGTCTCGAACGCGCGCTGGGCGACGCGGAAGTCGCCGGCATCGCGGCGTGGTCCGACACGGAGGCGGACCGCCTCTGGGCGGCGAGCGAACCCGGCGACGCCCTCCGGGCCATCGACGCCTTCCACGAGATTCCGGACGTGCCGGCGCGCGCCGCGTCGTGGGCGGAGTGGCTCTATTTCAACGGCCGGAATCCGGACACCCGCTTCTATCTGACGTTCCTCGTCGGTCCGGAGACCGCCGACGAGCGCCGGTCCGCCGGCGTGCGGCTCCAGCTTGAGCGCAACGGCCGGATGGAGGCCTATTCCGCCGGTGCGCTGCTGACGGAGGCCGACGTCGCGCGGGCGCCGGATCTGACGGTGGGTCGCAACACCGTCCGGCTCCGCGGCCTCCGCTACGACATCCACCTCGACCTCACCTCCGCCAGCGGACGGCGGCTGACCGGCGACCTCGCCATCGAGGGAGAGGCGGGCCGGCAGCTTCCACCCATCGAGCTCGCCGGCGCCGGCGGCTGGAAGTCCGGCTACGTCGTGCCGGTGATGGCCGGGCGGGCGTCGGGCACGCTCTCGGTGGGTGGCACACGCGTCTCGCTGGCGGGTGCCACGGGCTATCACGACCACAACTGGGGCTTCTGGGAAGGGGTGTCGTGGCAGTGGGGCCAGGTGCAGCACGGGGACACATCGTTCGTCTTCGGGCGCGTGTTCCCGCCGGCCGACGCCGCGGACCCCGCGCGTGTGCCCGGCTTTCTCGGCGCCATCGGCCCGCGCGGCCCCATGGGCTACGCCACCGGCGTCACGATCACCGAGACGAACGCGGCGGGCAGCAGCGACCCGACCCGGGTTGTCATCGAGGGCCGCAGCCCGTCGCTGGACGTGACGCTCGACCTCGCCGTGCAGAGCATCGAGCGCAACCGGTTGCCGGGTCCCATGGCCACGCCGATGACGTTCCTGCAGATGCGCGGGCAGTACACCGTCCGCGGCAGCGTGGCCGGCACGTCCCTCGCCTTCACCGCGGCCGGGTCGGCGGAAACCTTCCGCGGCGATTGACGCGGGGGCCCGGCGTGACCGACGGCTCGGCTATCTCGCCGCTTCGCGCTGCGACCAGCGCGCGGCGAGGTCTTCCCGGGACGCCTCGTGACGCAGCAGGAGGTCGGTGGCGCTGACCGCGGCGAGGAAGCGGTCGTCATCGAGGACCGTCGACGCACCGGCCACGCGCGCCACCTCGGCCACCAGCACCGCCGCCACCGTCTCCAGACTCCGCACGTGCGCGGCAAGGCCGCGACCCTGGTAGGCGCACCAGCTTCCGAGCGCGTGCGCGGCCACCAGGCGCAGTGCCGGCCGTTCGTATGGCCGCAGCGCCGTGAGTGCCGCGCGAAGATCACGGTCGCTCTCAGAACGCGGGACGCCGGCCCCACCGGGCGGGTCCGGGACATGGCGGGGCACGGCGGCCCGCGCGTCGGCGAGGCGCGCCAGCAGCCAGGCGTCGTCCGGTGGCGGCACGTCCACCGCTTCGAGATCCCGGCCGGCACGGACCGCCGCCAGCAGCGATCCGTCGGCCGGCTTCCACAGACCGAGCACGTCCGCATCGTGGCGAATCGTCGCGAGCGCGGCCCAGAGCGACGGCCCCGTCGCGCAGCGCCACACCACGTGCGCCTCCCAGGCCTCGTACGCCTCGTCGTCCATGAGCATGCGCGGGTGCAGCAGCGGCGGCCATTCGTCCGCGTCGAGCCCCTCGTACGTGCCCGGCGGAAAGGCCCGTGGCTGCTCGACCACCGTCAGCGGAACGTCGTCGCGCAGCAGCATCCGCGCCGCCGTCGGGCAGTAGTGCGAGAGCGTGATGGCCACGCCGCGCGGGCCCGTCCGCGCGATCCGCGGAAACATCCGGCAGGTCGTCGGCAGGGCGCCCTCGCCCATGCGCGCATGGACGGTGCAGAGCCGTGAGTCCGGGTCCAGCCAGACGCAGGCGCCGTCTCCGGTGCGCCGAAGCACGCCGGCGTAGTGGTCCGGCGGCGTGCCGGGGGCAAAGGCCTCCAGCATCGGCAGGCGGTTCTCGCGGATGCCGGTCTCGATGGCCAGGCGGGCCGGCGCCTCCACGGGAACGTCCCAGTCCGTGGCGCAGCAGCGCCCCGAATGCCGGCAGGCGTAGTCCGCGTGGATGCTGAGCGCCCGCACGCGCCCATGGCCTGTTATGCCTTTCAAATCAGCCATTTAGCACGAATACACAAGTATTACAGAAGGGCCCGGCGGACCTCGGCTACCGTTGTCCACGGCCCAACGGGCATCCCGCCCGCGCCAGAGGATCCATGGCTCAAACGACACTGCTGTTCGGCCGGAAGTATCAGAAGGGCGTCAACTGGGTGACCACCATCGCCATGGTCGCCTTCCACATCGCGGCCGTCGCCGCCTTCTTCTACATCGATACCGGCGCCATCATCGCGGCCGTCGTGCTGTATTTCGTGGCCGGCATGCTGGGCATCGGCATGGCCTACCACCGCCTGCTGACCCACCGCAGCTACAAGACCCCGAAGTGGATGGAGTACTTCCTGACCCTGTGCGCCACGCTGGCGCTCGAGGGCGGGCCGATCTTCTGGGTCGCCACGCACCGCGTGCACCATCAGAAGTCCGACCGCGACGGCGACCCGCACACGCCGCGCGAGGGCAGCTTCTGGGCACACATGGGCTGGATCATCATGGGCCAGGGCCTGCACCAGGAGACGGCGCTGCTCGCCCGCTACGTGCCGGACCTCGCGAAGGACCGGTTCCACGTCGCGCTGACGAAGTGGCACTGGGTGCCGCAGGTCGTCGTCGGACTCGTGCTGCTCGCGTTCGGCGGCATCCCGTACGTGCTGTGGGGCATCGGCTTCCGCACCGTGTTCGGCCTCCACACGACGTGGCTCGTCAACAGCGCCACGCATCTGTGGGGCAGCCGCCGGTTCCAGACGCGCGACGACTCGACGAACAACTGGTGGGTGGCGCTGCTGACCTTCGGCGAGGGCTGGCACAACAACCACCACGCGCATCCGACGTCGGCGCGCCACGGCCTGGCGTGGTACGAACTGGATCTGAACTGGATCGGGATCTCCACACTGAAGGCGCTCGGCCTCGCGTGGGACATCAAGGTCGCGAAGATCGCGCAGGCCGTGCCGTACGAAGAGAACGACACGCTCGAAGTCGACGAAGCCGTCGCGTAGCACCTCCCTCCCCTTCGGCCGGGCGGCGTGACCGTCGCCCGGCCAGCTCTCCCCCAGCCGGAATGCCCCATTGCGGGCGGCGGCGCGCGACCCGACAGACAGACACCGTCGGTCTGAAGCAGAATCGTCACCCTGACGACAACAAGGAGACGGGATGCGTGTCATCGGCCGGGAAATGCGAGTGTTGAACCTTCCAATCGCTCTGCTTCTGCTGGCGGTCTGCCTCGGATGTGGCGGCAGTAGCAGCGCAGGCGGCAGCAGTGGTGGCACGATCACCGCGGCGACACCCCTCCCGAGCACACCGAGCTCCGCCGATCCCGACGATCCCGTGGACGGAGCGGGCCTCGCCGTCGAACGGATCGAGGCGACGGTCGGCCGGAACGCGTCAGGTGCCAACGCGTACGAAATCACGTTCCTCGTCCGCGAGTTCAGCCGGCAGGAGGCCGCCACGGTGACCAGCGTCGCCGTGGCCTTCAACACCGGCGGCGGCGTGACCTATTCCGATCCCGCCACGGCGCTGGAAGCCGTCCGCATCCCGGCAGACTCGGCCGTCGGCTCGCGGCGCCTGCGGCTCGTGGACTCGCAGAATCGTCCAACCGCAACGGAGGTCACCATCACGGTGAACTTCCGGAACGACGCCGGACGGACGGGAACGACCACTGCAACGGGCACCATCCGGGCCATCCCGGCCGCGTGAGCGGCGCGCGGGGAGCGCACGAAACGCGCGTTCGCCGCCTGCGCTCGGCCCGTCCGGCAGCATCGCGCCGCGCCCGGTGCCATCGCTGCCCAACTGCGGGTGGCGCCGAACGGGGCTGTTCGGCGACAGGACCCGCTCATGCAGCGCTCATCCTGCGTGGTCGCGGGGCTAAGATCGCCTCATGACCCGCCGGCAGAAGGCCATCAGCCTCGTCGTCGTGCTGGCTGTCGCGTCGCTCGCGGCCGCCGTCTCGCTGAACGTCGGTTGGATCGTCCTCAACGCGGGCCAGGCCACGCCGCTGATCCTGGGCATCGTCTTCTCGGCGATCGTCGTCGCCGGGATCATCCTCTATACCGTCTTCCTGCTGATCGAGATCAACCGCAACGAGGACCACGACACGTTCATCAGCGGCGTCACGCACGAGCTGAAGACGCCCATCGCGTCGATCCGGCTCTACCTCGAGACGCTGCAGACGCGCGCGCTGACCGATGAGCAGCGGCGCGAGTTCTACGGCGTGATGCTCGCCGACACGGACCGGCTGCAGCAGATGGTCGAGAACGTGCTGAAGGCGGGCGCGGACCGCCGGACCAGGCCCCACGCCTTCACGCGCGTCGAGATGGGCGCGCTGGCCCGCGAGTGCATCGACGCCGCCACGCTGCGCCACCACCTGCCGGCCGGGGCCGTCGCGCTGGACGTGCAGGGCGACCAGCCGCTCAACGTGATGGGCGACGCCGACGATCTGCGCACCGCGATCGCCAACCTGCTGGACAACGCCGTGAAGTACTCCGGGGACGCGATCCGCATCTCCGTCACGCTCGCGGCGCCGACGCCGGATTCGGTCTGGGTCCGCGTGCAGGACCGCGGCGTCGGCATCCCGCGCTCGCAGCTCCGGCGCATCTTCCGCCGCTTCTACCGCGTGCCGGGCAGCAGCGGGAGGGTCAAGGGCACGGGCCTGGGCCTGTTCCTCGTCCGGTCGATCGCCAAAGCCCACGGCGGCCGCGTGTTCGCACAGAGTGAGGGCGAAGGCCGTGGCGCCACGTTCACGGTGGAACTGCCCCGCGCGCTCCGGGCATGAGTCACATTCTCGTCGTCGAGGACGAAGCCCACATCGCGGACGGCCTCCGGTTCAATCTCGAGGCGGAGGGCTTCGACGTGACCGTGCTGGGCAACGGCACCGACGCGGCCGCGTTGCTGCTGGCCGAACGGGACCGCTTCGACGCCGTGCTGCTCGACGTGATGCTGCCGGGCAAGGACGGGTACGCCGTCGTGACCGAACTGCGCGCCGCGGGTCAGTTCGTGCCCATCCTGATGCTGACGGCCCGGGGCCGCGCGGAGGACGTCCTGCTGGGGCTTGAAGCCGGCGCCGACGACTACGTCCCCAAGCCCTTCGAGCTCAGCATCCTGCTGGCCCGGCTGCAGGGCCTGCTGCGCCGCGGCCGGTGGCAGCGCGAGGGGCGTCCGGCCACGCCGGACGCGCCGCCGGACGTCTGCACCGTCGGGGATCGGCGCATCGACTTCGACGCGATGGAGATCACCTACGGCAGCCACACGCTCCACCTGACGCGCATGGAAGCGGACCTGCTGCGGTACCTGGTCCGCAACGCGGGACGCGCCGTGCCGCGCCGCGCGATCCTCGAGGACGTCTGGGGCCTCTCGGCCGCCACGGACACACGCGCCGTCGACAACTTCATCGTGCGGCTCCGGCGCTACCTGGGCGACGGCTCGTCCTCCCCGACGATCCTGCAGACCGTGCGCGGCGTGGGCTACAAGCTGGTGCTGCCCGGGTAGCCCCCCGCGGCCGCGATGCCGCGGTTCCCGCGCGCGGGAGATAATGGGCCATGCCTGCCAGCGAAGTCATCGAAGCGCACGGCCACCTGATCGACTCCGGCCACCTGAGCGCCATCTTCGACAAGGTCATCGAGCAGAACGCCGCCTACGAGGTCCTCCGCTTCGACATCGGCCGCACGAACGACGACGTCAGCCGGATCGAGATGCGCCTGACGGCGGACTCGGCCGAGGCGCTCGCCGAACTGCTGACGCAGCTCAACCCGCTCGGCTGCCACCTGCTGCAGGAGCGCGACGCCGTGCTCGTCCCCGCCGAGAAGGACCGCTGCGTGCGCGACGACTTCTACTCCACGACGAACCACCGGACGCAGGTGCGCGTCGGCGGGCGGTGGGTGGAGGTGCAGCAGCAGCGGATGGACGCCGTGATCGTCATCGAGGGCGGCGCCGCCTCATGCCGGAAGCTGCGCGACGTGCGGACCGGGGACCAGATCGTCTGCGGCCACGAGGGCATCCGCGTGCTGCCCGAGTTCCGCGAGCGCGACCGGCTCGGGTTCGCCTTCATGAGCAACGACGTCTCGTCCGAACGGCGCGTCGAGGTGACCGTGGCGCGCGTGGCGGCCATGATGGCCGACGTCAAGAAGAGCGGCGGCCGGATCGCCGTCGTGGCGGGCCCGGTCGTCGTCCACACGGGCGGCGTGGAGCACTTCGCGGCCCTCATCCGGAAGGGCTACGTGGATGTCGTGCTGGCCGGCAACGCCCTCGCGGTCCACGACATCGAGTACGCCCTCAAGGGCACCTCGCTCGGCATCGACCTCAACGCCGGCGCGCCCGTCGAGCAGGGGCACCGCAACCATATGGCCGCCATCAACACGATCAACCGCGCGGGCGGCATCCGCGAGGCCGTGGCGCAGGGCGTGCTGACCTCGGGCGTGATGCACGCCTGCGTCACGCACAACGTGGACTACGTGCTGGCGGGCAGCATCCGCGACGACGGCCCCCTGCCCGACACGATCATGGACCTCATCGAGGCACAGGACCGCTACTCGGCCGCGCTCGCCAACGTGCAGATGGTCCTGATGCTGTCGTCGATGCTGCACAGCATCGGCGTCGGCAACATGCTGCCGTCCTGGGTGCGCGTGGTCTGCGTGGACATCAACCCCGCCGTCGTAACCAAGCTCAGCGACCGGGGGTCGATGCAGACCGTCGGCGTCGTGACCGACGTCGGGATGTTCCTCCAGCATCTCGCCCGGAAGTTGGATTAGACTCTTTCGAAGATTTTTCCTGAGAGTCACAGGTTCGGGACGGGCCCAGGGACGGGAGACCCCGATGCGACGAGAGCAGAAGGAATTGCACAGCCGGAAGATTCTGAGGGGCCGCTACATGTGGGTCGGCCTCCTCGGCGGTGCCGTCGCCGGCATCTTTGCGATGCAGGTCACCGGCAACGGCGCGATGATCGGCGTCGGCGCGGTGGCGGGCGTCATCCTCTCCCAGGCCATCTACTCCCGGGGCTAGCGCGCCCGGCGCGCCCACCGCTCGCCGCCGCAACCGGACGACCGCGTCCGCCGTCTAATCCCACAGTGAACGGCCCCCGGATTCACCGGGGTGCCCTGCTATCCTCACACTCATGGGCAAACGCATCTTCCTGTTCCTGCTGACGAATCTCGCCGTCGTCCTCACCCTCTCGGTGATCCTGCGCGTGCTCGGCCTGGACCGGTACGTGACCGATTCCGGGCTCGACCTCGGGGCGCTGGCGGTCTTCTGTCTCGTGTGGGGCATGGGCGGCGCGTTCATCTCGCTGCAGATGTCGCGCTTCATCGCCAAGCGGTCGACCGGCCTGCAGCTCGTGGACGGGCGGACCGGCAACGCGGACGCCGACTGGCTCTACCGCACCGTCGAGGCCCAGACGAAGAAGGCCGGCCTGCCGATGCCGGAAGTCGGCATCTACGACTCGCCGGAGGTCAACGCGTTTGCGACCGGGCCGAGCCGCAGCCGGAGCCTCGTCGCCGTGTCCTCGGGCCTGCTGCGGGCGATGAACCGGGACGAGGTCGAGGGCGTGCTCGCGCACGAAGTCGCGCACATCGCCAACGGCGACATGGTCACGATGACGCTGTTGCAGGGCGTGGTGAACGCGTTCGTGATGTTCCTGGCGCGCGTGATCGCGTTTGCCATCGCCAACTCGGGCCGCGACGACGAGCGCCGCGGCCATAACGGCATGTCGTTCCTCGTGATGATGATCCTCGAGGTCGTCTTCGGCATCCTCGGCTCGATGATCACGGCGTGGTTCTCGCGCCAGCGCGAGTTCCGGGCGGATGCCGGCGGCGCGCACCTGGCGGGCCGCGACCGCATGATCGGCGCGCTGCGCCGGCTGCAGAGCCAGCACGAGATGGTGGACACCTCACAGGCCGCGCTCGCCACGCTGAAGATCAACGGCGCGAAGGGCTGGATGATGTTCTTCTCCACGCACCCGCCGCTCGAGCAGCGCATCGCCGCCCTCGAAGCCGCGCGCTGAGTCCAGGGGCCCGATGTTCCGCACGTTCATCCCGACGGCGGACCTCGCGGCCCATCTCGACGACCCGTCATGGGTCGTCGTGGACGTGCGCTACAGCCTGACCGACGGCGCCGCCGGCCTCGCGCAGTACCGCGAGGGGCATATCCCCGGCGCGGTGTACGCCAGCCTGTCGCACGACCTCTCCTCCGCCCCGACGGGCGCGAACGGGCGGCATCCGCTGCCGTCCGTCGAGGCGATGGCGGCCACGTTCGGCCGGCTCGGCATCGGTCCCCGCACTCAGGTCGTCTGCTACGACGCCGACAACATGTTCGCCGCGCGCCTGTGGTGGATGCTCCGCTACCTCGGCCACGACGCGGTGGCCGTGCTCGACGGCGGCTTCCCGGCGTGGACGGCCGAAGGGCGGCCCGTGCGCGCCGGCGACGAACACCGCGCGCCGGCCACGTTCACGCCGGCCGTGCGCGAGGGGATGCGCGTCGGCGTGGAGACGGTGGCCGCCGCGTCACGGGACGGCGGTCTGCGCCTGATCGATGCGCGCGCCCCGGAGCGCTTCGAGGGCCGGAACGAGACGCTCGACAAGGCCGCGGGCCACATCCCCGGCGCCGGCAATCATTTCTTCAAGCAGAACTTCACGGCCGACGGCACCGTGCGTCCGGCCGACGAGCTGCGAGGCCTGCTCGCGGCCACGGCTCAGGGCCGCCCCATGACCGACGTCGTGATGTATTGCGGCTCCGGCGTGACCGCGTGCCAGAACCTGCTGGCCGCCGAGCACGTGGGGCTCCCGGGCGCGCGCCTCTACGTCGGGTCCTGGTCGGAGTGGTCGGCGGACCCGGACCGCCCCGTCGAAACCGGCCCGGCGACCTAGCCCGAATCTCTCCCGCGCCCGCAGGAGCGCGGCGTTAGGATCGGGCCCTATGCGGCTCGATGTCTACGTGAACTATCGTGGCCGGTGTGAAGAGGCCTTCCGCTTCTACGAGCAGCACCTCGGCGGCCGGATCACCAGCCTGGTCCACCACGGCGACAGGCCCTCACAGCACATCCCGGAGGACTGGCACCAGAAGGTCCTCCACGCGCGGATCGCAATCGGCGGCACCGTGCTGATGGGCGCGGACGTCGCCCACGCCGAACCGATGCGGAGCGCCTATCTGACGCTCACGCTGAACACCGTCGCCGAAACCGAGCGGGTGTACGAGCTGCTCTCGGACGGCGGCGAGGTGTTCATGAAGATGGAGCAGACGCACTTCGCCGTCCGCTTCGCGATGCTGCGGGACCGCTTCGGCACGTCGTGGATGCTGCTGCACGACGCCGCCGCGGAATAGCTACGCCGCCGGCTTCACCTTCATCGTGACGCCGTGCTCGGTGCGCACGGCCACCAGGCGGTGGTGCAGGATACGGTCGTACGCGAGCTCCACGAAGTGCTCCGCGCCGTCCTCCGGCTCCGGCTGCAGGCAGATCTCGACGACGTCGGTCTGGTTCTGCAGCTTCGCGGCGTCGGCTGCCGAGACGAACCCCATCAGGTAGATCGACCCGTCCGCGCGGCGGTGCGTCTCGTAGCAGCGGAAGCGGCGCGTCGCGTAGAGCGGTGAGTTGGCGAACGCCGGCGAGTAGGTGAACCCGTAGACGCCGTTGGGCACGGCGTTCACGCCGAGGCCTTCTTCAGCCTCGGTCACCAGCCGCAGCTTGTGCTCGGCGCGAAGCCGCTCCTGATCGGGTGCCGCCTTCGCCTGCTCGTATACAACTCTGCTCATCGGTTTCGTCCTGCCCGTCCCTGAAACTCGTGCAAATCTAGGCGCCCGCCGCCACGCCCACGGGGCAACTGACGCCGGTGCCCCCGATGCCGCAGTAGCCGTTGGGATTCTTCACCAGGTACTGCTGGTGATAGTCCTCGGCGTAATAGAACGGCCTCGCGCCCTCGATCTCGGTCGTGATCGGGCCGTAGCCGGCCGCGGTCAGGCGATCCTGATACCGGGCCCGTGACGCCTTCGCGGCCTCGAGCTGCGCCGGTGACGTCGTGTAGATCGCCGACCGGTACTGCGTGCCCACGTCGTTCCCCTGCCGCATGCCCTGGGTCGGGTCGTGGTTCTCCCAGAAGACGCGCAGCACCTGCTCGAACGCAATCGTCGCCGGGTCGAACACGACCAGCACGACCTCCGTGTGACCGGTCATGCCCGAACAGACCTCGCGATACGTCGGGTTCGGCGTGTAGCCGCCCGCGTAGCCGACGGCCGTGCTGTAGACGCCCGGGGTCTGCCAGAACTTCCGTTCCGCGCCCCAGAAGCAGCCCATCCCGACGACCACCTGTTCGAGGCCCTCGGGAAACGGCGGCACCTGCCGGTGGCCGCTGAGCACGTGCGTCTCGCGGACGGGCATCGGTTCGTCCCGCCCGGGCAACGCCTGGTCCGGCCGCGGCAGACGCAGGTTCATGGCCACCGCGTAATTATAGAAGGTCCCGATGCCGAGAACCTTCACCGCCGACCGCGGCGACCTCGCCCTGCGCCTGGACCAGAGCCTGCTGCGGCACCTGACGGACGTGCCGCGGATCTCGCGGACCAGGGTGCAGCGGTGGATCGACGAGGGGCTGGTCACCGTCAACGGCCGGCCCGCCTCGCGGGCGTCCTCGGGCGTGGCACCGGGCGACACGGTGTCCGTCGGGGGCGACGAGGTCATGGCCGAGCGGGCGCGCCCGCGGGCCGAGGCGCAGGCCCTGGACGTGCTGTTCGAGGACGACTCGCTCCTGGCGCTCAACAAGCCGCCGGGCGTCGTCGTGCATCCGTCCTACAAGCACGCGGCCGGCACGCTCTTCAACGGCGTCCTCGGCTATCTCGGTGCGGACCCGGCCGACCCCGACGCGCCGCGGCTGCTTCACCGGCTCGACAAGGACACGTCGGGCGTGCTGCTTGTGTCGAAATCGCTCGCCGTGCACCGCGTGGCGCAGCGCGCGATGACCAGCGGACGCACCGAGAAGACGTACCTGGCCGTCGTCCACGGGCGGCCGAAGCCCGCCGAAGGCGCGATCGCGCTGCCGCTCGGCGTGGATCCGTCGGACCGGCGGCGCGTGGCCGTCAGGGAAGACGGCAGCCCGAGCGAGACGCGCTACCGCGTGCTGGCGCGCGGCGAGGGCGCGTCCCTCGTCGAGTGCCGGCTCGTCACGGGACGCATGCATCAGATCCGGGTGCATCTGGCGGCCAGCGGCTGGCCGATCGTGGGGGACCAGGTGTACGGCCGCCCCGGGGATGGATTCGGGCGTCAGGCGCTGCACGCGTGGCGGCTGATGCTGCCGCATCCGGTCACCGGCGCGCCGCTCTCGCTGTCGGCGCCGCTGCCGCCGGATCTCTCGGGTCTGTGCGACGGCCTCGGTCTCCCGAGGCCGTCGACGTAGAACTGCCGGGCGCTACTGCGCGACCGTGAAGGCGACCGACGCGGCCGTCTTCGCCCACGAGATCTGGAGCGAGCCGCCCTTCTCGGTGACGTCGATGAAGCCCCACGTGAGCTGATCGACCTGCACGGGCGACGCCGTGACGGTCATCGGCGCGCGGACCACATCCTTGTCCGCCTTGTAGTTGTAGGCGCCCCAGAGGTGGTCCGGCTTCGGCTCCTTCGGGTTCGTCAGCGCGCCGTAGCTCGACAGGATGAAGGTCCAGTCCTTCTCGCTCTTCGCCTCGATGAACACGCTGTACTCGCCGGCCGGCACGGTCTTGCCCCCGATGACGAGCGGCACTTCCGTGTTCAGCCGCGTGGAGACGTTGGCGCCCGCGCGCCAGACGGGCGCGCCCGC
>JBFXBH010000036.1:18250-20281 GCA_050183355.1 Vicinamibacterales bacterium | reverse complement strand
CCCGAGTTCCGGTGCGAGCGGATGCCGAGCGGGTCGTTGTCGGCCGGAATGCGGAAGCCGACGTCCTTCTCGATGCCCTTGCCCGGCGGGCGGTTGCGCGCCTTGATGTCGCCGCCGGCTTCCGCCAGCGTCTTCACTGCCGGGCTGTGCCCGGCCGCCGCCGCCCACATCAGCGGCGTCTGCCCGTAGACGGCTTCCTTGACGTTCACGTCCGCGCCCGCGGCGAGGAGCACCTTGATCGCGTCCACGTTGCCCGCGCGCGCCGCCTGCATCAGCACCGGCTCACCGTTGACGACGGCGTTCGCGTTCTCACCGGCCGCGAGCATGCGCTCGAGCACGGCCGCGTGGCCCTTGGCCGCCGCGAGCCCGAACGGCGTGGCGCCGTAGCGGTTCGACACCTTCAGCGTGGCGCCGGCCTTCAGCAACGCGTCCACCGTGCGGACATCGCCGAGGTCCGCGGCCCAGTGCAGCGCCGTGGTGCCATCGGGCTCGGTCGCGTTGACGTTGACCTTCTGGGCCAGCATCGAGCGCACGGCCGTCGCGTCACCCCGCTTCACGGCTTCGACGAGCGGGACCGCCCGCGCAGCCGCGGCCGCCGTGGAGGCCATGGCCGTCAGCAGCAACCCTGCCAGGACGCCAGTCATTCGCATTCGCATCAGTCCTCTCCTCACGAACGGTACGGTCCGACGTGCCCTACTTCGACGCCGACACGGCGACTGGCGCATCCGCCACCCGCCGCATCAGGAACGGGGTGCTCTTCACGACCCCCATCACCAGCTCGTTGAACTTGTAGTTGTTGGCGCTCGCGTCGCGGATCACCTGCCGCACCGCCGGTGCGTCGAACGACTCGAACGGCCGGCCGAGCGCGTAGATCAGCAGCTTCTCCGTGAACGTCCGCACGAACGGCGTCGGGTTGCTGATGATCCGCTGGCGGAAGTCACCGAGCGTCGCGAACTTGGACCCGTCCGGCATCGTGCCCGCCGGATCGATCTTCGTGAACGAGCGGTCCACCTCGCGCCACCGGCCGATCGCGTCGAACTGCTCGAGCGCGAAGCCGACCGGGTCGATCACGTTGTGGCAGCCGGAGCAGACGGGGTTGGCCCGGTGCTTCGCCATCAGCTCCCGCACCGACAGCACGCGGCCGTCGTCCTGCTTCTGCTCGGGCAGCGCCGGCACGTTGGCCGGCGGCGAGGGCGGCGGCGTGCCGAGCACGTTGTCGAGCAGCCACTTGCCACGCTTGACCGGCGAGGTCCGCGTGGGCACCGAGGTCACCGTCAGGATGCTCGCCTTGCCGAACAGGCCGCGGCGCGGGCTGTCCGCCGACAGCGACACGCGACGGAAGTCCGGCCCGGCCACGCCCGTGATGCCGTAGTGCTTCGCCAGCCGGTCGTTCAGGAACGTGTAGTCGGCATCAAGCAGCGTCAGCACGCTGCGGTCCTCGGTCCGGATGCTGTCGAAGAACAACTCCGTTTCCTTCGCCATCGCCAGCCGGAGCGTGCCGTCGAAGTTCGGGTAGAGATCGGCGTCCATCTGCGTGTCCGCCACGTTGCGGATCCACAGGTAGAACGACGCGAAGCTCTGCGTCATCGCCACGCTCTTCGGGTCCTTCAGCATGCGCCGCACCTGCTTGTCGAGCACGGCCGGCGTGGTGAGCTGTCCCTTGATCGCAACGTTCAGCAGCTCGTCGTCCGGGATGCTGCTCCACAGGAAGAACGACAGGCGCGAGGCCAGCTCCAGATTGCTGATCCGGTAGGCCGTACCCGGGGCGGCACCGGCCGGCTCGACGGCCATCCGGAACAGGAAGTCCGGGCTCACCAGCAGCGCGCGCACGGACCGCTCGATGCCGGACTCGAAGTCCGCGCCGGTGCGGCCCTCCTTGTAGAAGCGCATCAGGAACGCGAGGTCGTCGGCCGTGGACGGGCGGCGGAAGCCGCGGCGCGCCAGCGTCGTCAGAATCTGCCGCGCGCACGGCTCTTCTTCGGCCGCGCTCTTCGGCGTGCACGTCAGGATCTGACGGCGGCTCACCGTGTC
>JBFXBH010000036.1:0-18150 GCA_050183355.1 Vicinamibacterales bacterium | reverse complement strand
CAGGTTCTCGACGTCGATCTCGAGGCCGAGCAGATCGCGGACTGCGTTCCTGTACTCCGTGCGGCTCAGGCGGTGCAGCGCCTCGGTGCGGCCCGGGTTGGGCTTCGTCGACGCGTGACGGTCCAGCTCGGACTCCAGCCAGCCGGCCACCTGATCCGAGACCGCGCGGTCCGGGCGGCGGGCGCTGGCCGGCGGCATCTGGCCGGCGCGCAGCTTCGTGACCACCTTCTCCCAGATGTCCCCGCGCTGACCGGCCACGGTCACGTCGACGGCATCCAGCGCGAAGTTGGCAACGGCCTTCTTGTTGCGCTCGTTGTGGCAGCCCACGCAGTACTGCTTGACGAACGCCTGGACGTCCGGCGCGGGCGCGGCCGCGGTCTTCGCGGTCACGGGCTTTGGAGCGGCCTGGGCGCCGGCGGCGAACGCCGGAGCAACCGGCAGAAGACCAGCCGCGAGGGCCAGGGCAGACAGAATTCGGACAGAGATGCGCATATGTGAAGTCACCGGCTCAAAATGTGACCAGAAACTACCACGTTTCATCCAGGGAAAATTGTCGCAACCTCTCGCAGGCGCGACACCCCGGCGGGCACGGGAACCGGCCGCAAGACACCGGATCTCGTGAAATTACTGGTCTTTCTGTGCATCCGCAGGCGGGACCTCCGGCTGGGGCCCCTCGCCGGCCGCTCCAACCTGGTCCGAACCCCGCCCCTGAGCGGCCTGGGCACGGCTGACTTTCAGGTAGAACGGGCTGTATTCCAGCCCGTACGGGGTCTTCAGCTTGTCCCCCGCCTTGCCCCGGGCGAACGCATCCCGGGCGCGCCCCAGCTCCGCGATCTCCGCCTCGCTGCAGTCCTTCAGCCGGATCTCCTCGCGCGGCACGAAGAAGACCTGCCCGATGGGCAGGTTGTGCGTCCCGGTGATGGACTCGCCCGGTTGCAGCACGTAGCGGAACTCCGTCTCGTGGACGTACCAGTCCGTCTCGACGCGGATCGACATCATCGGCGCGATCGGGCGCTCGAGGTTGTTGAAGACCGGCGCGTAGACCGTGTCCCACCCGGCGGGCGTCCGGAAGTTCCACGCGCCGCGCAGCGTGACCGCGCCGGCCGGCGTGCCCAGGTCGTCGGGCACCATGAACATCCGCGTCATCGTGGCCGCCAGCTCCCGCGCCTGCTCCGAGGGCTCGATCATCAGCGTGACGTCCTCGCGACGCGCGCCGGTGCCGCCGACCGACAACTGGAAGGCCACCATGAAGAGCGGCTTCCACTCCGTGGCGCCCGTCTTGATGGAGTAGATGAACCGGTACTGCCCCTCGCCCTGGTACTCCACCGTGTAGGACTCGCCCTCTCCGAGCGGCGGGTGCACGAGGAAGCCGACCGAACTGCCCGCTTCGAGCACCGGGCAGTGGCGGGCGTGCTGCGGCAGCAACGGGCGCTGCGACTCGCGGCGCGGGCGCTGACCGATGCCGGGCCGCCGGGAATTCGGGAAGATGCGGACGTCCATTCGAGGGCTATCGTAACGTGACACTCCGCGCTATGGACGTCTGGGACGCCGTTGTGATCGGCGGGGGCCACAACGGCCTCGTGGCCGCCGCGTATCTCGCGCGCGCCGGCCGGCGCGTCCTCGTGCTGGAACGCCGCCCCGTGCTCGGCGGCTGCGCCGTCACGGAAGAGCTGTGGCCCGGCTTCCGCGTCTCGCGCGCCGCCTACGTGGCCAGCCTGGTCCGGCCGGTGATTCTGGACGAGCTGCGGCTCGCCGCGCACGGCCTGACGTTCCTCCCGCGCGAGCCGTCGTCGTTCACGCCGCTGCCGGACGGGCGGCACCTGCTGCTCGGCGCGGACCCGGCGCGGAACGTAGCGGAGATCGGCAAGTTCTCCCGGCGCGACGCCGCGCGCTGGCCGCACTACGAGGCCATGCTCGAAGGCGCCGCCCGTCTCGTGGAGCCGATGCTCGACCACGCGCCGTTCGATCCCCTCCGTCCGCGCCTCGCGGACCTCCGGCCCGTCGGCGCCGCGCTCGCCTGCGCGGCCCGCGCGCCGCGCGCCGTGCTCGACATGGCCACGCTGCTCACGTCGCCGGCCGGCAGCATCCTGAGCCGCTGGTTCGAGAGCGACGTGCTGCGCGCTACGCTCGCCACCGACTCCGTGATCGGCGCGATGGTGGCGCCCTCCTCCCCCGGAAGCGGCTACGTGCTGCTGCACCACATGATGGGCGAGGCCGGCGGCGCCCGCGGACGCTGGGCCTACGTGCGCGGCGGCATGGGCGCGTTCTCCGAGGCCATCGCCCGTGCCGCGCGCGGCTACGGCGCCACGATCGAGACGGATGCCGATGTCGTGCGCGTGCGCGTGTCGGGCGGACGCGCCGCGGGCGTGGTGCTCGCCGACGGACGGGAGATCGCTGCGAAGCAGGTGCTCTCCGGCGTCGACCCCCACGTCACGTTCCTGCGTCTGGTCGAGCCCGCACACCTGCCCGGCCGCGTGCGCCACCGCGTGCGCCGCCTGGACTTCTCCGCCGCCGCCGTGAAGATCAACGTCGCGCTCGATCGGCTGCCGCGCTTCACCGCGCGTCCGCCTGACGGGGATCATCGCGAGCTGCGCGGCACGATCCACCTGGCGCCGACGCTCGCCGGGATCGAAGCCGCCTACCGCGACGCCGTGGCCGGTGCGCCCTCGCGCGAGCCCGTCGTCGAGATGACGATCCCCTCCACGGTCGATGAGTCGCTGGCCCCGCCCGGGCAGCACGTCGCCTCGCTCTTCGTGCAGTACGCGCCGTATGCCCCGGCCGGCGGCGGGTGGGATGCGCCCGGCGCGCGGGCGCGGTTCGCCGAGCGCGTGTTCGGGCTCGTCGAGCGCTACGCCCCCGGCTTCACCGCCAGCATCCTGCACCACGAGGTGCTCACACCGCCCGATATGGAACGCCTGTTCGGTCTGACCGGCGGCAACATCTTCCACGGCGCGATGACACGGGGGCAGTTGTACGCGCTGCGCCCCGTCGCCGGATGGTCCGGCTATCGCACGCCCGTTCCCGGGCTCTATCTCTGTGGTGCGGGCGCGCACCCCGGCGGCGGCGTGATGGGCGCCTGCGGCCGCAACGCCGCGCTCGTGGCCCTGCAGGACCGATAGCGCCGCGCGCCCTCCGCACCGCACCCCGGCCGGGGTCAGGCGTGCTTCTGCCGGCTCCCCACGGTGGATTCCCCGAGCACCCGCGAAGGCCGGAACCTGCGGGCGCGCAGCCCGAACGCGCCGATCGCGTGATGCCGGAGATGCGCCATCGCCTCATCGACGCTGTCCGTGATCAGGAAAAGCCCCAGGTCGGCCTCGCTGATCGACCGTTCCCGCACCAGGTGGCGCAGCAGATCGGAGAGCGGCGCCCAGTACTCCGTGCCGATGAGAATCACCGGGAAGCGCTCGACCTTGCCCGTCTGCACGAGCGTCAGCGCCTCGAACAGCTCGTCGAGCGTGCCGAGGCCGCCCGGCAGTGCGATGAAGGCGTAGGAGTACTTGAACAGCAACACCTTGCGCACGAAGAAGTGCCGGCACGTCACCGAGGCGTCCATGTACGGGTTCGTGCTCTGCTCGTTCGGCAGCAGAATCGCGCAGCCCACGGACCGGCCGCCGGCTTCCTGCGCCCCGCGGTTCGCCGCCTCCATCAGCCCCGGACCGCCGCCGGTCATCACCGTGAAACCGATCTCGACGAGCGCGCGGCCGACCTCGCGCCCCACCGCGTAGTACGGGTGCGACTCGTCGTAGCGGGCGGAGCCGAAGACGGTCACGCACGGGCCGACGAAGTGCAGCGTGCGGAAGCCCTGGATGAAGTCGCGCACGGCGCGCAGCAGGAGCCACAGCTCCTTGCGCCGCGAGTAGGGCCCTTCGAGCAGGACGAGGTCGGCGTTGCGGCGGGTGGAGGTAGCGCCGGTGTGTGGCCGAGGGGGAGCGGAACGTGTGTCGGGCATCGCCCAAGCCTACCCAATCAGGGGCGGGGAGGAGCGGTCACACACGGATCAGGCGCGCAGCGGGGTCAAGGTGGCGCATGTCATCAGGGTCGGATGTCGCGATCGCATGTCCGCGAGCCCGCGCGCAGAGCACGACCGAGGCGTCTACCACGTCTCGTGTGTGACGCGCGCCGCAGAGCTGGCCGGCCTCGCGCGCACGGCGATCATCCAGTGTCTCCACCTCGACCTCAGGCGCACCGAGCAGGCGTGCGAGCCGCGCCTGTCGACGTCCATCCCTCCACACTTGTCCGACCACACCCGCAGGCACGGCGATGGAGTGGCCGTTCGCCAGCACTCGCACGAGGAGAGCGACAGTCCGGCGGTCGTTGCGCTCGAAGGCCACGAGTGCGCCCGCATCAAGCGTCAGGCCAGGCATAGGCTACGCGCGCCGTCTGGGGCGATTGAGACCAAGCGCATGGTCGGCGGCGCGCTGCTCGCGCGCCGTCAACGGGCCACCGGTTTCCACGAGCATCTCGTCAAGCAGCGCCGCGAGGTCGTCGAGCTTGACCTTCTCTTCAAGCGCCGTGGCAACGTAGGCGCTGACGCTGGACGCACGTCCCTGACGCACCGCGTGCCTTGCACGGCTGGCGAGGCGACTCGGGAGGCTGATTGCGATCTTGGCGGTGTCAGTCATACCGACAGTATGACCGATCGCCCTGCCGACCGAAATCGTCGGCGCGGGAGCCGGGCGCTGAAAGGATCCGGAATGGACCGAACATTGATGGCGGAGAGAGTGGGATTCGGACTTGACACGTTTTTCAGAAGCGGCCTGTATTTGAAGATTCGGCCGAAAAGCGAACCGCGCGAACCGCTCAAATCGCACGTCCCGCACCGCGAACCCCCAAATCGCCCCCAGCTTCGATCAAGCAACTCGTGCGGTCCTGGCACGACCGACGTGTAACCGCGCCAGTACCACCGAGAGAACTCAGACCATCCAGCGTGCGCTACGTAGAACGGATTCAGGCCGGCTCCAACCCGGGTGGGACACTCCGCGCGTCAAGCCCCCACACCTCCGATGGCCGGTCCGATTGCGGCCGTAGCGCGCTACGGGCAACTGTTGCGATCCAGGCCGCCCGGAATGTGGGTTGCTCGCGAGACGTAACGACGTCGTTCAGACTCTCACACGCGTCATTCCTCGCCACCTTTTGCTTCGCACTTGTCCTGTTCCTTGCCTCTGCTTCGCTTGCACGATCTCCTCGAGCGAGAGCTGTGTCCGCGAAGCCATGCGACCCTGGCATCGAGTTCTGCCTGGGCAGGCACCGGCTTGGCGGTCAGCTCGCCGACCCAGCGCAGGTGAAGGTGTCAACGCCCACCTTGCCGCCACGGCGCCGGCAATGAACTGATTGAGCGAAACGCCATCGGCCTTCGCGAGCCGCTGCGCGGTAGTGTTCACCGAGGCCGGGAGCTTCAACGGGTATGCCACCTCGCTCATGATTCCAACTCCTTCAGTACTTCACGCGGCGGCATCATACGAAGCTTGAGGAACCGAGCGGCCGATTGGGAGTCGCGGACATTGTGCGTCGCCCTTCGACATCGGCTTCGCTCATTTCTGTCGCAAGCGGGTTCTCGGGACGCCGCAGCACATCCTCGTATTCGAGAAACAGCACGGTCGTGACCAGTTGGCGCACGCGCGCGAGCGCCCGTGGCGCGGCACCCACCTGCCCGGGTACGATTGACGCGCATGGTTGCCCGCGCCTCCCGCGACGGCGACGGCCCGCCCACACAGCGCGCCGACAGAGCCGTCTTCCCTGTCGGCTCGCCTGACGTCCTCGAGCGCATCCACGCGATGTGGGACGAGCTCGCCGCCTTCGAGGCCGCGGAGATCGACGCGGCGCTCGTCCATCTGCTGGGGGCCGTCGCTGCCTTGGTGGACGCTCAGAACGCGTATTGGCTGGGCGTGGTGCGCCTGTCGGAGGACGACCGCGATCCGCTGCTCGGTTGGCGCCCGCGCGCGATCCGCTACCTGCAGCCCCTCCCGATCGACGAGACGTACGCCCGGCAGAAGATCCGGTCGATGGGCCGCGGCGAGTACGACGAGTCGACCGCGGCGCACGTCCGCCTCTCGGGCCGCTATCGGGCGCGCCGACTCGCCGACCTCGTCTCGCCCGCCTGGTTTGCCGCCGAGACGTACACGACCGGATACATCGGGCGCGACATACACGATGCCCTGATGGTGGGCGCGCCGGTCAACACCATGGCCGAGGCGTACTACGGCTTCCACCGCAAACGTCCCGACGACCCGTTCACGACCACCCAGCGTGACACCGCGCTCTATGCGATGCGTGGTCTTACGTGGTTTCACCGGCAGGTGCTGCTCGGGCACGGTCTGCTCGTGGCGCGGGCGCCCCTCTCGCCGATGGAGCGACGCGTGCTGGCCCTGCTGCTGACGGACCGCTCCGAGAAGCTCATCGCGGCGGAACTGGGCGTGGCGCCTGCCACGGCGCACACCTACGTTCGCGATGTGCTGCGCAAGTTCGGCGTGAGCGGCCGCAGCGGCCTCACGGCGCTCTGGCTCGGCCGGCAGCCCTGATCGGCCGCCCCCCCTGTTTGGGGACCTCGCGTTCCAGGCGAGTTACGACCACGATCGGCGGCATGCCGGCCACCGTGCCTCCGGGCCCCTCGCTCACCGCGCGCGATCTCGCGCGCCTGGAGCGCCTGTGGCAGCAGCTCGCCGACTTCCCGGCCGGCGAGTACGACGCGGCCCTCGCGCATCTGCTCACGAAGCTGTGCGCACTCGCCGGCGCGGAACAGGCGGGGTGGATAGGCGCGGTGCAACCGTGCCGTCGCGGCGGCTGGCAGGCGCGGGCGGCGCTCGCGGTCGAGGCGGATGTCGGGGGAGGACTCGCGTCGCTGACGGTCGAGGACGTTCGCGGCTGGGCGTCCATCGTCACCGGCGAGTCCCCCGGTTCCTCGCGCCCACTCCGAAACCAGGCGACCGGGCGACCGGGGACCATGGGCCACACGCTGCTCGTGAAGTATCCAGTAGAGCGCGCGGCCGGGAGCTGGATTGCGCTGCGCCGGACGCGGGGCGGCCCGTTCCGTGCGACCGATCGTGCGCGGGTTACGCACGCCGTCCGCGGCGTGCCGTGGCTCCATCGACAGCTCCTGCTCGGGCACGGGCTGATCCGGTCGGGCGAACCGCTGTCGCCGACGGATCGCCGCGTTCAGGCGTGGCTGCTCACCGCCGGCTCGGAGCGCGAGATCGCGGCAACGCTCCACGTCACCCCCTCGACGCTGCACACCTACGTGACGGACTTGTATCGCAAGCTGGGCGTCCGAGGGCGGGCCGGCCTGATGGCGCGGTGGCTCGGGCAGCCATGACGCCGCGATCTGGCTGTCGCACACCGCGGACGCCCGGGATTCCCCCTGTTTAGGGAGGATATTTTTCCACATGCGGCCCACGTAAGGTGGCGCCCGATGAGGTTGCATGGCTTCGTGTCGCAACTGGGTATCTGCGCGGTCCTGCTACTCGGGTTGCCACCGGCGGCGGTATCGGCCCCGGTCGGCCCCGGCGATGCCCCACGCAGCAGGAACGCCGCTCAGGGCGCGCCGGCAGCAGCCGTGTCGCCCTTGACCCTGCCCGGCGGCGCTACGGCAATCGAGGAAACGCACGGGGACTGGCGCGTCATCTGCGTCCCGCGGCCCGACGGTACGCACTGCGTCGTCTCGCAGCAACTCATGGACCCCAATACGCGCCAGCGCGTCGTGGCCGTGGAGCTGGCTCCGGCTGACGGCGACGGCCTGACGGGCACGATGGCGCTGCCGTTCGGCCTGCGCCTGGCGACCGGTGTCACCGTGCAGATCGATGGCACCGCCGAGGGGCAGGCCCACGCATTCCACACGTGCGTCCCGGCCGGCTGCCTCGTGCCGCTCACACTCGACGCGTCAGCAACGGCACGGCTGCGGGAGGGTGCCGCGATCACGCTGGGGGCCTCGGCCGCCGAGGGTGCCCAACCCGTGCAGTTTCGCGTATCGCTCACCGGCTTTGCGAGCGCGCTTGCGCGCGCGCGGGCTCTGGGGGAAAAGTGACACGTCTGCTCGTCCGCGTGCTCGTCCTGCTCACCGCGCTGCCGCCGCAGGTTCTCGCCCAGCAGGTCGGGGGGCAGGTGACGGCGGGCGACGTGACGATTGCGCACCACGGATCGCAATTAACGCTCGACCAGGCATCGAAGGCGGCGATCGTCAACTGGCAGCAGTTCAACATCGCACCGCAGGAGCTCGTGCGCGTGCTCCAGCCGGGCGCCGACGCCGCGATGCTCGCGCGTGTGCTCGGCGACCGGCCGTCGGAGCTGCTCGGACGCCTGCAGGCCGACGGCCGCTTCTTCCTGATCAATCCGCGCGGCGTGATCGTCGGCCGCGACGCCGTGATCGACACCGCGGCCTTCCTCGCGTCGACGCTCGACGTGGCCGATCACGACTTCCTGGCGGGCGGGCCGCTCACCTTCGCCGGCGATGGCACGGCGGGCATCCTCAACCTCGGGCGCATCGTTGCGCGGGAGGGGAACGTGTGGCTGCTGGCGCATACCGTGAGCAACGAGGGGATTGTCTCGGCCGCCAATGGAGGCGCCGTTCTCGCCGCCGGCACCGATATCGTCCTCGCGTCACCCGATTTGCCGTCGATCCTCGTTCGCACGAACCTGCGCGCCGGCGACGCCGCGACGGGCGTGGAGAACACCGGCGTGATCGAGGCGGCGCAGGCCCGACTAGAGGCCGCCGGCGGCGGCCTCTACGATCTCGCGATCAACCAGGCTGGCGTCGTGCGCGCCACCGGCGCGGCGCGCCTGCCGGACGGCCGCGTGGTGCTGACCGCCGCTGGCGGAGACGTGGCGGTCACTGGCTCGCTTGCGGCCCGTGATGCCGACGGGTCCGGCGGCGAGATTCTGGTCGGCGGCGACTATCAGGGCCGGAACCCGGACGTGGCCAACGCCGCGCGCACGTACGTCGCGTCCACCGCGCGCCTCGACGCCCGTGCGACGGCCACGGTCGGCGACGGCGGGCGCATCATCGTCTGGGCCGACGGCCGGACGCGGTTCGACGGCGCGCTCGACGCGCGCGGGGGGGCGGACGGAGGCGATGGCGGTTTTGCCGAGGTCTCGGGCAAGGACAGCCTGACCTTTGCCGGCACCGCTGACCTCTCGGCGCCGAACGGCGCCTTCGGCGCGCTGTTGCTCGACCCGACGAACATCGAGGTGGTCGCCGGCGTCACCGCCCCGCTGCCAGCCGACCTTCAGGCCCAGCCCTTCCTCTGGGACGACGCGAGCGATCCCGGCAACCAGACGCTCGGCGCCGACTCGATCGAGACGCTGCTGCTGACGGCGAACGTCACGCTCGAGGCGACCAGCACCATCACCGTCAACGAGCCGATCACCGTCGCCGCCGGCGGCGCCGCCGACGTCACGCTGCGCCTGCAGGCGCCGACCATTGCCGTCAACCAGAGCATCTCGCTGGCGAACGTGACCGACGGCACGATCAGCCTCAGCGGCAGCGGCGCCAGCACGAGCGTCACCACGGCCGCAGCCGCCACCCTGACGGCGGGTCAGGTCGATATCGTCAACTTTCCGATCACGACGCTGAACGGCGCCGTCACGGCGGACCGGCTCTCGATCCAGTACCCCGCCGCGCCCGTCCTCACGTCTGTGACCGCGACGAACGCGGGCAACGCCATCGATCGCCTGGTGATCGTGAACGACGAGGCGGACCCCGACCCGTTGAGCTTCACGGGCAACGTCGCCGTGCACAGCGGGTCGGCGATGGAGGTGGCGGCGCTCATCGACGACGCCGGCGACGTCACGGTATCGTCCGCCGGCAATCTCACCATGCTCGCTGCGGGCGCGCTCACCAACTTCGCCGGCACGCAGATCGGCGCTGATGGCGCCATCAAGCTGGCCTCCACCGAGGGCGTGTTCATCAATCAGGCCGGAACCGGCGTTCTGGCGGGCACGGCCCGCCGCCTGCTGTATACGTCGAGCGTCGACGGTGCGTTTTCGCTCGGTGGGCTGTCCGGCTACACGCAGGTGATCAACGTCTCGTTCCCCAACGATCCCAATGGCGGGCTGACCCGCGTCCTGTACCTCGACGGGGCAGGGACGCCGACGCTGACGATTACCGCCAACGATTTCATCAGGTCCTACGGCGACGACGACCCGACGTTCACCGCCTCGTTCGCGGGCGGCACCAGCGCCGACCTCACCGTGCAGCCGGGGTTCACCGTCACCGGCGGCCCGGCCGTGAACGCCGGCACGTACACCATCGTGCCCTCCGGCGCCGCGTCGAACACGCACAACATCGCCTACGTGAACGGCACGCTGACCGTGAGGCCGCGCGTCCTGACGTACACCGCCAACCCGGCGACCCGGACCTACGGCGAGCCGAACCCGGCGTTCAGCGGATCCGTCACCGGGTTCGTCGGGATCGACACCGTACAGAACGCGACGACCGGGTCCGCCCGCTTCACGACGTCGGCCGTCTCCGGCAGCCGTCCGGGCCGGTACGAGATCGTCGGCTCCGGGTTGACGGCCAACAACGGGAACTACGTCTTCGAGCAGGCCGTGGGGAACTTCACGGCGCTGACCGTCGACCCGGCGCCGCTGACGGTGAGCATCGACACCCTCACGCGCACGTACGGGTCGCCGAACCCGGCGTTCAACGTCACGTTCAGCGGCCTCCGCAACGGCGACCGGCCGGATGAGGTGTTCACGTTCGGCACGAGCGCCACGACCGAGTCGCCGGTCGGCCGCTACCCGATCGTCATCAGCGCCGAGGGGCCCGCCGCGCGGAACTACCACCTGACGGCCGTTACGCCTGGCGAGATCGTCGTCACCCCTGCACCGCTCGACGTGTTCATCACGCCGATCTCCTGGACGTACGGCGACGAGCTGCGGCCGTTTCCCGTGGCCGTGGTGCTGGGGACTGTGCTGGGCCAGAGCCCGGGCACCGCGGTGCGGCTGAACAATCCGACCACGCGGCAGTCGCCCGCGGGCACGTACACGGTCGGCGTGGATCTGCTGACCGCCAACTATGAGATCCGCAGCCTGACGGGAGGCACGATCACCATCAACCCCCGCCCGCTCACGGTGGTCGGCGGGCGCGTCGAACGGCAGCAGTTCGAGCCGCTCACGAGCGGCCCCGTCACGCTCGTCGGCGTGAACGACTTCGACCAGTCGGCCGCGATGGCGTACTTCACCGTCGCGGTCCCCGGCGTGCCCGCGAAGACCCCGCCCGGGACCTACTCCTGGACGCCGGCGCCCGCGGACGGCGCGACCTTCGACCGCCTGAGCAGCTACATCGTCACGTACGAGCCCGGCACGCTCACGATCGTGCCCAACCCGTTCGCCACGACGATCACGAGCTCCCTTACCGCCATTCCGAACGAGCTGAACACCGTGACGAGCACGACAACGGACGGCCCCGAAACCGTCATCACCGCCGACGATCTGGAGTTCGACGGACTCGACGTCAACTCGCGTGTCGAGATCGTCATCGGCGGGGGCCCGCTGTCGATCTACAGGGAGGTGTTCACCGACGCCGTCGACCGCCTGCGCGCCGACGCCGCCAACGATGCCGAGTTGCGGCAAAGCCTTGAGGACGCCGGACTGCTCGACCTGCTGGAGTCGGGCGACAACGCCGAGTTCCTGGCCGACATCGACAGCAACGCGACGAAGCAGGGCGCGCTACTGGGGTATCTGGAAACCGTGCTCCTCGACTATGCCCAGCGCCCGCGCGAATCGGTGCCCGCCTACATCACGACGCTGCTCGACATCCTCGAGACGCGCACGCGCGAGCAGAAGACGAAGGAGGCGCGCCTCCTGGTGGAGAAGTTCGACAACTGGGTCGAGGAGCAGCGGGCCTTCGCGGAGCGGACCGGCGGCGCGACCCAGTTGACGACGCTCTTCGGCGGCGCCACCGCGCCCGACTTCGTGGCGGAGGTGAGGGCCGAGCTGCTCGCGGCGGCGATCACGACCGGCGCGGTGTCCGCCTCGCTGGCGGCCGCGGCCACCGTCGCCACGGTCATCGCCGCCGCGACCGTCGCAAAGACCGCCGCCGGGACGGCGACGTCGATGCTCATCCTGTCCAGCCTGTCGCCTGGCGTCCTCGCCGCCGGCCCGGCCGCGATCGTCATCGTCGGCGCGGTCACGGCCGCAGTACGGGCCTTTCAGGTGTTCGAGGAGGCCGCGGTGCTGGACGCCGTGGCCCAGGCACGCGCGTTCATCGGCAACCCGGACTCGGTCGCGGTCAACTACGACAACGAAGACGATCGTCTGAGCTTCACCACCGCCCTGTACGAGTACATCAACGAGAAGGGGTATTGAGACCGCCGGCGATGAACTCAGCGACGAAGCGTGTCATCGTGTCGGGGCTGGTGGCAACCGCCGTCGGGCTGGTCATGCCGGCGCGGGCCTTCGCCCAGGTCCCGCCGGATTCCCTCCCATCGCTCATGGAGGCGCTGGCGCTTCCGCTGCCTGCCGCGCAGCCGGGCGAGACGGTCCTGGTCGCGCGCCTGGCCGGCATTCTCTTCCGTGCGTCACCTGACGCGGTGACGCAGAGCGCGCGGGTCACTGGCTATGACGCTGCCGCCGTGCCACTGCTACAGGCGGCGGACTTCGCGGTAGTCCCCGCGGCGTTTCTCGGCCGGCCCGCCTCGTACGAGTCGATTCAGCGGCTCGCGATGGCGACGCGCGCGTACCTGCAGCAGAGCGGCTATCCGCTCGTCGCCGTATTCGTCCCGCCTCAGGTAATTGACGGCGGCACGGTACAGGTGGTCGTGCAGGCGTCGCGGGTCGATTCGGTGGCGCGGGTGGAAGGCGCGCGCTATTTCTCGTCGGACCACTACCTCCGCGCGCTTCGGCTGGAACCCGGCGAGCCGGTACAGGCGGCGCGCCTGGCGGACGATCTCGCCTGGCTCAATCGCCAGCCGTTCCACCAGGTGGGCGCGATACTGGAGCCCGGCGCGTTGCCGGGCACGACGGATCTCGTCCTCCGCGTGCAGGAGCGACGGCCGTTCACGGGTAGCGTGGGCTACGACAACATGGGCACGCCGTCAACCGGTCGGGGGCGCCTGTTTGCCGGGGTCACCTGGGGGAACCTCTTCGGCCGCGGGCACAGCGTGAGCTATCAGCTTCGTGCCGATCCCGCCGCGCAGCACGTGACGACGCACTCGGCCTCGTATGCGGGGAACCTGCCGTGGCGGCACACGCTGACGCTCTCGGGCGCCTGGACGAGCGTCGAGTCGGTCCTGCCGGAGCCGTTTACGCAGGCCGGCACCTCGTGGCAGGCCGGTCTGCGGTACGGCGTCCCGGTGGCGAGGGCAGAGGGCGGCTGGGAGGGACAGGTCGCGGTGACAGCCGACTTCAAGTACTCCGACAACACGCTCGAGTTCTCGGCCATCCCCATCGTCGACAGCATCACCCACATCGTCCAGGCTGGCGCCACGCTCTCGTTGTCGCGCGGCGATTCGACGCAGCAGATGGCGTTCTCCGCGTCCGTCTTCGCAAGTCCTGGCCGCGTCACGGGTCGCAACACCGACGCGGCGTTCGACGGGTCCCGCCTGGGCGCCGAAGCCCGCTACGCGTACGGCCGCATCGACGCCCGGTATTCCCGCCGGCTCCCCCGGGACTTCGAGTGGTCGGGGTCCGCCAGCGCGCAACGGGCGAGCGGCCCGCTTCTCGGCACGGAGCAGATGAGCGGCGGCGGCAGTGCGGGCGTGCGCGGCTTCCTCGAGAGCAGCGCGTTCGCCGATGAAGGCGTGCTCCTGAGAACGGAGCTGTCCCTGCCGTCGTTCACGACGTTCGTCGCGGCCGGCCGGGCGCGCCTCTTCGCCTTCCTCGACGCAGCGGCCATGCACAGCCGTGGTCCCGGGAACGGTACGAGCCCTCTTGCCGCCGCCGGCGCCGGGTTCAGGTTTCAGGTTGCGCCGAGTATCTCCGTGGGCGGCGCGTATGGCTGGCCGCTCGCGGCGGATGCCGACGTTGCGGGCGGCCGGTCACCCAACGGCCACATCACCACGAGCGTGACCTGGTAGGCGCCCGCCCGAGCCATTCGCGCGTGCGCTTGCCCATATTGCCGCGGTCATTGCGGTACGCGGTACCCGACGATTGTACGTGTGGACGTCGATCGTGTTGGTCGTCGTCGGCTTGCTGTTCACTGCCTCCGCCTTCGGCGTTGCGAGCCGTGGGTCCACAACGTTGCTGCGCATCGGCGCCACCGGCTTCGACCTGGCTGGCCTCGGCGCGATCATCTCGTAATGGACTGATCGACGGTCGCCCGCGATCGCGACGTGCGTCAGCGTCCTCGGTGGCGGGATGTTGCTCGTTGGCGCGATCGGCTTAGTGATCGGTCTGGGCCTCTCTCATTAACGACATCGAGCAGGTCCGAAAGAGACGCTTGAAGTCAACGCCGCCTGACCATTCAGGCGGCGTTCAAATTTTTCATGACACTCACGCAAGCTTCTGAGCTGCAGCCCATTTCACGTGCGAGCCATTTGCCTTCCGAGGATCGTCGATCCGCCCACAAATGGGTACTTTCCGCGCCCCGAACCCCAAGATCTCCCCCAGCGATTTAGAATCTGACCTCATCCGGAGGGGCGCCTATGGACATGACCGAGACCGCCCGGAACTTCGAGAAGTGCCTCGTGGCCGGGCAGGAGATGATCATCGAGGATTTCGCGAAGATCCTCTGGGCCGACATGGACTACGACGAGGACCGCGCGAAAGAAGTCGCGACCACCGTCATCGCCTACCTCCTCGGGTATTCCGATGGAACCGAGGACTGGGACCCTGACGACACGCCCGAACCCTACAAGGTAGTCGCCCACCACTACATGGAAACATCTCCCATCATCCGGGAGTTCGTGGTCCGGACGCATCAAATGGGGATGCTGCTCATCAACCACGGCCAGCCGGGGCCGAACCATTGCCGGCAGCAGCACATGTTCGACATGAACGAGCGCTACGGGAAACGGGTCGGACCGCCTCCGACATCGCTCAAAACCTATGCGGCGTTTCTCTCGGCCGTCCTCAAGAACCGTCCAGCCGAGACCTAGAACCGCTCAATCCGGGCGAACCGCAGACAGGAGGAAAACCGCTTGAAACGGCCGGGCCCCTGCCGGATGATCAGTTCGGCAGTATAGCCGGAAGGGAGGTCCGCCAATGCACGGGGCGAGGCTTCTAGGGTAACTCGCCGAAGGGACACGGAGCAGCAGCTGCCGGCCCCGGATGGCGGGAATACCTCAGGAGCACTGCCGTGCTCGAACGAGACTTCAGCGTTACAGACCTTGCGGTTAAGTGGGATCTTTCGGACGACACAATTCGGCGTTGGTTTAGGGACGAACCTGGTGTCCAGAACTGGGGCCGGCGCAAGCCGGGCAAGCGGGCGTACGACATCCTCCGCATCCCTCAATCGGTCGCGGAGCGCGTCTACCGCCGCGTGACGAAGCAAGCCGCATAGCGCGGCGAACGGGTTCCAGCGGTTAACCCCCGCTGGAACCATCTCCCCACCGGCCAACGGCCGGAAACCCGCGCAGCACGCGGACTACTGGCTCGCCAACCGTCCCGCTTCCAGCGAAGGGCAGTCCTCGCCACCACTAGCTACGTGCGCAAAAAGAGCCGACTGGAGTCGGCTCGAAGGTCATTCCGAGAGAGACGCGAAGTACTCGTCGCGGCTCATGCCGGATGACCGAAGAAGGTTCTTGATGATGAACACGGGAACGGACTTGTAGGCGGGGATGACCAGGGGACGCTTGACGCCGGGCTTCGTGTAGATCAGGTGGTCACCTCGCTGGCGGACGAAGGTGAAGCCGTGCCTTTCGAAGATGCGAACCAGCGTTTGATACGGAACGGGTGCGATCGGCGGCACTACCCGAGTCCAACCGCCATCCGGTCGACCGAGACCAAGTCCGGCGCGCGCCAGTCGTCACCGTCCTTGCGATAGCCGGCCTCCTCCAGGAGGTCTGTCAACGTCCCCATCTCTTCCGCCGTCTCAAGGAACCCCTTGACGGCTTCGCGGATGTTGGCGCTGGCCTGAGCCGCCGTATCCCCGCAGCTTGAAACATCAAGCTCAGGGCTGTGGGCCACGAAGGTGTCCCCTTCCCGAAAGATGTGAACGGTGAACGAGATGTCTCGCATATGAGCCTCCTCCGCTCAGATTCCACTTCTCATCCTAGCAAATGCACCAGAGTTGTCCACTCGATCCACGCGGTCGAGTCGCGGCCTCAGGTCGTTCGACAGGGGCGGGCAACGACTACGCCGCGCCCTTCTCCGTCCAGGCCTTCCGAACCGCCGCCTCCAGCGCAATCTGCCGAGAACGGACCCACGGGTTGTAGTGCTTGCGGGTCACGGCGCTTGAGGCGTGCCCCAGCAGCACGGCGACCGCCTCGATGTCTACGCCCTGCTCCAACAGCGACACCGCGAACGAGTCCCGAAGCCGGTGGAAGTGAAAGCTCTCCACACCAGCAAGCTTCGACAACGATTTGAACGCCCGTGCCCAATCGTCGAGCGCCGATCCCAGCTTTCCCTTACCACTCCAGAACACATACTCCGGACCAGACGCCGCGAGCACCGCGTCAATCACGAAGCGTGGCAGCGGCACATTGACCGGCGTGCCCGTCTTCTGCTGATAGAGAAACAGCCGATCGCTCTGGATGCGATCCCGTCGAAGGCTCACCGCATCGGAGATGCGCAGACCCGAATAGCGCATGAGAAGGATGAGCGCCCGCAGCCGCTCTCCGTCTCCCCGATACGTCTTGCACGCCATGAGGAGCTTCTCGACGTCCGCATCCTCAAGCGGCAGGGTCGGCTTCTGCTCCACCTTCGGCCCTTTCACACGTGTGGCCGGGTTCTTCGCGATCCACTCGGACTCCTCGCAGAACCGCATGAAGGCCCGGATCTGCTCCAACGCCATCCGCTGCGTGCTGGCTGCGAGCGTCCACGCAGACCTGACGTCACGGAGATCGGAGACGGTCAGATCACGGAGTTCGCGAATACCCTTGCGGGCACAGATCGCGAGTAGTCGATTGCGAAGGGTGTTGGTGTAGCTGCGGAGCGTCGCGTCCTTGAGACCTCGCGCTCGTGCATCGTCCAGGAACTTCTCAATGGCCTCAGCGATGGTCGGCACCTCGGACCTGACCTGGCCGATCTTTCCCGCCGTGTTCCACTTCGCTATCACGTTGGTCGCGGCAGTCCAGGACGTGAGATCGAGCGACTTCCGAATGGACTCCCCGCCGACCGTGCCTTCGACGTAGATCGGGCAGGCACACCGCCGGTACCGCTCGGAGGTCTGCGGGCAAGTCTTGCGGTGTCTGCGATAGAGCCGAAGCACGGCTCCACCATAAATCTGGTTTCCGCGAACGGACCCCCACTTTGCCCCCAGCAAATTTCGCCAGAGCCGCATCTTCTGTGGGATCAGCTACTTAGGGTGTGGCGGAGAGAGTGGGATTCGAACCCACGGTAGAGTTTCCCCTACACACGCTTTCCAAGCGTGCTCCTTCAACCACTCGGACATCTCTCCGTTTAGATTCAACGACTTGCGAGTGGGCGGGCCGTGATTATGCCACACGGCTCCCCCTGCGGAAACGCAGAGTCCCGCGGTCCGCTTGTCACATACACATACATTGGCGATCCTTACACACGAGGACAACGATGCGGACGAACATCGACATCGACGACGACCTGGTGCGCGAAGCCATGCGGGCGAGCGGTGCAACCACGAAGCGCGCCGCCGTTGAGCAGGGCCTGAGCATGCTGATTCAGGTCCGCGGCCAGTGCGCGATCAGGCAACTCCGGGGCAAGGTGAAGTGGACCGGGGACCTGAACGCCAGCCGGCTCGATAGAACCAGTTCGGAGCGCTGACGGCGTGGTGATCGTGGATACCACGGTCTGGGTTGACTACCTGAACGGTGCCAGCACGCCCGAGGTCGAGTGGCTCGATCGAGAGTCGGAGTCGAGGACGTCCTCGGGTTGGAGGTCGTTCATCCCCACAGTTAGAGGCGGTGCGAGCGGCCGGGCGGTGTCACCGTCTTTCGCACGCACTCGCGCAGCCACGTGTGCACCGGGTCCGCGTGCATCCGCGGGTGCCACAGCATCGACACGCTGAGTGACGGCAACGTGAACGGCAGCGTGAAGGTGTCCATGCCGGCACGCAGGGCGGCCGTGTGCCGCTCGGGGACGGTC
>JBFXBH010000035.1:0-20607 GCA_050183355.1 Vicinamibacterales bacterium | reverse complement strand
CCGCCGCCCTGCTGACGCAGCGCGTAGATCAGCGTCGTCAGCACGCGCGCACCGCTCGCGCCGATCGGATGGCCGAGGGCGACCGCGCCGCCGCGGACGTTCACGCGCGCGGCATCGAGCTTCAGATCGCGCACCACGGCGAGCGACTGCGACGCGAACGCCTCGTTCAGCTCGAACAGGTCGATCTGCGAGGCGGTCAGTCCCGCGCGGTCGAGAGCCTTCAGGACCGCCGGCACCGGACCGACGCCCATGACCTTCGGCTCCACGCCGACCACCGCCCACGACAGGATGCGGGCCAGCGGCGCGCGACCGAGCGCCTGCGCCTTCGCCGCCGACGCGACGACGAGCGCCGCGGCCCCGTCGTTGATGCCGGACGCATTGCCCGCCGTCACCACGCCGTCCTTCGTGAAGGCCGGGCGCAGCGCGGCCAGCTTCTCCGCCGTCGTCCCCGCGCGCGGATACTCGTCCTTCGCGAACAGGACCGGGTCGCCCTTCTTCTGCGGAATCGGGACAGGCACGATCTCGTCAGCGAACAGCCCACCCTCGACGGCGGCCACGGCGCGCTTCTGGCTCTCGGCCGCGAAGGCGTCCTGGTCCTCGCGGCTGATGCCCCAGCGCTTCGCGACCTCTTCAGCCGTGATGCCCATGTGGCACTGCTCGATCGCGCACGTCAGGCCTTCGGCCACCATCATGTCGACCGTCTCCGCATTCCCCATCCGGTAGCCCCAGCGGGCGCCCTTCAGCAGGTACGGCGCGTTGGTCATCGACTCGGTGCCGCCGGCAATCACGACCTCCGACCAGCCGGCGTGGGTGGCTTCCGCGGCGTGCACGACGGACTGGAGGCCGGACCCGCACACCCGGTTGATCGTCTCGGCGGGCACCTCCTGCGGGAGCCCGGCCTTCAGCGAGACCTGGCGGGCGACGTTCATGCCGTTCCCGGCCTGGAGCACGCAACCCAGGATCACGTCACCCACGTCGCCCGCCGCCGCGCCGGAGCGCGCCAGCGCCTCCTTGACGACGACCGCGCCCAGATCCACGGCGGAGAGATCTTTCAGGGATCCGCCAAACGACCCGATCGGGGTGCGGCAGGCGCTCAGAATGACAGCAGGCTCGTACTTCGACATCAACTCTCCTCTACGAAAACGGATCTAGCTCGTCCGGTTCTTCATCAACGCCGCCCGCCAGCGGGCGGCCTCTTCAAACGTTGCCTCAAGCGCCCCGCCGCGGTCGAGGCCCGCGCGCAGTTCGATCAGGCGTGCAATCAGCCGGTCCAGCGTGCGACCGAGCTCGGCGGCGTTGGTCGCCGCAATATCAGTCCAGATATCCGCCGGACTGGAGGCCAATCGTGTCGTATCCACCAGCCCGCGGCCGGCCAGCTCGAGACCGGCCTCCCCGACCTCGGCGCCCACCACCGCCATCAACGCGCTGGCGGTGAGCTGCGGAAGATGGCTCAGCGCCGCCAGCAGCCGGTCGTGCGCGTCCGGCGCCATCGTGTGGACGGTCGCACCCAGTCCCTCAACGAAGCGCGTCAGCCGCTCGCGCGCGTCCGCCGGCACGGCCGCACCCGGCGTCAGCAGCCACGGCCGGCCCGTGAAGAGGTCCGGTCGGGCGTGCGCGAACCCGCCGACCGCCGCACCCGCCATCGGATGCCCGCCGATGAACGGGAGGCGCGCGGGCAGCGCACCGGCGGCGTCGACGATCGCCTGCTTCGTGCTGCCCACGTCGGTGATCACCGCGGCCGCGTCGAGGTGCGCGGGCAGTTGCGCCAGCACGTTCAGGTTCTGTCGGACCGGCGCCGCCAGAATGACGAGCTCGGCCCCGGCCAGCACGCCCAGGTCGTCCGCGGCGACGTCCACGGCGTGGCGCACCATCGCCTGCTCGAGCACGTCCTTCCGATCGACCGCGATGACGAGCCCGCGCGGCCAGCGCTCCCGCGCCGCCAGCGCAATCGACCCGCCGATCAGGCCGAGGCCGACGATCCCGATCCGTTCGAAGACCGGGTCGGGCGTCAGGTCACGCGCCTGCACCACGGGCAGCGGGCGGGCCGCCGGCGTCTCAGCCACTCTCGTCCTGGGCCCGCCGTCCTGACCTACCGGCGCACGGCCGGCGGGTCGAGGCAGATGCTGCGGCCGATCGCCGGCGCGATGATCCGCAGCTCCGACAGCAGCCGTTCGAACTGCTCCGGGAACATGGACTGCGCGCCGTCCGACAGCGCCCGGTCGGGGTCGTTGTGCACCTCGATGATGAGCCCGTCGGCGCCGGCCGCGACCGCGGCACGCGCCATCGACGCCACCATGTCGCGGCGGCCGGCGCCGTGGCTCGGGTCCGCGACGACCGGCAGGTGGCTCATCTTCTTGACCACCGGAATCGCCGACACGTCGAAGGTGTTCCGCGTCGCCGTCTCGAACGTCCGGATCCCGCGCTCGCACAACATCACGTCGTTGTTGCCGCCGGACAGGATGTACTCCGCCGACATCAGCCACTCCTCGATGGTCGAGGACAGTCCGCGCTTCAGCATCACGGGCTTGCGGACCTTGCCGAGCTCCCGCAGCAGCGTGAAGTTCTGCATGTTGCGCGCGCCCACCTGATAGATGTCGCAGTACTTGCCGATCAGCTCGATCTGACTGACGTCCATGACCTCGGAGATGACCTTGAGGTTGTACTTGTCGCCGGCGTCACGGAGCATCTGCAGCCCCAGCTCGCCGTGACCCTGGAAGCTGTACGGCGAGCTGCGCGGCTTGAACGCGCCGCCCCGCAGCACCTTCGCGCCGGCGCGCTTGACCGCGGCGGCCGTGGCGTCCACCTGCGCCGGGTTCTCGGCCGAGCACGGGCCGGCCATCACGATCACCTCGTCGCCGCCGATCTTCAGGTCGCCGATCGTGATCACCGTGTCGTTCGGCTTGAACGTCCGGCTCGCCAGCTTGAAGGGCTCGCTGATGCGCACCACTTCCTTGACCCCGTCGAGGATCTTCAGCAGCTCGGGGTCGATCTTGTGCGCCCCGACCACGCCCAGCACCGTCCGCGTCGCGCCGGACGACCGGTGCACGTCCATGCCGAGATCGACGATCCGGGCAATCACCGCATCAATCTGGGCTTCACTCGCCCGTTCCTGCATCACCACAACCATGACGTGCCCCTTATCCTTCTTCGCCGTCCGCCGCGCGGCGTTCCGCGCGACGCGATTCGTCCATCACCCGCTCGAAGATCCTGACCACCGCGTCCGCCTCCAGCGGACCGGCGAGCGTGGTCGCCCGCTCGCGCACGAGATGCAGCACCTGCTTCTCACGCTCCGGCTGATACACCGGCAGGCTCTGCACCTGCTTCAACTTGCCAATCTCCACCGCGCACGCGACCCGCACGTTCAGCAGGCGCACCAGCTGGTCGTCGATGACGTCGATGCGTCCCCGGAGTTCCTCGATCGTCAGCCCTTCAGCCACCGCACATACTCCTCGACCCGCGCCGGCAGTTCCGGCGTCGATCCAGACTCCGCAATCAGGTTCACCAGGGCGCTGCCCACCACGGCCGCGTCCGCCCACTTCCCGACTTCGCGCACGTGCTCCGGCTTCGAGATCCCGAAGCCCACCGCCACCGGCATGTCCGTCGCCGCCCGGATGCGGGCGACGATCTGTTCGGCGCCATCCGCCAGCGTGTCACGCGAGCCGGTCACACCCAGGCGGGAGATGGCGTACAGGAAGCCACTGCCCAGGCTCGCGGCCTGCCGAATCCGACGATCGCTTGTCGTGGGGCTCAGCAGGAAAATTGTATCAATCCCGCGCGACTGATAGACGGCCCGGCACTCCCCGGCCTCCTCGAGCGGCAGGTCGACCATCAGCACGCCGTCGACCCCCGCTTTCGCGGCCTGGTCGGCGAAGCGTTCGAGCCCGAGCCGCAGGATCGGGTTCGCGTAGCTGAAGAGCACGACCGGCGCCCGTAACTGCCCCCGGATGCCCGCGACCATCTCCAGCACGCCCGTCAGCGTGGTGCCCGCCGCCAGCGCCCGCTCGGTGGCCCGCTGGATCACGGGACCGTCCGCCAGGGGCTCCGAGAACGGGACGCCGACCTCGAGCACGTCCGCGCCGCCGCGGTCCGCCGCGAGCAGCACCTCGGCCGACCGCGCCAGCGTGGGGTCGCCGGCCGTCACGAACGTCACCAGGCCCGGCTTCCCGGCCGCCTTCAGGCGGGCGAACGTCTCCGCGATCCGGCTCACGCGCGCCCCCCGGTCTTCGCGAGGACGGCGGCCACGCTCTGCACGTCCTTGTCGCCGCGCCCGGACAGATTCACCACCATCAGGGTGCCATCCGGCAGCGACGGCGCCATCTTCATGGCCTGCGCCACGGCGTGCGACGACTCGAGCGCCGGAATGATCCCCTCCAGCCGCGCGAGGGCCTTGAACCCGTCGAGCGCCTCGGCGTCGCTGATGTGCGCGTACTCGGTGCGGCCCGTCTCCCGGAGCCACGCGTGCTCGGGGCCGACGGCCGCGTAGTCCAGGCCGGCCGAGATCGAGTGCGTCAGCTCGATGTTGCCGGCCTGATCCTGGAGCACGAACGTGCGCGTGCCCTGCAGCACCCCCGTGCTGCCGCCGTCGAAGCGCGCCGCGTGCCGGCCGGGCGTGATGGCCTCGCCGCCGGCCTCCACGCCGAGCAGCCGCACGCCCGCGTCGTCGATGAACCCGTCGAAGATGCCGATGGCATTGCTGCCGCCGCCGACGCACGCGACGGCGAGATCCGGCAGCCGGCCGGCCTGGGCGAGGATCTGCGCGCGCGCCTCGCGGCCGATGACCGCCTGGAACTCGCGCACCATCAGCGGATACGGGTGCGGGCCGAGCGCCGAGCCGAGCAGGTAGTAGGTGTCCGTCACGTTGGTCACCCAGTCCCGCATCGCCTCGCTGATGGCGTCCTTCAGCGTGCGGCTGCCGGCGTCGACGCGGCGGACCGTCGCGCCGAGCAGCTCCATCCGGACCACGTTCAGGGCCTGGCGGACCATGTCGTCGGCGCCCATGTAGACGTGGCACTCGAGGCCGAGCAGCGCGCACGCCGTGGCCGTCGCCACGCCGTGCTGGCCGGCGCCCGTCTCGGCCACGATGCGGCGCTTGCCCATCCGCTTCGCGAGCAGTGCCTGGCCGAGCGCGTTGTTGATCTTGTGCGCGCCGGTATGCGTGAGGTCCTCGCGCTTCAGGAAGATGCGCGTCCGCCCGCCCACGGTCGCCGCGAGCCGCGCCGCCTCATAGAGCGGCGTGGGCCGCCCCACATAGTGCGCCAGCAGCCCGTCGAGTTCCGCCTGGAACGCCGGCTCGCCGCGGGCCGCGAAGTACGCCTCGGTCAGCTCCTCGATGGGCGCCACCAGCGTTTCGGGCACGAAGCGGCCGCCGTAGGCGCCGAAGTAGCCGCGGGCGTCCGGATCGCGCCGGCCCACCCGCCCTGTCTCACCGGCCATCGGCCGTCCTCACCTTCTCGAAGAAGTCGTTCAGCTTCGCCACGCTCTTCACTCCCGGCGCGTCTTCCACGCCCGACGACACATCCAGCCCGAAGGGCCGGACGACGCGGATCGCCTCCTGCACGTTGTCCGCGCGGAGGCCGCCCGCCAGCACAATCCGCCGCTTCGCCGCGAGCGCGGCCGCGGCGGTCCAGTCCGCGACGCGCCCCGTTCCGCCGCGCCGCACCGGATCGTGGGCATCCACGAGCAGCAGCACCGGCTCGGGCCACGCCGCGATCGCGGCGTCGTCGGCGGTGACGTTGATGGCGCGCAGGACCGGCCGGTGAATCGACGGCAGCAGCGCCGGGGTCTCGTCCCCGTGCAGCTGCACGGCCGTGAGCCCCGCGACACGCACCGCGCGGTCGATCTCGTCCGTGGTCTGGTTCACGAACACGCCGACCGCGTTGGTCCCGTACGGCAGCGCCGCGACGATCGCGCCGGCCTGCTCGGGCGTCACGGCCCTGGGACTCGCCGGCCAGAACACGAACCCGAGCGCCGTGGCGCCCGCGGCCAGCGCCGCACGCGCATCCTCCACCCGCGTGATCCCGCACACCTTGACGAACGTCACGGCCGCACCATCCGCGCGATGGCCGCTGCCGGATCCGGGTCCGTCATGAAGCGCTCGCCCATCAGGAACGCGCGGTAGCCGAGCCGCGCCAGCGCCTGCAGTTCTTCCCTCGACGTCAGGCCGCTTTCGCTGACCGCGACGGCCGAGGCCGGAATCATCCCGGCCAGCCGCCGCGATGCGTCGACGTCCACCGCCAGCGTCCGCAGGTTCCGGTTGTTCACGCCGATCAGCCGGGCGCCGGCCGCCGCCGCACGTTCCAGTTCCGCCTCGTCGTGCACTTCCACGAGGACGGCCAGGCCCAGGTCGCGGGCCTCCTGCTGCAGCCGCACCAGGTCGGGCTGTGCCAGCGCCGCAACGATCAGCAGGATCGCGTCCGCGCCGTTCGCGCACGCTTCGAGCAACTGGTACCGGTCGATCGTGAAGTCCTTCCGAAGCAGCGGCACGTCCGTGACCGCGCGGACCGCGGCGAGGTGCGCGAGCGCCCCGTCGAAGAAGGACGGTTCGGTCAGCACCGAAATGGCCGCGGCCCCGCCCTCGGTGTAGGCGCGCGCAATCCGCGCCGGGTCGTAGACCTGCGCCAGCACGCCCTTCGACGGCGAGCGCCGCTTGCACTCGGCGATCACGTTCACGCACCCGGCGCGGCCGAGGGCCTGCTCGAACGCATCCCCGCGCGGCCGGCGCCCGGCCCCCGCCCGCGCCTCGAGCGCCGCGTCGGACTCACCCGCGCGCCGCGTCGCGATCGTCCGCGCCGTCGCCGCGACGATCGCCTGCAGCAGGTCCGGCGTGGCCGTCGTCACGCGGCCGACTCCTTCGAGCGGCGCGCCAGCTCCGCCAGCGTCCGCGCCGCCGAGCCGTCGTCGATCGCCGACGCCGCCCGCGCAACGCCCGCCTCGAGCGTCGGCGCGACACCCGCCACGAGCAGCCCGGCCCCCGCGTTCAGCAGCACGACGTCCCGCGCGGGACCGGCCGCGCCGTCGAGCACGGCCGTGATGATGGCCGCGTTCTCCGCCGCATCGCCACCGGCCAGCGCGTCCGGGGACGCCACGGCCAGTCCTGCATCCGACGGATGCACGTAGAAGCTGTGGACCTCGCCGTCGCGCCACTCCGCGACGCGCGTATGCCCGGTCGTCGAGATCTCGTCCAGGCCGTCCGCCCCGTGGACCACCCACGCGCGCGTGCTGCCGAGCGCGCCGAGCGCCTGCGCCATCGGGCGTGTCCACTCCGCGCGCGGCACGCCGACAATCTGCCGCGTGGCCCCGGCCGGGTTCGTCAGCGGACCGACCATGTTGAAGGCGGTCTTGAGCCCCAGCTCGCGCCGCGTGGGTCCGGCGTGCCGCATCGACGGGTGGAACGTCGGCGCGAAGAAGAACGCGATGCCGGCGCGGTCGAGGCACGCTGCCACCACCTCCGGCGCCGCGTCGACCCGGACGCCGAGCGCTTCGAACACATCCGCGCTGCCGCAGCGGCTCGAGACCGACCGGTTGCCGTGCTTGGCCACCCGCACGCCGCAGGCGGCGACGACCACGGCCGCGGCCGACGAGATGTTGAACGTGCCGGCCCGGTCGCCGCCGGTGCCGCACGTATCGAAGACGTCCCCGGGCGCGCGCGTCACCGGCACGGCGTGCGCGCGCATCGTGCGCGCGAGGCCGACGAGCTCATCCGGCCGCTCCCCCTTCATCGCCAGCGCCACGAGAAAGCCCGCGAGCTGCGCCGACGAGGCCTGGCCCGCCATGACCGCTTCCATGGCGGACGCCGTCTCCGCCGCGGAGAGGTCCTCCCGGCGCATCAGCTTCTCGATGAGCGGCGCGAGGCTCGACATCACAGGGCCAGGAAGTTGCGGAGCATCTGCTTGCCGTCCGGCGTCAGCACGGACTCGGGGTGGAACTGGACGCCGTGCACCGGGAACCGCCGATGCCGCAGGCCCATGATCGTGCCGTCGTCCTCGGTCCGCGCCGTGACCTCGAGCTCCGCCGGGAGCTGCTCGTCGGCGACGATCAGCGAGTGATACCGCCCGGCCTCGAGCGGCGACGGCAGCCCCGCGAACACGCTCGTGTTCGTGTGCACGATCCGCGAGGTCTTGCCGTGCATCGGCCGGTTCGCGCGGCGCACGATGCCGCCGTAGGCGAGCCCGATGGCCTGATGGCCGAGGCACACGCCGAGCACGGGCGTCGTCGGCCCGAGCGTCGTGATGACGTCGAGCGAGACGCCCGCGTCCTCGGGCCGGCCGGGCCCCGGCGAGATCAGGATCCGCGCCGGCTTCAGCGCCGCGATCTCGGCCACGGTCAGGGCGTCGTTCCGATGCACCACGAGCTCCTCGCCCAGCTCCCCGAGGTACTGCACGAGGTTGTAGGTGAACGAGTCGTAGTTGTCGATGACCAGAATCATGACGCCGCCCTCACAGTCCCGCCTCGGCCAGCTCCAGCGCCCGCAGCACCGCCCGCGCCTTGTCCCGGGTCTCCTGATACTCGGCCGTCGGGTCCGAGTCGGCCACGATGCCCGCCCCCGCCTGCACGCGCGCCCGGCCGCCTTCCATGACGACCGTCCGGATCGTGATGCAGCAGTCGAGGTTGCCCGCGAAGTCCAGATAGCCGACGGCCCCGGCGTACACACCGCGGCGGTCCCGCTCCAGCGCGGCGATGATCTCCATCGCCCGCACCTTCGGCGCGCCCGACACGGTGCCTGCCGGGAAGCAGGACGCCAGCGCGTCCAGCCGGTCCCGGCCGGCCGCGAGCGTGCCCTCGACGACCGAGACGAGGTGCATCACGTGCGAGTAGCGCTCGATCTCCATGTAGCGCGGCACGTGCACCGACCCGTACTCGCACACACGCCCGAGATCGTTGCGGCCGAGGTCCACGAGCATCACGTGCTCGGACCGCTCCTTCTCGTTCCCCTGCAGCTCCGTGGCGAGCCGCGCGTCCTCGGCCGGCGACGCCCCGCGGGGCCGCGTGCCGGCGATCGGATGGGTCTGCGCCGTCCGCCCCTCGACGCGGACGAGCATCTCCGGGGACGCGCCGACGATCGACCGGCCGCCCGTCCGCAGGAAGTACATGTACGGCGACGGGTTCACGTGCCGCAGCGCGCGGTACACGGTGAAGGGGTCCGCGGTCACCGTCGTCTCGAATCGCTGCGACAGGACGACCTGGTAGATGTCGCCCGCGGCGATGTGCTCCTTCGCCGTGCGGGCCATCTGCTCGTAGTCCGCCTGCGACATGTTCGGGCGGACGTCGAGCGCGCCGCCGGCCGCCGGCGCGGCGTGCGACAGGCTCCGCTCCAGCTCGCGCTCGACGAACCCGATCCGGGTGCACGCGAAGTCGTACTGGGCCTTCAGGTCGTCGCCGGACGCGATCCGCGCGTTGGCGATGATGAGGATCCGGTGCCGGACGTGGTCGAACGCGAGCACGGTGTCGAACAGCATGAACCCGGCGTCGTCGTCATCGGGCGACGGCGGGAGCGGCACGGGCTCGAACCACGCCGCGGTGTCGTAGCCGAGATACCCGACCGCGCCGCCGGTGAAGCGCGGCAGCCCCGGCACGAACGGGGCCTGATAGCCCGCCATCACCTCGCGCAGCACCTCGAAGTACGGCCGGTCGGACTCGGTGCGCGCGCCGGCCTGCTGGACGAGCGTCTTCCCGCCGCGCGCCCGCAGGACCATGAACGGGTCCTTGCCGAGGAAGGAATACCGCGCCACCTGCTCGCCGCCCTCGACCGACTCCAGCAGGAACGCATGGTCCGCGTCCTCGGCGATCTTCAGGAACGCCGAGACCGGCGTCAGCAGGTCCGCGACGATCTCCTTGCAGACCGGCACGAAGGTGCCCTGGCGGGCCAGCTCCGTGAACTCGTCGTACGTCGTCAGTCGCATCACGCGTCCTCGTCCATCAGTCCCGCGGCCCGTCCCATCACGCCGGCCGGCGCCGGCCGGCCCGTCCACCACGCGAACTGCTGCTCCGCCTGGGCCACCAGCATCGGCAGGCCGTCCAGGGTGCCGCAGCCGGCCGCGCGCGCTTCGCGCAGCAGCCGCGTCTCGCGCGGCGCGTAGATCAGGTCGTAGACCAGCCGTCCGTCGAAGGGACCGCCCGGCAGCGGCGACGCCTCGACCGAATGCAGATTGCCGACGGGCGTGCAGTTGACCAGCACGTCCCACGAGCCCGGCGCCGGCGGCCACGGACCGCGGCGCGCGCCGACACCTTCCGCCACGTCCACCGCCTGCTCCGCCCGCCGCGCGTGCACCGTGACCGTGGCGCCGGCACCGGCCGCGCCCCGGGCCACCGCGCGCGAGGCCCCGCCCGCACCGAGCACGGCGACCCGTGCGCCCCGGAGCGTCCAGCCGTCGCGCGCCGCGCGGCGCGCGAGTGGCGCAAGGAACCCCGCGACGTCGGTATTGGTGGCCGCCCAGCCGTCCGGTGTCCGCCGGATCGTGTTCACCGCGCCCACCGCCGCCGCGTCCGCATCGACGCCCGTGGCCCGCTCGCGCGCGTCCTGCTTGAACGGAATCGTGACGCTCGCACCTTCCAGCGGCAGCGCGCCGGCAAAGCCGAAGGCATCGTCCGCGTCGGCGGCCTCGATCGGCACGTAGACCGCGTCGATCCCGGCGGCACGGAACGCCGCGTTGTGCATGGCCGGTGACACCGAGTGCAGGATCGGCCGGCCGATCACGCCGTAGACCGCCGTCGTCGCCGACACCTCCGCGAACCGGAACCGCTGGCGCATGTCGGCGACCGGCATCTGGCCCGGCGCCACCGCCGGCCCGCCGTAGGTCCACCGGGACCCGAATCGGGCCGCGAGCAGCCGCGTGGCCACGCCGGCCGGCCCCATGCCGATCGCGACCGTCGCGCCGTCGGATGTCAGCGGCCGGAGCCGCAGCGTGTCGCTGACGCGCGACGTCGCGACGGCCACCTTCACGATCTCCGCGCCGGTCGCGCGCATCGCCCGGTGGCGATCCTCGAGGTCCGCCGGCACGCCTGCGAAGTCGTGGTGCGAGACGACCACCCGGCGGCCGTGCGCCGCCCGGATCAGGTCGTCCCAGCCCGCTTTCCACTCGACGTCGACGTAGTCCGCGCCCAGCGCCAGGGCCTGTTCGATCACCCGGCGGCGCACGTCCTCCGGCCCGTCGAACCGGCCGCCTTCCCAGGGGGCCCGGCACGTCACAATGACCGGCGTCGTCCGGCCCGCCAGCGCACCGCCGACGTCCAAATCGCGCACGCCGTCCAGACGCAGTTCCACCATGTCGGCCCCCGCCGAGGCGTCCCGGGCGGCCCGCAGCTCGGCGAGCGTCGACCCGGTCACGGTGTCAACAAGCAACGGACGTGGCATACAGACGCGGTGCTTCTCCAAAAAAGAAAACGCCCCTCCAACCCTGGCTGGAGAGGCGCTCGAATCTCGTGATGGTTATCGACTGGAAATCAGACGACGAACCCGCCCCTCAAGCCGCGCGCCAGTACCGCCACCAGGAGCTGGTGGAGGCCGGGCGCACCGCAAAAGAGAACGTATAGCTCGTCACGGGATTGTCAGCACCTTACCCCACGCCTCGCCGGGGCGTCAAGACAGCGGCACGGCCACCGCGCGGCGCCCGCCTTGCAGTTTCCCCGGATTCTCCCTATAACGGACTCGCGATGCCGCGACTCCGGGGCCTGGCCCTGCTCTGTGCTCTCGCCCTGCTTTCCGGCGCCTCACTGCCGGCCGCGTCGCGCGTCTTCCCGGTGGACGATATCCGGCCCGGCATGACCGCCGAAGGCCGCACCGTCTTCGCCGGCGATCGCCTCGAGCCGTTCACCGTCCACATCCTCGGCGTCCTGAAGAACGTCATGGGTCCCCAGCGGACGCTCGTTCTGGCGCGCCTCGAAGGCGGGCCCCTCGCCCAGACCGGCGTGATCGCCGGAATGAGCGGCAGCCCTGTCTACATCGACGGCCGGCTCGTCGGCGCCGTCGCATACTCGCTGGGCGCCTTCTCCCGGGAGCCGATCGCCGGCATCACGCCGATCGGCGAGATGGTGGCCGATGCGGCCCTCGACGCGCCGCGCCGCCGCGCCGCGGCCGCGCGGATTCCGCGAGGGGCCGGCACGGATGACCCGGTCGCCGACGCGCGCGAGGCCTTCGCCGCGCTGGCGCCGTTTGTCCGGTCGCCCGCCGACGCGCAGCCGCTCGGCGGCACGCTGCCCGGCCTCGCCGCGACCGGCGCGATGTTGCGGCCGATCGCCACGCCGCTCGGCCTCGGCGGCTTTTCCGCGTCCACCGTGGCGCCGCTCGAGACGCTCTTCCAGCAGTCCGGCTTCCTCCCGTCGATGGCCGGGGCCGCCGCGACCGCCGACCCCGGCCCGCGTGCCGCCGCGCCGCTCCGGCCGGGCGACCCGGTCGGCATCACGATGGTCAGCGGCGACCTCGAGATCGGCGCCACCGGGACCGTCACCGAGATCGACGGCGACCGCGTCTACGCGTTCGGCCACCCGTTCTACAACCTCGGCCCGACGGCGTTTCCGATGACGCGCGCGTGGGTCCACGCGATCCTGCCGAGCCTGCAGTCGTCGCTGAAGATCGCGACCACCGGCGCCGTGATCGGCACCATCTCCCAGGACCGCGCGACGACCATCGCCGGGCGACTCGGTGCCGGGCCCACGCAGATCCCCGTGTCGCTGACGCTCGACGCCGCCGGCACCACGCGCACGTTCCGGATGCAGGTCGCGCGGGACCAGCTCTTCACGCCGCTGATGACGTATCTGTCCGTCGTCGAGACGCTGACCTCCTACCAGCGGCAGATGGGCACCTCGACCTACGCCGTCACCGGGCGCATCGCGCTCACGGGCCGGGGCGAGATCGCGATTGACGACATCTACACCGGCGACCAGGCGCCGGCGGGCGCCGGCAACGCCGTCATGGGACCGCTCAACGCGCTGCTCCGAAACGTGCACGAGGACGTGGCGATCGACAGCGTGACGCTCCGCGCGACCGCCAGCGAGGACACCCGCTCGGCGGTCCTGGAGCGCGTCAGCGTGGACCGGGCGAGCGTCCGGCCCGGCGACACCGTCCCCGTCACGATTCACGCGCGCACCTACCGCGGCGGCACGCTGACGCGCACGGTGCCCATCCGGATTCCGGTTCAGGCAAAGGGGGCCGTCTCGATCCTCGTGGCCGACGCCGTGCGTACCGTCCAGGCCGACCCACGTGACACCGCGCCGGCGCAGATGCAGAGCCTGTCGCAGGTGCTGACGGCGCTCCGGTCCGTGCGGCGCGCCAACCGGTTCTACGTCCGCCTCGTCGCGCCGGAGGCCGGCGCCGTCGTGCGCGGTGAGTCGCTGCAGTCCCTGCCCGCCTCCGTCATCGCCGTCATGGAGGGCGATCGGCAGGGCGGCAGCTTCCGCGGCCTCGGCGCGGCACTGACCGGCGACTGGGAGGCGGCCTTCGACTACGCCGTCTCCGGCTCCCGCACGATCACCATCCCGGTGGACTGAGATCTCCGTACCCTCGCCGATGCCTATCCGTGTGCTGGTCGCCCTGCTCCTCGCCTGCGCGGTCACCGTCCTGACGGCCGCGACGCCCGCCGTCTGGCAGGCGGCAGGTGCCGCGGAATTCCTGAAGGGCGACCTCGAGAACCTCGCGGTCGACGCCCGCGGCCGGCTCACGCTCGCGCCCGCCTCGACCGTGCTGCACGACCCGGCGGTGCCGTTCGTCTGGTCGCTGGTCGAAGGCGCGAACGGCGTGCTGTACGCGGGCACAGGCAACGACGGTCAGGTTCTGGCGGTCGAACCGTCCGCACGCAGCCGCGTGCTGTTCGACGCCGACCAGCTCGAGGTCCACGCGCTGGCGCCCGCACCCGGCGGCGGGGTCTACGTCGGCACCTCCCCCGATGGCGCCGTGTTCAAGGTCGACGCCGCGGGCAAGGCCCAGCCGTTCTTCGATCCGCCCGACACGTACATCTGGAGCCTGGCCGTGGCGCCATCCGGCGACGTGTTCGTCGCCACCGGCGACCAGGCCCGCGTCTACAAGGTCACGCCGGCGGGCGCCTCGTCGACGTTCTATGCCGCGAAGGCGGCGCACGCCATGTCGCTGGCATTTGATGCCGCCGGCCGCCTCGTCGTCGGCACGGAGTCACCCGGCCGCGTGATTCAGCTCGACGCCGCCGGGAAGCCGTTCGTGCTGATCGACTCCCCGCACACCGATGTCCACAGCCTCCGCCTGGGACCCGACGGTGCGCTCTACGCCGTCGCCGCGAGCGCGAAACCGGCACCCGCCGGCGCAGCGCCAAAGCCGGCCGCGGCGACCAGCGCCCCGGCACCGGCGGCCGGGACCGCCACGGTGACCGTCGAAGTGACCGCGGTCGCCGTCCCCGCCGACGCGTCCGCACCCGCACCAGCTTCCCCCGCCGCCGGCAACCCGGCGGACGGCAGCGGCGCCATCTACCGCATCCAGCCGGACGGGCTCTGGGACACCGTGTGGGACGTCAAGGGCGACGTGCCGTATGACGTAGCTGTGGAGCCGGACGGTGCCTTGCTCGTCGCGACCGGCAGCCGCGGACGCCTCTACCGCCTGCGCGGCAATCCGGCCGAGGCGTCGCTCGTGACGCGCCAGAAGGCGCAGCACCTCACGGCGCTGCTGCGCACCAGGGCGGGGGCCATGGTCTATGCCACGTCGAACCCCGGCCGCATCCTCCGCCTCGATGCGGCCCCCGCCGCGGCCGGCACGTACGAATCCGACGTCCGCGACGCGCAGTCCGTCTCCACGTGGGGCGTGATCCGGTGGCGCGCCACCACACCGGCCGGTGCGCGGGTGCAGGTCGCCACCCGCACGGGCAATACGCAGACGCCCGACGAGACGTGGAGCGACTGGTCCTCGCCCTACGCCACCCCCGCCGGCAGCGCGATTGCGAGCCCGAAGGCCCGCTATCTCCAGTGGCGCGTGGCGCTCGCCGGCCAGGGCGATCCCCCGGTCCTGACGTCGGTCGCCGCCAGCTACCTCCCGAGGAACGCCCGCCCGGTCGTCGCCGCCGTGACCGTCCATCCTCCCGGCGTCGTGTTCCAGCGTCCGTACCCGTCCGGCGACCCCGACCTCGCCGGCTACGACCTCGAACCGCCCGCCCGGAAGGCGCTCGCCGCCGGCAGCCCGAAGGAGGCCGTGCAGCTCGGCAAGAAGGCCTACGAGCACGGACTCCTGACCCTCCAGTGGCGCGCGGAAGACAGCAACGGCGACGACCTCGAGTTCGACGTGCAGTACCGACGCGAGGGTGACGCCGACTGGACGCTGCTGCGCCGGCGCCTGACGGAGGCGTTGACCGTCTGGGACACCGCGTCCGTCCCCGACGGGACCTACACCCTCCGTGTCGTCGCGTCGGATGCGCCGTCCAATCCCGCAGGCGCGGCGCTGACCGGGTTCCTGGACAGCGGCGTGGTCGACATCGACAACACCGCGCCGACCATCGCCGCCACCGGCGTCCGCCGCAACGGCACGCGCACCGTGATCACGATCGAGGCCCGCGACGCGGCGTCGCCGCTCAGGGCGGTCGAGTACACCGTCGACGGCCAGCGCTGGCTGCCGCTGTATGCGCGGGACGGGCTGATCGACTCGCGGGAGGAAACCGTCGAGCTGACGCTCGACGCCGGACAGGAACAGCGGACCATCGTCGTGCGCGCGACCGACGCGTTGAACAACGCCGGCAGCGGCACGGTGACGGCCGCATCGGCCGGGACGCCGTCTGGCGCCCCGCCCCAGCGACGTTGAGTGCGGCCAGCCGGGCGTCCCGGCGCCGGCCCTCGGCCTGACCACGAAGGAGTGCCTGTATGTCCACCGAAGCGAAGTGCCCATTCACCCACATCGCCGGCGTCGGCCGGACCAACCGGGACTGGTGGCCCGAACAGCTCCGGCTGGAGCTGCTGCACCAGCACTCCGCGAAGTCCGACCCGATGGGCACCGGCTTCAACTACGCGAAGGCGTTCAGGACCCTCGACTACAAGGCGCTGAAGAAGGACCTGGTCCGGCTGATGACGGACTCGCAGGACTGGTGGCCGGCGGACTTCGGCCACTACGGCCCGTTCTTCATCCGCATGTCCTGGCACGCCGCGGGCACCTACCGCATCACCGACGGCCGGGGCGGCGGCGGTCGCGGCCAGCAGCGGTTCGCCCCGCTCGGGAGCTGGCCGGACAACGTCAACCTCGACAAGGCACGGCGCCTGCTCTGGCCGATCAAGCAGAAGTACGGCCGGGCGATCTCGTGGGCCGACCTGCTGATCCTGGCCGGCAACGTGGCGCTGGAGTCGATGGGCTTCCGGACGTTCGGCTTCGGCGCGGGACGCGCCGATGTCTGGGAACCGGACGAGGACGTGAACTGGGGCGAGGAGATCGCGTGGCTGGGCACCGACAAGCGCTTCAGCGGCGACCGCGACCTCGGACCGTTCGGCGCCACCCACATGGGCCTGATCTACGTCAACCCGGAGGGCCCGAACGCGAGCGGTGATTACCTGGCCGCCGCGAAGGACATCCGCGCCACGTTCGGCCGGATGGCGATGAACGACGAGGAGATCGTCGCCCTCATCGCCGGCGGGCACACGTTCGGCAAGGCGCATGGCGCCGCGCCGGAATCGCACAAGGGCCCGGAGCCGGAAGCCGCTCCCCTCGAAGCGCAGGGCTTCGGGTGGGTGAGCCGCTACAAGTCAGGACGCGGCGCCGACACGATCTCGAGCGGCCTCGAGGTCACGTGGACGAAGACCCCGGCGCTCTGGAGCAACAACTTCTTCGAGCTGCTGTTCAAGTACGAGTGGGAGCTGACGAAGTCACCCGCGGGCGCGAAGCAGTGGGTGGCGAAGGACGCGCCGGCGATCATCCCGGACGCGCACATCCCCGGCAAGTTCAACACGCCGACGATGCTGACGACCGACCTGACGCTGCGCTTCGACCCGGAGTTCGGGAAGATCTCGCGGCGGTTCCTCGACGACCCGCAGGCCTTCGCCGATGCATTCGCCCGCGCGTGGTTCAAGCTGACGCACCGCGACATGGGCCCGCGCGCCCGGTACCTCGGGCCGGAAGTGCCGAAGGAAGAACTGATCTGGCAGGATCCGATTCCCGCCGTCGATCACAAGCTGATCGGTGACAAGGAGATCGCCGACCTGAAGCGCCGGATCCTCGCGTCCGGGCTGTCCGTCTCCCAGCTCGTGTCGGTGGCGTGGGCCTCGGCGTCCACGTTCCGCGGCTCGGACAAGCGTGGCGGCGCGAACGGCGCCCGCATCCGGCTCGCCCCGCAGAAGCACTGGGCGGTCAATCAGCCGGCGCAGCTCGCGAAGGTCCTGAAGACGCTCACGGGCATCCAGGACGCGTTCAACCGGAAGGCCCGCGGCGGCATGAAGGTCTCGCTCGCCGACCTCATCGTGCTGGGCGGCGCGGCCGCCGTCGAGCAGGCGGCGAAACAGGCCGGCGTCGCCGTGAAGGTGCCGTTCAGGCCGGGGCGCATGGACGCGAGACAGGACCAGACCGACGTCGAGTCCTTCGCGGTGCTCGAGCCGGCCGCCGACGGCTTCCGCAACTACCTGAGCGGTCCGTTCCCGGTCGCCGCGGAGCACCTGCTCGTCGACCGGGCCCAACTACTGACGCTGACGGCGCCGGAGATGACGGTGCTGGTCGGCGGCCTGCGCGTGCTGGGTGCCAACACGGGGCGCACGAAGCACGGGGTCTTCACCGCGAAGCGCGAGACGCTCTCGAACGACTTCTTCGTGAACCTGCTCGACATGCGCACGGAGTGGACGCCGGTCTCGGATGCGAAGGACGTCTTCGAAGGGCGCGATCGCCGCACGGGCAGGGTCCGGTGGACCGCCACGCGCGTGGACCTCGTGTTCGGGTCCAACTCGCAGCTCCGGGCGCTCGCCGAGGTCTACGCCAGCGCGGACGCGAAGGAGAAGTTCGTGCAGGACTTCGTGGCGGCGTGGAACAAGGTCATGACCCTGGACCGCTTCGACCGCGCCTGACGCTCAGGACGGGCGGCGCGGGCTCAGGGGGCCGCTGGCCGGGAGCACATCACGGGTGGATCCGCGCACCGTCGTCCGCGCCACCACCCAGACCAGGTTCACCGCCACCGGCTCCCCCTGCGACTGGGCCGGCGCGAAACGCAGCCGCGACACGGCACGCTCCATGAAGGCCTCCGGTCCGCCGGCGGACTCACCCGTCGCGCGGGCGCGACGACGGTCCCCGTCGTGCCAGACCGAGTCGTGGACCATGCCGTCTCCAAGCACGGTGTAATCACGCAGCTTGCCCTGCCGCGTGACCGTGCCCGCGATGGCGAAGACCACGTCGTCCGCCAGGGCCGAGAGCTCGGGCGCGTCGTCCGCGTAGGCGGGAATCGTCAGCCGCGGCGGCAGCATCCGCGCGTCCAGCATCATCGGATTGGCGTCGGACCCCGGGCTGGCCAGCACCCGCATCACGGAGGCGAGCGAGTTGGCCGTCTGCACTTCCAGCGCGAACGCGAGCGCCGCCGTCAGCAGCGCGCAGACCACGACGCCGCACGTGGCGCCGGCCAGCGCCCAGGCCACGCGGCGCTCGCCGCACAGCTGCCGGACCCGCACGGCCCACGACATCGCGTGCTCCGCCTGCACGCGCTCCGACAGCTGCCCCACCATCACATCGAGGTCGAGGTCGACGCCCGGCGTGCACGGCGCCGCCCGCCGGAGGCTGCCGCCGATCACCTGCAGGTCCTCGACGTGCGCGGCGCACTCCCGGCACACGCGGACGTGGGCCTCCATCATCACCTGCTCCGGCACCGCCAGTTCCCCGTCCACGAACTCCGACAGGAGCGGCCGGGCCGTCTCGCAACCCACCATCGGTGGCGTCATGGCCGCACCCCCAGCAGCTCGGCGCGCAGGGCCTGCCGCGCGCGCGTGAGCCGTGACTTCACCGTCCCCACGGCAATGCCCAGCGAGAACGCGATCTCCTCGTAGCGCAGGCCGTCCACTTCCCGGAGCACCATCGCGGTGCGCTGATCGAATGGCAGCCGGTCGAGCGCCTGCCAGAGCTTCGCCGCGGCTTCCTTCGACGCCAGCACGCCATCCGGCAGCCGGCTCGCGCACGGCAGGTCTCCGATTTCCTCCACGTGCTGGTCCAGTGAAATCTGGTCCTTGCGATGCCGGCGCATCCACCCGCGTTGCCGGTTGCGCGCCTGGTTGACGACGATGCGGTAGATCCACGTCCGGAGCGCGGACTCGCCCCGGAACGATCCGAGCGTCCGGAACACACGCAGGAAGACCTCCTGCGACAGGTCGCGCGCCTCGTCCTGATTGCCGAGCAGGTGGTAGGCGAGGTTGAAGACCATGCGCTGGTGGGCGCTGACCAGTTCGGCGCAGGCCTGCTGGTCGCCGCTCGCGCAGCGGGCAATGAGCGCCGCTTCCGCCGGCGCCGCCGCATCCCAGGTTGCCGTGTCCCACTCGTTCACGCCTGCTCCTCCGGGCCGTGCCCGTCCCGCCTGCCTGTGAGTGTACTCCCCGCCGCCTGCTGAGTTGGACACCGGCGGGTCCCGCAGGTTCCCGGGCACCACGGACTGCCAGTCCCCCGCCGGATGGCGGTAGGATGCGGACGTGCGCCGGAGTTCCGCCGTGACCGCCGTCGTGTCGGCCATCGTGGCCGGGATCGTGCTCGGCTGGAACACCATCGGCCAGGACCGCTCGTTCCGGGCCCTGATCCGCGACGGCGACGCGGCCCTCGCCGCCGGGGACACCTCCGCCGCCGCCGCGGCCTTCAGCGGCGCGATGGCCATCAAGCCGGACTCGACGGTCGCCCGCGTCAAACGCGGCGACGCCTATCGCCGGCGCGGCGAGCTGCAGGCGGCGCTCGCCGACCTCACAGCGGCTGGCGCCCTCGACCCCTCTTCCACCCGCGCCCGGGAACTGCTCGGCGACGTGTACCTCGCGCTCGGGCAGCCGGCACGAGCCGTCGAGGCCTATCGCGCCTACCTAGCCCTCGACGAGCGCGCGCCGCTCGTCCTGGTCAAGCTCGCGGGCGCCGAACTCACCGACGGCGAGGCCTCGGCCGCGCTGGCGTCCGCGCGGCGCGCGATCGCGCTCGACGACCGGCTGGCCGAAGCGCACTACGTGGAGGGCCTGGCGCTGCGCCAGCGGAACCCGGCGCAGGCGGCCCGGGCGTTCGGCCGTGCGGTCGCGCTCAAGCCCGTGCTGATTCCCGCCCGCGAACAGCTCGGCGAGGTGCTCCTCGACCTGGGCCGCGTCAAGGAGGCCGCCGAGGCCCTCGACGCCATCGCCGCCCTGGAGCCCTCGAACCCGGGCCGTGCCGCCGCCGTCGTCGCCGCGTTCTCCGCGGCCGGCAAGTACGACTCGGCGATCAGGCGGCTCGAACGTGCCGAGGATCAGTTCCCGGGCCACGCGGCGCTCGAAGGCGCGAGGGGGCTCATCCTGCTCGACCGGGCCGAGGCCGAAGGCGACCGCCCGCTGCGGGCCGAGGCCGAGGCGGTGCTCGCCCCGCTGGCCGCCCGCGACCGTCCGTCACCCGCCGTGCTGCTGGGAATGGGGCGCGCCCGGCTGCTCGCCGGCGACCCGCACGGCGCGGTCCGCTGGCTGGAGCGCGCCACGGCGAACCTTCCGGTGGACGTC
>JBFXBH010000034.1:0-20859 GCA_050183355.1 Vicinamibacterales bacterium | reverse complement strand
TCGCCGCCGCGGCCGTGCCGACCCTGAAGCTCAAGTGGGCGTTCGGCTTCCCGGGCGCCACGCACGCCTATTCGCAGCCCACGGTCGCGGCCGGGCGCGTCTACGTCGGCAGTGAAGCCGGGCTCGTCTACGCCATCGACGCGCAGTCGGGCTGCTATCACTGGGCGTTCGCCGCCGACGCCGCCGTGCGGTCCGGCGTCGCGATCGGCACGTCCGCGTTCACGGAGGGCCAGGCGCTCATCTACTTCGGCGACATCCGCGGCACGGTCTACGCCGTCGATGCCAGGACCGGTGTGCTCGCGTGGCGTGAGAAGGTGGACACCCACCCGATGGGCCGGATCACCGGGACGCCGGTGCTCGCCGCGGACCGCCTCTACGTGCCCGTGTCCGGCGTCGGCGAGGAGGCGCAGGCCGGCAACCCGAACTACGAGTGCTGCACGTTCCGCGGAAGCCTGGTCGCGCTCGACGCGCACACCGGCACCGTGTTCTGGAAGGCCTACGCGATCCCGGAGGCGCCGAGGAAGGTCGGCACGAAGCCGAACGGGCTCGATCGGTACGCGCCGGCCGGGGCGTCGATCTGGAGCGCGCCGACCGTGGACCTCGCGCGCGGTGCCGTGTACGTGGGCACGGGCAACGGGTTCACGCAGCCGGCCGCCGACACGACGGACGCGGTGCTGGCCTTCTCGCTCAAGGACGGCAGTCTGCTCTGGAAGCGCCAGCTGCTCGCGGGCGACGCCGTGGGCGGCGGTCCGGACTTCGACATCGGGGCGTCGGTGATCCTCCGTGCGCTGCCCGGAGGCCGGAGCGTGCTCGTCGTCGGCCAGAAGTCCGGCGAGGTCTACGCGCTCGACCCCGACCGGCAGGGGGCGGAGGTGTGGAAGGTCCGGCTCTCGGCTGGCGCGCTCTGGGGCGGGATCGAGTGGGGCATGGCGGCGGACGCCCAGTTCGTCTACGTGCCGATTTCGGACTACCCGTTCCGCGCCGACGGCAAGCCGCCGACGCCCGAGGCCGGGCTGCTCGTCGCCCTCAGGCTCGACACCGGACGGCAGGTGTGGGCGCAGCGGGGGATCGCGAGGTGTCCGGACCCCGGACCGGCGTGCCATCCGGCCAAGTCCGCGGCCATCACGGCCACGCCCGCGGCAGTCTTCGCCGGCAGTCTGGACGGGATGCTGCGCGCGTATGCGACGAAGGACGGCGCGGTGCTCTGGGAGACGGACACCGCCGTCCCGTTCACGACGGTAAACAACGTCGCGGCCCGCGGCGGGTCGATCAACGGCGCCGGGCCCGTGGTTGCCGGCGGCATGGTGTTCGTGAACTCCGGCTATTCCTTCGCCGCGGTTGGCGGCAACGCGCTGCTGGCGTTTGCCGCCGATGCGCCGCCGCCGGCGGCCAGACCCGCGCGCCCGGCGGCACCCGCCCGTCCGGCACCGCCACGACCTCCCTCACGCCCGTCGGCCCAATAGACGGGCCGGACGGACGAAAGGGGGCAGCAGGCTCGAGTCGTGACCTGCCGAGGCGTCGTACCTGTGCAGCGTACGCGACGTGCCGGGGACTAGTCCCTGATGAGCAGGACGTGCGCGAGCGCGAGGTTGAGCGGACCGGAGTGCGTGAGCGTCAGCAGCGTGCGCGTACCGCCCATCATCTGGAAGCGCCGCAGCGCCGCGTCGTGGAATCGGAGCTGGGGCGGGCCGCCCGCGCCGCGCACCACCTCCACGCTCTTCCACAGCACGCCGTGTGTGTGGCCGGTGCCGAGCGCCTTCATCCCGGCCTCCTTGGCCGCAAACCGCGCGGCGAAAGACTCGACACTGTTGCGCTTCCGCCGGCAGTAGGCGATCTCGCCGTCGGTGAAGATCCGCTGGACGAACCGATCCCCGTAGCGCGCGATCATCGCGTCCACGCGGTCGATCTCCGTCGCGTCGAGCCCGGTTCCGATGATGTCCATGACTTTCGGCGATCATTATCCCTGCGGATGAGACTTCCACCGTTGCCGCCCGCGTTCCGCTGGTCAACCGAGCCCTGGGGCGCGGCGCTCGTGTGTGAACCCTTGCTGGCCGTAGCCCCGCACCTGTTCACGACCCGCGTGCTGACGTTGCGCGTCGGGGCCGGGGCCGGATCCCCGCGGGACGAGGGGTGGGAATCGCTGGCGGCATCGATGGACCTGCCTGAACCCTCCGTGCTGCGCCTGCGGCAGGTGCACGGACGGGAGGTCGTCGTCGTGCACGCCGGCAAACCCCTGCCGCCGGTCGTGCCTGCGCCGGAGGCAGACGCCTTCGCCACCGACCACGCCAGTTGCGCGCTGGCCGTGCGTGGGGCGGACTGCGTGCCGCTGCTCCTGGCCGACCGCCGCATAGGTGCGGTGGCGGCGGCACATGCCGGCTGGCGGGGCACGGTGGCCGGGACCGGCGTCGCGGCGCTTCACGCGATGGCGCAGGCGTTCGGCAGCAGACCCGCGGATGTGGTCGTCGCGCTGGGTCCGGGTATTGGTCCCTGCTGCTACGAGGTGGGGACGTCCGTGGTGGAGGCATGTGAAGCCGCCGGCCATGGATCGGAGGCACGTGGGCGATGGTTTACCCGGAACAACGGTCTGCGGTTCGACCTCTGGACCGCCAACGTTGACCAGCTCGTGCGCGCTGGCGTGCCCGCCGGGCAGGTGCACGCGAGCCGGCTCTGCACGGCCTGTCACCCGGAGGTGCTCTTTTCCTACCGGAGAGAAGGCGAAGGTATCGGCCGCCTCGCGGGAGTGATCCGCGTCCGGAAGGCCGGCAGGGTCGCGCCGCTGTTCACATAGAATCACCGCGCCATGCACAGGCGCACTCGACTCCACGCGGCGATCCTTGCGGTGTCAATCCTCAGTGCTGCGGGCGCCGCCTCCGGCCAGACGCTCCAGGCGCCGTTGCCCGTCACCACCGCGTTGCCCCTCTACGTGCGCCACTGCTCCGGGTGCCACGATTCGGGGGCCGTCGAGCGCGCACCGGGCCGCGATGCCCTGCGCGCGTTCGCACCCGAGGCCATCCTGGCTGCCCTGACGAACGGCAAGATGAGCGCCCAGGCCGGCCCCCTCACCGACGATCAGAAGCGCACGATGGCGGTGTACCTCTCCGGCCGGCCGTTCGGTGATCCCACGGTGGGTGACGCCGCCAGGATGCCGAACCGCTGCACGAGCGCCGCGCCGGTCGCGCGGCGCAGGGTGGGCGCCGACTGGAATGGGTGGGGGGCCGACCTCGGCAACTCGCGCTTTCAGGCCTCGCCCGGGATCACCGCGGCCGACGTGCCGAAACTCACGCTGAAGTGGGCCTTCGGCTTTCCGCGCACGGCATCGGCTTATGGGCAGCCGGCGGTGGTTGACGGACGCGTCTACGCCGGGTCGGACTCGGGCTATGTCTACGCGCTCGACGCCGAAACGGGCTGCGTGCACTGGTCCTTTCAGGCGCGGTCCGGCGTGCGGACGGGGATGAGCGTGGGGCCGTTCAAGGGAGGCGGCCGCCGGCGCGCCGTCTACTTCGGCGATGCCTCCGCCAACGTCTACGCCCTCGATGCGGACACGGGCGAGCGCCTCTGGTCGGATCATCCCGAGCCGCACCCGCTGGCGCGTATCACCGGCACGCCCGCCCTCTACGACGGCCGTCTCTACGTCCCCATGTCGTCCGGTGAGGAGTCCGCCGGCGGGCTCCCGAACTACCCGTGCTGCACGTTCCGCGGGAGCGTGATTGCGTATGACGCGGTCACGGGTAAGCGCGTGTGGACCGGCTACACGATTCCGGAACCGCCGGCGCCGACGAAGAAGACGTCGCTCGGTACCCAGATGTACGGACCGTCTGGCGCCGCAATCTGGTCGGCCGTCACGGTCGACGTGAAGCGGAAGCTGCTCTATGTCGCCACCGGTGACGGCTACAGCGCTCCGGCCGAAGGCAGCAGCGACGCGGTCATCGCGTTCGACCTGAAGAGTGGTCGGCGCGCCTGGGTCCGTCAGGTGCTCAAGGGCGATGTGTGGCTCACCGGGTGTGCACAGCAGGCCAACCCGAAGTCTGAAACCTGCCCGCCCGAGATGGGACCTGACTTTGACTTTGGCGCCAATCCCATCCTGCGTCGCATGGCCAACGGGAAGGATGTGCTGATCGCAGGACAGAAGTCCGGCATCGCGTGGGGCTTCGACCCCGACAGGAACGGCGAGATCCTGTGGCAGCAGCGCGTGGGCCGCGGCAGCGCGACCGGCGGCGTGCAGTTCGGCCCGGCGGCGGACAACGACCAGGGCTACTTCGCGACATCGGACCAGTTTCTGAACAAGGAGGCTGGCGGTCTGACCGCCGTGTCCCTGGCCACCGGCGCGAAGGTCTGGAGCATCCGCCCGGGATGCCCGACGTCAGGGACGTGCCTGCCCGCGCAGTCCGCGGCCGTGACGGTGATCCCCGGCGTGGTGTTCTCCGGCACGCTCGACGGCGTGATGCGCGCCTATTCCACGAAGGACGGTGCCCTCCTCTGGGAATACAACTCCGTGCGCGAATATCAGACAGTGAACGGCGTCGAGGGTCGCGGCGGGATGCTGAATGGCCCCGGCCCCGTCGTCGCCAACGGGATGTTCTTCATGAACTCCGGGTACGCCGCCATCGGCGGCAACGCGCCGGGAAACGTGCTGCTGGCGTTTGAACCCGTGCGGCCCACACGCTGAGCCATCCCGCGAGCCAGTACCGGTCAGCCCGATCGAGCCCGCGACGGCCTCCGCCACTCCCGCCCGGTCGCCCGGGCGCGGGTCGCCGCGCGGCTACTTCGTCAGGGTGTTCGCGAAGATGCCGCCTTCGGAGATCACCACGTGGTGCTTGATGCGCCACCCATCCTTCGTCTTCACGACGAGACTCTCGTAGCGTCCCGTCGCCCCGATCACCATCTGCCGCTTCGGGCCCGTGTTGGTGACGGCGATGTAGAAGGCCGAGAGGATCGCGCCGTCCTTGTGCGGCTGCACGTTGAAGGTCGTCGTCCAGTGGCGGAGCTTGTAGTCCGGATCCTTGACGAGGGGGTCGGTCGCGTAGGCCTGGATCTGCTTGCGGCCGACCAGGTGGGAGGGTGGGTTGTCGAGCACCGCGTCCTCGGTGAACGACTCCGCCCACATCTTGCCGTTGTCGCGGAAGGCAAAGTCGTAGCCCGTGTGGTTGGTGTAGAGCAGCCGCTGGATCTCGGTGAAGTCCTCGGTGGAGAGCTTCGACGGGGCCGCCGTGATGGTGGACCAGTTGGCGCCGATGACGGCGGAGGCGAGGCAGAGCCCCGCGGCGAACAGATACGTCTTCATGATGAGGGTGTCCTCTTCCCTACTTCGCGAGGGTGTTCGCGAAGATGCCGCCTTCGGAGATGACGACGTGGTGCTTGATGCGCCAGCCGTCCTTCGTCTTCACCACGAGGCTCTCGTAGCGGCCCGTGCCGCCGATCAGCATCTCGCGCTTCGGGCCCGTGTTGGTCACCGCAATGTAGAAGGCGGACAGGATCGCGCCCTCCGGGTGCGGCTGCACGTTGAAGGTCGTCGTCCAGTGGCGCAGCTTGCGCTCGGGGTCCTTGACGAGCGGGTCAGTGGAGTAGGCCTGAATCTGCTTGCGGCCGACCAGATGCGACGGGGGGTTGTCGAGCACGGCGTCGTCCGTGAACGAGTCGGCCCACATCTTCCCGTTGTCGCGGAAGGCGAAGTCGTAGCCGGTGTGGTTAGTGTAGAGCAGCCGCTGGATCTCGGTGAAGTCCTCGGTGGAGAGCTTCGACGGGGCCGCCGTGATGGTGGACCAGTTGGCCCCGACGAGGGCAGATGCGAGGCAGAGCACCGCCGCGAACAGAATCCGTTTCATGGAGTCACCCCTGTCCATGCCCCACCCGACGGGGCACATGCGGGGCGATATTTATCACGCCGCCGCGGTTTGTCCATCCCCGAAACGGGTCAGGCGGGCGGTGCTCAGTGGCGGTCGCGCCGGACGGTGACGCGCTTGCCGCGCAGGCCGCCGGCGCCGACCGCGGCGATGACGGCGTCCGCCTCCTCGTCAGGCACCTCGACGACGGAGAACGCCTCGGCGATCTGCACGACGCGGACGGCGCGGGACGGCAGCCCGGCTTCGCCCGTGATCGCCCCCACGAGGTCGGCCGGCCGGATGCCGGCCTTGCGCCCCGCGCCGAAGAAGATGCGCGCGCCGCCGTCCGACTGCCGGCGGCTGTCGCCGCCGGACCGGGCCATGTGGCCGCGCCCCGCCGGCGAGCCGGAGGCGGGTGCCGCCGCGGCGATCTCGACGTCGTCGTTCGTCCCGCCGGCCGCGCGATCGGCGAGCATGACCGCCGCCGCGGCGACGTCGATCACGTCGAACTCGGCGGCGAGACCCGCGACGACCGTCCGGGCGGCCTCGAAGCCGCCCTCCGCGAGCAGCGCGCGCAGGCCCGTGGCCGTCTGCTCCAGGCGGCGCGCCCGCAGGTCCGAGACGGTCGGCACGGTGGCGATCTCGATCGTCTGCCGCGTCATCCGCTCGATGTTGCGCAGGTGCCGGTGTTCCCGCGGGTCGAGGAGCGTGATCGCGGTGCCCGTGCGGCCGGCGCGGCCGGTGCGGCCGATCCGGTGCACGTAGGATTCGGGGTCGGACGGCAGGTCGTAGTTGACGACGTGCGTGATCCGGTCGATGTCGAGCCCGCGCGCGGCGACGTCGGTCGCGATCAGCAGGTCCGTCTTGCCGGCCCGCACGCGGCTCATCACGGCGTCGCGCTGGCGCTGCTGCATCCCGCCGTGCAGGGCCTCGGCGCGATAGCCGTGCGCGCTGAGCGCCTCGACGAGCGTGTCGACCTCGATCCGCGTCCGGCAGAACACGATCGCCGTGTCCGGACCTTCCATGTCGAGAATCCGATCGAGCGCGGCGGCCTTCTGGTCGCGGCGCACGATGTAGGCGACCTGCCGCACACGGGGCGCCTTCCCGGTCGCGGTCTTCTCGACGGCGATGCGGACCCGCTCGGGCGAGCGGAGGTGCCGCTCGGCGATCTTCAGGATCCGCGCGGGAAGCGTCGCAGAGAAGAGCGCCGTCTGCTTCGTGGCCGGGGCGGCGCCGATGATCGCCTCGAGGTCTTCCGCGAAGCCCATGTCGAGCATCTCGTCGGCCTCGTCGAGCACGAGCAGCCGGACCTTCGCCAGCGAGAGCGTCTCACGGCGGAGGTGGTCCAGCGCGCGCCCCGGCGTCGCCACGACGATCTCGGCACCGCGTGCGAGCGCGCGGATCTGCTGCTCCATCGACGCGCCGCCGTAGAGCGGCACGACGGTCAGGCCCGTGCCGTTCGCGTACTTGTGCAGCGCCTCGCTGACCTGCATCGCCAGTTCGCGCGTGGGCACCAGCACCACGCCGCCGACCTGCCCGGGCACGGTCCGCTTCTTCCGGCCCACGAGCCTCGGCGGCGCTTCCATGATGCCGGCCGCCCGCTTCTTCAGGTCGCGGGCCGCGGGTTCCGCGGTGGCATCGGGCGCATCCGTGTCGGGCTCGGGTTCGGCGAGCCGCTGCAGCATCGGCAGCGCGAAGGCGGCGGTCTTGCCCGTGCCGGTCGCCGCCTGCGCGAGCAGATCGCGGCGCGCGAGCAGGATGGGAATGGAGGCCGCCTGGACGGGCGTGGGTTCCTCGTAGCCGAGGGCGGTCAGGGCCGCCAGCAGGGCGTCAGAGAGACCGAGGTCGGCAAATCCCGCTTTCGGGGATGGCTCGCGGGATGAAGACATCCGTCATTGTCCCACGGGCGCGCGTCCGCCCGGGGTTCTAGGACGCCGTGGCGGCCGGCTGAGCCGGCTCGGCCGAGGCGGGCGGAGCGACGAAGTAGAGGATGCGCTGGCAGCTCTCGCACTGGACGAGGGCGTCGTTGCGCCGCACCTGCTGGTAGACCGTCGGCCGCAGGCGCACGTGGCACGCGGAGCACAGGCCATCCTGCGCCAGGCTGAGCCCGACGCCCTTTCTGACCCGGGCCACCTGCTCGTAGATGGCGAGTGCCGGAGCGGAGAGGCCGGCGACGATGCCGGCCCGGGCGGCGAGCGCGTCCTTCAGACGGGCCTCGTGGCCGGCCAGCGCCTGCGCGAGCGCGGCCTTCTCGGCGTCCACGTCCTTCTGCCTGGCGGCGAGGAGCGCTTCGGCGTCCTTGACGGCGGCGGTGAGGCCGTCCGCCTCGACCATCTTCGTGATCTCCTGCTCCTCGACGGCGCCGAGCTCGGCCGTGGCCGTCTCGATCTCATGGCCGAGCGCCTGGTACTCGCGGTTGGTCTTGACGGCGGATTGCTGGTCCCGGAACTTGGAGAGCCGGCCCTGGAAGAGCGCCGCCTGCTTCTCCAGTTCGCGCCGCTCGTCCTGGGATGTCTTCAGCGCGAGCCTGGCGGCGTCCACGACCGCCCGCGCGGCGGCCAGCCGGGCATCCGCGGCCTTCACCAGGTCCGGATGGGCGGCGATGTGCCGGCGGGCGTCGGCGGCGTCGGCGTCCACCTGCTGCAGCGTAATCAGGCGTTCCAGATCCGGCAGCATACGCTCTCCTGAAGAGTGGGCCCGCCTGGATTCGAACCAGGGACCAACCGATTATGAGCCGGCCGCTCTAACCACTGAGCTACGGGCCCGCGTTTGAGTGCATCGAGTTCGCAGGCGCTCTATAGGTTATGCGAACTCGATGCACTCAAACGCGGGCCCTGGCGGGCTCGTCTGTTTCATGCGAGCCCGACGGGGCAGTGTTCTCTTGCGAGGACGGGCATGCCCGTCCTCGCGGCGCGCCCGTGGGGCAGTGTCTTCTGGCGCGGGCGGGCAGGCCCGCCCACGCAGGGCGAGCCCATTGGGCTCGTTGAGATCCGGGCGAGTTGCGGAATCCTCCGATCCTTCGTAAGAGAGTCCCTCATCTCGCCGGCTCGAGTCCGCTTCTAGGTTCTTCCTTCCAGAAACGCCTTGAGCTTGCGGCTGCGCGAGGGGTGGCGGAGCTTTCTGAGCGCCTTGGCCTCGATCTGGCGGATGCGCTCGCGCGTGACGGCGAAGTTCTGGCCGACTTCCTCGAGCGTGTGCTCGCTGCCGTCGCCGACGCCGAAGCGCATCTTGATGACCTTCTCCTCACGGGGCGTCAGCGTGCGCAGGACGTCTTCGGTCATCTCCTTGAGGTTCAGGTTGATGACGGCCTCGGCCGGGGACACGATGTTCTTGTCCTCGATGAAGTCGCCAAGATGCGAATCTTCCTCTTCGCCGATCGGCGTTTCGAGGGAGATGGGCTCCTGCGCGATCTTCAGGACCTTGCGGACCTTCGAGACCGGGATGTCCATCCGCTTGGCGATTTCCTCCGAGGTCGGTTCGCGGCCGAGTTCCTGCACGAGCGCCCGCGACGTGCGGATCAGCTTGTTGATCGTCTCGATCATGTGGACCGGGATGCGGATCGTGCGGGCCTGGTCGGCGATCGCGCGCGTGATCGCCTGGCGGATCCACCACGTGGCGTAGGTCGAGAACTTGTAGCCGCGGCGGTACTCGAACTTGTCGACGGCCTTCATCAGGCCGATGTTGCCCTCCTGGATCAGATCCAGGAACTGCAGGCCGCGATTCGTGTACTTCTTCGCGATGGAGACGACGAGGCGGAGGTTGGCCTCGACCAGCTCCTTCTTCGCCTGCTCGGCCTGCGCCTCGCCGCGCTGGATGACTTCGATCGTGCGGTCGAGCCGCTCGGTCGTCTCCTCCAGTTCCGCGGTCATCGCCTTGACCTTCAGCTTGAGGTCCTTCTGCTGCTTCGAGAGGTTCTTCCGGTCCTCTTCGCGCAGCTTCGGCGCCTTCTTCGCCGGCACCTTCGGGTTCAACATCTTCTCGATGCTGTTGACCTCGCGCTGGACCTCGTAGACGGACGACACCGCGTCCTTGATGTCCTCGATCAGGCGGCGCTTCACCGTTTCGGTGAACTCGATCACGCGGATGTACTTCGAGACGTCGATGCGGGCGCGCATGGTCTTGAGCTGCGCCCGGCGGTACTTCTTCTTGTCGGCCTTCGGGATCTCGTTGAGCTTCTCGCCGAGCTTCTGGTACTGGAGGCGCGCCTTCCTGACGGCCTCGATCTGGCCGAGCACCTCGGCGGCGCGCTCCTCGATGCGCTCCTCGGTGATTTCCTCGTCCGTGAAGATCACCAGCTCGCGGACCGTGCGTTCGCCGGCGCGCAGCGCGTCACCCATCTGGATGATGCGCGTGGCCACGGTCGGCGTGCGGGAGATGGACTTGATGACGGCGAGCTTGCCCCGCTCGATGCGCTTGGCGATGGCCACCTCGCCCTCGCGGGTCAGGAGCGGGACCGTGCCCATCTCGCGCAGGTACATGCGGACGGGGTCGTTCGTCTTTTCGAGCGTGCCGGGCGTGAGGTCCAGCTCCGGCTCGTCGCCGCTGTCGCGGTCGAAGCTCTTGTCCTCGCGGTAGGCCTTGTCGGAATCGACGATCTCGATCCCGTTGCTGCTGAAGAGTCCGAAGAGCTCGTCGATGTCGTCGGCGGACACGATCTCCGACGGCAGCTGCTCGTTCACCTCGTCATAGAGGAGATAGCCCCGTTCCTTCCCCTGGCTGACGAGCTGCCGTACTTCGTCGTACCGTTCTTCAATCGACAAGGTCTACTCCTTCACGTCCTTGAGCGCTTCGATCTGAGCAATCAGAAACCGCTTCTCGTTCAACAGCGTGTCGACTCCGGGATCCATGGAGCCTTTCGCCGCCTGCAGCCGATCCAGCGCGAGCTGGTTCGCCACCCGTTCCCGCTCGTAGCGCAGTTTTCGCAGCGCCCGTACGCACGACACCGCATCGAGCGAAGGGGCTTCTGACTCCGCCGCCGCCTCCGTCAGGAGAGTGGCATGGGCCATGTCCAGTTGTTCGAGCAGTGCCGCTGACGAGAAACCGTTATTTTCGTTCAGTTTGCGCGCAAGATCCAGCACCGGCCTGGAGCCGAGACCGTCCAAATCCCCCATTTCCAGGCCCTTCAAGGCAGAAATGCCCATTTCCGGTTGATGCACGAGCATCCAGAGCAGCGCGCGCTCGGCTTTGGTGAGCTGCCCAAGCGGACGAACCCTGACGGCCGGTGCCGCCTCCACCTTACCGGATGGACCGGAGGCGGCCCGGGTAAATTCCTTCAGGACAAGGTCCAGCGGCACCCGGGCACGGCTGGCCACGGCCTCCGCGAAGATCTGGCGCCGGACGGTATCGGGGATGCGACTGCCCACGGGCACCATCGCGGCGACCAGGTTGGCCCGGCCGTCCGCGGTGTTGGGATCGACGCCCGCCGCGGCCCGGTCGAGCAGGAAGTCGAGATACGGGCGCGACTGCTTCAGCCGGGCCACGTACTCGGCGCCGCCGTGGCGCCGGATGAAGACGTCCGGGTCCTCGCCCGCCGGCAGCACCGCCACGTTCACGTCGAAGCCTTCGGCGACCAGCAGTTCCGACGACCGGGCGGCGGCGCCCTGTCCCGCGGCGTCCGGGTCGTAGCTCAGCACCACGCGCCCCGCAAAGCGGCGGAGGAGTGCCGCCTGCTGCGCCGTCAGCGCCGTGCCGCACGAGGCCACCACGGCCTGCTGCCCGCTCTGGTAGACCTGCGCGAAGTCGAAGTAGCCCTCGACGAGCACCGCGAACTTCCGCTCCCGGATTGCCGCCTTGCTCAGGTGCAGCCCGTAGAGCGTGCGGCTCTTGGTGTAGATGGGCGTCTCGGGGGAGTTGAGGTACTTCGGCTGCTGGTCCGAATCGACCGCGCGGCCGCCGAACGCCACGATCGCGCCGGAGTCGCGCGCGATGGGCACCATCAGCCGGCTCCGGAAGCGATCGACGAGCGACCGATCCTCGCGCTCGAAGGCCAGCCCGCCGCGGACGAGCAGGCTCTGCGCGAAGCCGATCTTGAGCAGGTGTCTCGTCAGCCCGTCGCGGCCGGGCGGCGCGAAGCCGAGCCCCAGCACCTCCGACGTGGCGTCCGTCACGCCGCGGTCCGCGATCTGCGTCCGGATGCGCGCGCCGGCCGGCGTCGCGAGCTGCTCGCGGAACCACTTCGCCGCGGCTTCGTGGACGGCGAGCAGGCTCTCGCGCTCGGCGCTGCTCGCGCGCTGCTCGTCGGTCTGCTCCGGCTCGGGCACGGTGATGCCGAAGCGCCCGGCGATCAGCTTCACCGCCTCGAAGAAGCCGACCTTCTCGTGCAGCTCGACGAACTTGATCACGTCGCCGCCGACGTTGCAGCCGAAGCAGTGGAAGAAGCCCTTGTCGCGGTTGACGTGGAAGGACGGCGTCTTCTCCCCGTGGAACGGACACAGGCCCTTGTAGGTGGCGCCGACCTTCTTGAGCGAGACGTAGTCCTGGATGACGGTGACGATGTCGGCCTGGAGCTTCAGGTCCTCGATGAAGTTCTGCGGGAGGAGCGCCATCAGTCCTTCAGCTCCGCCACCGTCGCCCCGCCGCCGCCCTGGTTCGCCGGCGCCTGTTCGACGCGCGCCACGAGCGGATGCTCCCGGAGGAACGCGCCGACCGCGCGGCGGAGCTGGCCCGTGCCGAAGCCGTGGACGACGCGCACCGCCTGGTGCTCACTGGTCGTGACATCGTCGAGAAACCGCTCGAGCTTCGTCAGCGCCTCGTCGACGGTGAGGCCGATGACGTTCAGCTCCGCGGGCTGCGCGTCGCGCGGCGCCAGGTCCACCCGGAGGGCGACCGTGCCGCTGGTCGCGACCGGTCCGGCGAGCACGCGCACGTCCGTCTTCGCCACGCGCATGCGCTTGCCGTGCACGTCCACGTCGACCTGGTTGTTCGCGATGCTGGCGACGATGCCCTCGAGGCCGAGGCCCGCGACCGTCACGCGGGCGCCGGCGACGAGTGGCGCGGCGCGGTGCCCGGCGGCGTCAGGGGGCGCCGCGGGTGCGCGGCCGGCGCTGCCCCGGACCGCGGCCGCGATCTCGTCGACCGCCGCGCGCGCCTCGGCGCGCACGAGGCCCGCGTCGCCCGTCGTGAGCTTCGGCGTGACGAGCCCGCCGGCCTGCGTGCGCAGCGCCGCCGAGTGGGCCTTCAGCGCGTCGACGACGGCGTCGATCTCCTTCCGCGCCTCGCGCACGCGTTCGTCGACGCGGTCGTTCACGCGGGTGCGGAACGTGGCTTCGCGCTCCGCGAGGGCGGCCTCCTTCGAGCGCAGCGACCGTTCGCGGGAGGCCAGCACGCTCCGCTCCTGGTCGAGCCGCGCGCGATCCTGCTCGATCTGGTGCAGGTCGCGGTCGATCTTCGCGAGGTGGTCCGCCAGGTCGCGCTCGCGATGGCTCAGGCGTCCGCGCGCCGCGGCGATGACCGCGGGCGGCATGCCCAGCCGCGCCGCGATCTCGAGCGCGATGCTCCGGCCGGGCGAGCCGTAGACCAGGCGATAGGTCGGCGCAAAGGTCTCGGGGTTGAAGCTGAATCCGGCGCTGATCACGCCGTCGGTCGTCGATGCGTACGTCTTGATGACGTCGTCGTGCGTCGTGGCGATGACGTAGGCCCCGCGCTGGCGGAAGTGGTCGATCACGGCCGTGCCGAGCGCGCCGCCCTCGGCCGGGTCCGTGCCGGCGCCCACTTCGTCCAGCAGTACCAGCGCGGGCGTGTCCAGCTGCCGGTCGATCGTCACGACGTTCGTGATGTAGGCCGAGAACGTGCTCAGGCTCGCGGCAATCGACTGCGAGTCGCCGATGTCCGCGAAGATCGTCCGGAAGACCGGCAGCGTGGTGCCCTCGGCGGCCGGCACGTGCAGGCCCGACTGCGCCATGACGGAGAGCAGCCCCGCCGTCTTGAGCGCGACCGTCTTGCCGCCCGTGTTCGGACCCGTGATGACGAGCACGCGGGCCGGCGGCTCCAGCGTGACGTCCACGGGCACGGGCGTGATGCCCTGCTCGATCAGCAGCGGGTGGCGCGCCGCGACCAGCGTCCACGTGCCGTCCTGCGAGAGTGCGGGTTCCAGACCCCGCATGCGGCCCGACAGGCGCGCTTTGGCCTGAATGACGTCAAGCGCCGTGGCCGCCTCGAGCGTTGCCGCGAGGTCGTCCGGCCGCGCGCGGAACGCGTCGGTCAGCTCGAGCAGGATCCGGCGGACCTCCTCGATCTCCTCCTCCTGCCCCGCGACGATGTCGTTGTTGATCTCGACCGTCGCCAGCGGTTCGAGGAACAGCGTCGCGCCCGTCGTGGACGCGCCGTGCACGATGCCCGGGATCGACTGCCGGTGCTCGGCCCGGACCGGCAGCACGAAGCGGCCGTTCCGGTCCGTGACGACCTGATCCTGCAGGTACTGCGACGTGTCGCGCCCGCGCAGGAATCCCTCGAGCGTCGTCCGGAGCCGGCTGCGCTGCCGGCGCAGCCGCTCCCGGATGGCGGCGAGTGCGGGGCTCGCGTGGTCCGCCACGTCGCCGCCCGGGTCGATGGCGCGGCGCACGCGCGCGATCTCGTCCCTGAACGCGCTGGCGCCGAGCGCGATGCCCTTGAGGAGCGGGAAGGCATCGCCGGTGGCGAGGATCGCCCGCCGCGTCTCCTCGATCGAATCCAGATGGTCGGCGAGGCCGAGCAGGCGCAGCGGTTCGAGCGGCCGCCCGACGACGTCCAGCGCGTCGAGCGTGGACGCCAGATCTTCCGGCGCCCGCAGCGGGAATCCGCGGTGGCTCGCGTGAAAGCGGACGCCCTCGGACGTCGTGGCCAGCAGGCGCCGCACGACGGACGGGTCCGCCGCGGGCGCGAGGGCCTCCAGCCGGTCGCGTCCCGCGGGCGTGATCGCCAGATCCGCGAGGACGGCGACCACGCGGTCGAACTCCAGTTGCCTGATCGCCGCCAGCATGGGGAGTGGGGAAGGGCTATAGATGATTGATCAACGAGGCCGTCGCCGCGGCGCCGAAGCCGTTGTCGATGTTCACCACCGTCACACCGTTCGCGCAGCTGTTCAGCATGCCGAGCAGCGCCGCGACGCCGCCGAAGCTGGCGCCGTAGCCGACGCTGGTGGGCACGGCGATGACCGGCACGGACACGAGGCCGGCGAGCACGCTGGGCAGCGCGCCCTCCATGCCGGCGACCACGATGATCACGCGCGCCCGGCCAAGCTGCTCGCGCGCCGAGAGCAGGCGGTGCAGCCCCGCGACGCCCACGTCGTAGAGCCGCTCCACGTCATTGCCCATCAGGCTCGCCGTCAACGCCGCTTCTTCCGCGACGGGGATGTCGGACGTGCCCGCGCTGGCGACCAGGATCGTGCCCCGGCCGGCCGGCACGTCGCCCTGCGCCAGCGTGATGACGCGTGCGGCCACGTGGTAGGTCGCGTCCGGCACCGCGTCCAGGACCGCCGCCGCGGCCTCCGGTGTCGCCCGGGTGACCAGCAGCGGCCGGCCACGGGCCACGATCCGGCTCGCGATTTCGGCGATCTGCCCTGGCGTCTTGCCCAGACCGAGGATGACCTCGGGAAACCCCTGCCGGAGCTCCCGGTGGTGGTCGATCCGGGCAAAACCCACGTCTTCAAAGGGCGCCTGGCGCATGGCGTCCAGCACCGCGGCGCCGGCGTCGTCGGGGCCGACCTCCCCTGCCCGGACGGCTTCGAGCAGTCTCCGGAGGGCTTCACTGGTCATAAGTGACTCGTTCTCTTTGACTTTGGGGGTTGGCAGCCACGATAATCGAGGCACATTTTGGCCGCACCGCTGACCGAATGACCCCCACAGAAACGCTGATTCTCGCTTCGTACTTCTTCGTTGTCGTCGTGCTCGCCGTGTACGGCTGGCACAGGTACTACATCGTGTACCTGTACATGAAGCACAAGCACGAGAAGCCGCAGCCGCTGGCGCTGTTCGACCAGTTGCCGCGCGTCACCGTGCAGCTTCCCATTTATAACGAAATGTACGTGGCCGACCGCCTGATCGACGCGGTCTGCCAGCTCGACTACCCGCGCGAGCGGCTCGAGATTCAGGTGCTCGACGATTCCACGGACGAGACCCGGGCCGTGGCCGAGAACACCGTGCGCCGTTACGCCGAGGCCGGTTTCGACATCGTCTACCTGCACCGGACGGACCGGACCGGCTACAAGGCCGGCGCCCTCGAGGCCGGGCTGCACGTCGCCAAGGGCGAGTTCATCGCCATCTTCGACGCGGACTTCATCCCCACGCCCGACTTCCTGATGAAGTCGGTGCACTACTTCACGGACCCGAAGGTCGCCGTCGTGCAGGCGCGCTGGGGCCACCTCAACTCGGACTACTCGCTGCTGACGAAGATCCAGTCGATCCTGCTCGACGGTCACTTCGTGCTGGAGCACGGCGGCCGCAACCGCGCGGGGCTCTTCTTCAACTTCAACGGCACCGCGGGCATGTGGCGCCGGACGGCGATCACCGACGCCGGTGGCTGGCAGCACGACACGCTGACCGAGGACCTCGACCTCAGCTATCGCGCGCAGCTCCGGGGCTGGACGTTCGTGTTCCTGCCGGACCTCGTGGCGCCGGCGGAACTCCCCGTCGAGATGAACGCGTTCAAGTCGCAGCAGCACCGCTGGGCGAAGGGGTCCATCCAGACCTGCCGCAAGCTGCTGCCCACGATCCTGCAGTCCGACCTGCCGCTCGGCGTGAAGGTCGAGGCGTTCTTCCACCTGACGGCCAACTTCAACTATCCGTTGATGTGCGTGCTCTCGGTGCTGATGGCGCCCTCGATGATCATCCGCTACAACATGGGCTGGTACGAGATGCTGCTCATCGACATCCCGCTGTTCTTCGCGGCGACGGCGTCGGTGGCGAACTTCTACATGGTCTGCCAGCGCGAGATCTACGCGGACTGGCGCACGCGCATCAAGTACATGCCGTTCATGATGTCGATCGGCATCGGCCTGACGGTCAACAACACCAAGGCCGTGTTCGAGGCCATGTTCAACAAGCAGAGCGAGTTCGCCCGGACGCCGAAGTACCGCATCGAGGGCTCCGGCGACGAGTGGCTCACGAAGAAGTACCACCAGACGCTCACCGCACAGCCGATCATCGAACTGGCGCTCGGCGTCTACTTCACGGTCACCGTGTTCTACGCCCTCGCCAACGGCATCTACGGCACGCTGCCGTTCCTGGTGCTGTTCCAGGTCGGGTTCCTCTACACGGGCCTGCTCTCCGTCGTCCAGCAGTTCGCCGAAAACAACGTCGGCCTCAAGGCCGTGGCCGAGGGCAAAGAGCTCCTCTGAACCGCCTGCTCTACGCCGCGGGTCACGCGCTGACGACCCGCGTCCCGTTTCTCGCCCATCTCTCGCAGCACTACGGGTCTCTCGTCCTGGGCCCGTTCGCCAAACTCGCGGGCCACTGCACGATCGACGGCGCCCGCTTCCTGACCCGCGCCCCGTTCATCACCATCCGCGTCGCCGGCGACATGCTGCGGGGCCACTACGAGCAGGCCGAGCGCCGGGCGCTCGACGGCGTCTTCGACCCTGGCCTGCCCGTGGTCGAGTGCGGGGCGTCGATCGGCGTGCTGGCCTGCCTGATCAACCGCCGGCTCGCGGACCCGGCGGCCCACGCCGTCATCGAGGCCAACCCCGCGCTGCTGCCGCTGCTGGAGCGCCACCGGGCCATCAACGGCGCCCGGTTCCGCATCGTGCACGGGGCCGTGGCCTACGGTGCGCCCGAGGTCGCCTTCGGCGTGTCGCACGACTCGCTGGCCAGCCGTCTCGGCGGGGGCGGCCGTCAGGTGCGGGTGCCGGCCGTGACCCTCGCGGGCGTGGCGGACGCGCAGGGGTTCGCACGGTTCGGCCTCGTCTGCGATATCGAAGGGGCCGAGATGGCCATGCTCGAGCACGAGGCGGAGACGCTGGTGACGCGCGCCGCCTGGGTGCTGATCGAGTCACACCGATCGTCCGGCGGCCGCGACCTCGCGCCCGACGTCATCGGCTGGTTCGCCAGCCGCGGATTCCGGCACGTGACGACCGTCGACACCGTGCATGCCTTCCTGGGACCGGGCTCCGGTCACCACCCGGGAACGCGCTAGAATCGCCGCCTCACACTTCCCGTCAAGGAGGACAGCGATGAACGTCAAGCGGCTCGCGATGGGCGTGATCGCGGCATGGGTCGTCTCGATCATTCTCGGATACGTCGTCAACGAGATCCTGCTGAAGGGACTGTTCGAGGCCAACGCCGCCGCCTTCAGGCCGGAGGCCGAGTTGATGGCGAACCTGCCCGTCGGCTTCGGATTCATGCTCCTCGGGTTCTGCGTGTTCGGGTACATGTACGTGAAGGGGTACGAGGGCGGCTCCGGCGTCGGCGAGGGCGCCCGGTTCGGCGCGATGGTGGGCGTGCTCCTCAGCGTGCTCTCCGTCAACTGGATCTGGGCGACGATGCCGATTTCGGTCACACTGGCGGCGGCGATGATGATCGACTACGTCGTCGAGTACGCGATCTACGGCGCCATCATCGGCGGTCTCTACAGGAAGGCATAGCACCCGTGGCGGAGCAGAAGGCAGGACTCGAAGACATCGTCGCGACCTCATCGGCGATTTGCTACCTCGATGGCGATCGCGGCGTGCTGGCCTACTGCGGCCACGACATTCACGACCTGGCCGAGTACGCGACGTTCGAGGAGGTCTGCTATCTGCTCTGGCACCGCCGGCTTCCCACGCGCGCGGAGCTGGGCGACCTGCAGTCGCAGCTGGCCGCGGCCCGGCCGCTGCCCGAGCCGGTCACCCGGCTGATGCGCCAGATGCCGCCCGTCGACGGGATGGATGCGTTGCGCACGCTGACCTCCGCGCTGGCGCACTACGACCGCGACGCGTCGGACGCGTCGCCCGCGGCGCAGTACCGGAAGGCCGTCCGGCTGACGGCACAGGTCGGCTCGCTGGTGGCCACGTGGGGGCGGCTCCAGGCCGGCGCGGGCCCCATCGACCCGGATCCCGTGCTCGGCCACGCCGCGAACTTCCTCTACATGCTGACGGGCAACCGGCCGAGCGCGACGGCGGTGCGGGCGTTCGACATCGCGCTGATCCTGCACGCGGACCACGAACTGAACGCGTCGACGTTCGCGGCCCGTGTCTCGGCCGCGACGCTGACCGACATCTACTCCGCCGTCGTGGGGGCGATTGGCGCGCTGAAGGGGCCGCTGCACGGCGGCGCCAACGCCGACGTGATGCGGCTGCTGCTGGAGCTCGGCGAGAACGCGACGGCCGACCGCGTCGAGGGCGCCATCCGGGCGAAGCTCGCCCGGAAGGAGAAGATTCCGGGCTTCGGCCATCGCGTCTACACCACCGAGGACCCGCGCGCCACGCACCTGCGGCAGATGTCGAAGGAGCTGGGCCTGAAGGCCGGCCAGCCGTCGTGGTTCCAGATGTCGCAGCAGATCGAGGCGCTCGTGAAGGCCGAGAAGAAGCTGAACCCGAACGTCGACTTCTACTCGGCCTCCACCTACTACACGCTCGGGATTCCCATCGACCTCTACACCCCGATCTTCGCCGTCAGCCGCATGTCCGGCTGGACGGCGCACGTGCTGGAGCAGTACGCGAACAACCGGCTGATCCGCCCGAGAGCCGACTACACCGGCCCCGCGTATCCGCAGCGCTGGATTCCCGTCGAGCAGCGCTGAGCCCGCCGGGTGCGGGCGCTCCCGCCGGGCCGTTGCGCCGGGAGCCGGATGCTATGATGGTGTGCTCGTATCTCCATGGATTCACAGCACATACGCAACTTCTCCATCATCGCGCACATCGACCACGGCAAGTCCACGCTGGCCGACCGGTTTCTCGAGCTGACCGGCGCGCTGCAGGCGCGCGAGATGGAGGCCCAGGTCCTCGACGCGATGGATCTGGAGCGTGAGCGCGGCATCACGATCAAGGCGCACCCGGTCCGCCTGAACTACACGGCGAAGAACGGGCAGACCTACGTGCTGAACCTGATCGACACGCCGGGTCACGTGGACTTCGGCTACGAGGTCACGCGATCGCTGGCCGCCTGCGAGGGCGCACTGCTGCTCATCGACGCGTCGCAGGGCGTGGAAGCGCAGACGCTCGCGAACGCGTATCTAGCGGTCGAGAACAACCTCGAGATCATTCCCGTTATCAACAAGATCGACCTGCCGAGCGCGCAGCCCGACGAGTGCAAGCGGCAGATCGAGGACATCATCGGCCTCGACGGCGACACGGCGATCCTGGCCAGCGCCAAGGCCGGCACCGGCGTGCCGGAGATTCTCGAAGCCATCGTCGAGCGCCTGCCCGTGCCGACCGGGTCGCTCGACGCACCCCTCAAGGCCCTCATTTTCGACTCCTGGTTCGATCCGTATCGGGGCGTGGTGATCGTCGTCCGCGTCATCGACGGCGTGATGCGTCCGAAGATGAAGATCCGCCTGATGGCGGCGAAGCAGGACTACGAGATCGACGGCCTCGGCGTGTTCTCGCCGAAGGCCACGCCGGTCGACGAGCTCGGCGCCGGGGAAGTCGGCTTCATCATCGCCAACATCAAGGTCGTCGCCGACGCGAAGATCGGCGACACGGTCACCGAGGTCGCCCGGCCGACGACGGAGCCGTTTCCGGGGTTCAAGGAACTGAAGCCGATGGTCTTCGCCGGGCTCTACCCGGTGGAGAGCAGCCAGTACTCGGAACTGCGCGAGGCGCTCGACAAGCTCCGGCTGAACGACGCGTCGTTCTTCTACGAGCCGGAGACCTCGACCGCGCTCGGCTTCGGGTTCCGGTGCGGCTTCCTGGGCCTGCTGCACATGGAGATCGTGCAGGAGCGGCTCGAGCGCGAGTTCAACATGGAGCTCGTGACGACCGCGCCCGGCGTGCTGTACCGCGTCACGACCACCGACGGCGAGGTCCAGGAGATCGACAGTCCGGCCAAGCTGCCCGACGCCGGCCGGATCGCGAAGCTGGAGGAGCCCGTCATCTCGGCGACGATCCTGACGCCCTCCGAGTTCGTCGGCGCGATCCTGCAGCTCTGCCAGG
>JBFXBH010000033.1:0-21775 GCA_050183355.1 Vicinamibacterales bacterium | reverse complement strand
CGATGAAGGTCGAGGCGATCGCGGTCGCCACCTCGGCGTCGAGGCACCGGTTCAGGCCGATGATGCCGCCGAACGCCGCACGGGCGTCGGCCTCACGGGCGCGCACGTAGGCATCCGCCGCGCTGGACCCGGTCGCGGCGCCGCACGGATTGGTGTGCTTGATGACGGACGCCGCCGGCTCGGCGAACTCGAGGACGATGCGCGCGGCCGCGTCGAGGTCCAGCAGGTTCGTGTACGAGAGCTCCTTGCCCTGCCGGAACTGCGCACCGCCGAGACCGGTCGCGCCGGCCTCCGCGTACCACGCGGCGGCCTGATGCGGGTTCTCGCCGTAGCGCAGGTCCCGGAGCTTCTGCAGCGGCACCGTCAGCAGGGCGGGCGCCACGGGCGCGACGGCCGGCCGGGTGAACGTCGTGCCCTCCACCGTCACGGTGCCGAGCGTCGACGCAATCGCACTGTCATAGCTGCCGGTGTGCGCGAAGGCCTTCCGTGCGAGCTCGAACCGGAACGCGAGCGTCGGCCCGCCGGCGGCGTCCAGTTGCGCCAGCACGTCGCCGTAGTCGGACGGCGACACGACGACCAGCACGTCCTGGAAGTTCTTGGCGGCGCCGCGCACGAGGCTCGGCCCGCCGATGTCGATCTCCTCGATCAGGTGATCGAACGGCGTCGCCGGGTTGGCGGCCGCCTTGACGAACGGATAGAGGTTCACGGCCACGACGTCGATCATCCCGATGCCGTGCTCGGCGGCCTTCGCCAGGTCCTCGGGCTTCGACCGCCGCGCGAGGATGCCCCCATGGATCAGGGGGTGCAGCGTCTTGACCCGGCCGTCCATCATTTCGGGGAAGCCCGTCACGTCCGAGACGTTGGTCACGGGCAGGCCGGCGTCGGCCAGGGCCCTGGCCGTCCCCCCCGTGGACACGAGCTGGAAGCCGCGGTCGGCCAGCCCCTTCGCGAAGGGAATCAGGCCGGTTTTGTCGGACAAACTGAGCAGGGCGCGTTTCTGGGTCATGTAGGTATCTTCTTGACACCCATCTACAGGGTGCCTAGGATAGCGAAGCGTTCTTGGGGAGGTCCCCGGCGTTGAAGTCGAGGCCGCTGCACCATTCGCGGTCTTTTTTTGTGCCCAGGCTCCGGTGAACCCGGGTCCAGGGTGCGCTTATGAAAGAGGGGTCCACGCCGTCGACTGACGGGGGCCACTCACGCAAGCAGGAAGCAGAACGATGCGCATTACAGGCAAGGTCAAGTGGTTCAACAACGCGAAGGGTTACGGATTCATCGAGCGCGAGGGTGGCAGCGACGTGTTCGTGCACTACTCCGCGATTCAGGGCAACGGATTCCGCTCCCTCGAAGAGGGTCAGGCCGTTGAGTTCGAGATCGTCGACGGTCCCAAGGGCCCCCAGGCCGGGAACGTCACCCGCGTCTAGAACCGCTCGTCCAAGCCCGGCGCCGCGCGGCGGCGCCGGGTCGCTTCCCTCCCGCCCCACTCCTCTCCCGAATCGTTCCACGGTCAGGCTCACAGTTCCTCGTTCGCGTCGCGTCCGGCCGGCAACCCGGCCAGGCCGCGCGCCGTGAACGTCAGTCTGCCGTTGGTGATCGCCACCCGGAACGCCACGTCGGGCGTCCCGTCCCGCCGCATCTCGGCGATCTGATTCTTCACCAACTCGGCGAATCGGTGAAAGGGCGGCTGCGAGGCCCCCAGTTCGCGGCGGCCGTCCACGACCGCGTGATAGAGGTCGCGCAGCTTGTCCTGCTCGCGCGCGAGGTCACTGAAGCTCGCCACATGGAGGATGCGATCCACCGGACGCGGGGCGTCATCCGGCGTGCCCGGACGCAGGTGCGAGAACGGGCCGGGCCGCCCCTCTTCGCGCGCGCGCAGGCCGCGGTCCCAGAGGTCAGAGAGCACCGAGAAGCGGGCCTGCAGCGTGCTGAACCGGAAACGGTCCACGGACGCTGACGGACGCTGCCGGTCGAGCCGCTTCACCGTGCTTTCGACGCCAGCACGGAGCTCGACGGGCGGCCGGGCGGCGCGTCCCGCGAAGAATGCGTTGTAATCGGCTTCAAGCTGCCGCAGGTCCGCCTCCAGGGTCAGGAGCGCGGACGGCGGCTCGGGGGGCATGCGCCGATCTTACCGGGCAGCGGCGTCGACACGGCGGCTACCGCCAGTCCCCCGCCGCGACGAACGCCGCCCAGTAGAACGGGTTCGTGCTGAACCCGCCGGCACGCCGTGCCCGGAGCACCGCGAGGCTCGCATGGCGGACCGCGTCGACGGTCGACAGGCGGTCGCGCAGGCGGGCGGCGTAGAGCGCCGCCATCCACTGCCGTGCCGCCCCATCATCCACCGGCCACAGGCTCATGATGACCGTACGGACACCGGCCAGTTGAAACGCCCGCCGCAGCCCGAACACGCCCTCGCCGGCACGAATCTGACCGAGTCCGGTGTCGCAGGCGGACAGCACGGCCCACTCCGTTCCGTCCAGATTGAGGCCCGCCACTTCCTCCGCCGTGAGAATCCCGTCGTTGGCCGACCGCCCGCGCCGCGCCCGGTTGGCTCCCGCGAGGGCCAGCCCCGGTCCGGCCAACGGTGCGTCATCCAGCACGCGGGAGACGACCGGCGCGGGAGCGGAGGCGGTGACTCCGCCGACGGCCCGCGCTCCCGAGCCAGAACTCCCGCACGCCGGTGTGGCGACGAACCCGTGCGTAGCCAGGTGCAACACGCGCCGGCCCGGCGCCAGTGCCTTGAAGCGCGCTTCGGTCGCCGCGACGCCCGTGAGCACCTCTGGGATAGCGGCCGTCACCGCCGTATCCGACTGCTTCCACAGCGCCGCGATGTCCGCCACTTCCCGCATGGTTCCGGGGAGCGCGGAGAACGTCGCCGCCTGACAGGCTCCGTCTGCGCTGGCAGCGGAGCCTGCGCCGAAGGCCGGGGCGCCCACGGCGAGCAGGCCCGCGGTCGCGATCTCGCCCGGCCCGGTCAGGAGATCCCGTTCCGTCGACAACACGTGCGTCACCGGACCGGCCTCGACGACGTATCGGCCGTCGGGACGCGGCAGCGCGGCGACGTTGACCTTGTGCAGCTCGCCGTCCGGCACGACGAACACGCGGTCGACGTCCGCGAGTGACCGCGCCACCGGCTCCCAGACGAGATCGGCGAGCGCGCGGCCGGTGCGCGCCAGGGAGGATCCGCCTGCGAGAGGCGGCGTCATCGCGGTACGCCAGGCCGCCACGGCACGTTCGATGCGCGAGGCGGGTCCGAGCGGCACGATCCGCGGCTCTGTGCCGCGGAGGGTGACGAAGACGACGTACCGGAGCTCCGTACCGTGACGATAGCGGTAGAACGACACCAGCGCGGACCGCTCGGGCAGGTGCGTCAGCACGGCACCGGCCTCGATGCGCGGCACCGCGGGGTCACCCCGCGTGGCACTGGCAGCCAGGCGGCGCTCGGCTTCGTCACGAGCGCGCCGCGCCTCATCGACCACGGACTCGAACCGTGCCATCGCACCCGGCCCGGCTACAACGAGCTGGGCCAGCCGTTCCCGGGCCGCGCGCACGTCTGCCAGCGCGGAGGCCACCTCGGTCGACGTGGCGCGTCCGGCCGCGGCGCGTCTCGACGCGACCTCGTCGAGCACGGCACCGCGCGAGTCGATCAACGCCTGGAGCAGGTCACGGATCCGGGTGGCGCCCGCAGAGAGGCTGGCCTGAATCGCAAGGTCGAGACTGGCCGGCTGACGCGCCAGGTACGAGAGTGCCTGGCGCTCGGGAAGAAACCGGATCGTCTCGAGGCGCAATGCCCGATCGAGCGCCGCCGACTCCAGCGCGAGATCGATCGCTGGTTCGGTCTGGCCTTGCGCCAGCAGGGTGCGCGCCAGCTTGAATCTCACGCCCGACACCCTGGTATGGGAAGGACCGAACGCCCGCTCCGCCGCCGCCAGGGCTTCTCCGTACGCACGCTCGGCACTCTGCACGTCGCTCTGGGCCAGCAGCGCATCGCCCTGGACTTCCAGTGCCGCGGCTCCAATCCCGGATCCCAGGACCCCGGCGTCCCGGGCCACGCGCACGGCACGGTCAGCCAGGCGGTCCGCCTCGGTATCCGCACCGCGCTTGATGGCGACATTCGCGAGCCGCGTAAGCGTCTCCGCCACGTCCGGCTGTGTCGCCCCTGGCAGACGCTCCTGAATCGCGAGGGCGCGCTCAAACCAGACGCGCGCGGACGCAAGACGCCCGGCGTTCTCGAGCGCCTGTGCCAGGGTGAAATGTGCTCTGGCGATGTACGGATGCGCGGGTCCCAGCCTCCGCCGCCAGATGGCGGCGGCCATGTCGTGCGCGCGGCGCGCCTCGCGCCAATCACCGAGCTCGGCATGCACGTAGGAAATGTTGTGCCACGCCGTGGCCACCTCGATGTCCATCGGCCCGAGTGCCGCCTGCCGGACGCGCCTGGCCCGCGTGAAGCGCGACAACGCCGAGGGGTAGTCGGCCTCGCGCAGGTCGCTGTTCGCGAGATCGTTGAGCGCGATCGCCATGAGCGGATGGGCCGGCCCAAGTGCCGCCTCGACGAGGGCCACGGCTCTGACGCGAAGGACGCGTGCTCTGGAGGTGTCGCCGAGCGATTCGTGGGCCGCCGCGAGATTCAGCAACGGTGCGCGAAGACCCGGATGACCTGGCCGCAGGAGCCGCTCGGCCAGCGTCAGCGCTTCGGAATAGCGCGTGCGGGCCAGGACCATGTCTCCGTCGAACCACGCCTGATCGCCCGTGACCGTGAGTGCATCTACACGGTCGAGCGGGTTCTGGGACTCGCGGCTCAGGTCCAGCACGCGGGTGATCGCCGCGCGGGCGGCATCGTAGCGGCCCAGCCGCTGGAGTGCGGTTCCCTGCAGAGCCAGAACGCGAACATCGCGGTCGAACTCGGGTACAGCCCCGAGGCGCGTGAGCGCGTCCTCGTAGCGTCCCGCGTCGATGAGCGCCTGGGCGGAGTCCGCTGCGAGCGCGGCGCGGGCACGGGTGGCGGCACCCGGCGTGGCGCTGGCCTCACGCCAGGCACGGGCGTAGGTCTCGACGGCCCGGGCGACATGCCCGCGCAGCAGTTGGACACAGCCGAGGTTCTGGAGTGGGCGAACGGTCGGGGCGCCTGCAGCCGCACGACGGCGGAGCGCGAGCGCGCGTTCGGCGAGCGACTCTGTGCTGGCCGTACCCTGTCCGTCTCTACAGGACGCCTCGACAAGGAAATCCAGGCCATCGAGCTGCGAGGAGCTGGGCTGCGGGATGCCCCCCTCTGCCGCGCGGGCGTACTCCCGGGCGGACACTAGCGCGTCCGCATAGCGGCCCTCGTCGAGGGCCCGCTGGATGGAGGCGAGTTGCGCGTCCTGTACTCTGGCCTCGGCCAGCGGAACGACGCCCACCAGGAGGGCGCACGCACACGTGAGTATCCGGCGCACGCAACTCGCGTCCGGTCTAGCGCTTCTTCGCGGCCTTCTTGGTCTTGCCCTTTCCGCCGACTTTTCCTGCCATGTCCGTTGTCTCCTGCTGAAGTGCACGCACTACGCGCGAGGCGTACGTGAGCTGCGTGCCCGTTTGGTTGAGTACCCGCTCACGGAATACATCACGTCCGCCCAGGCTGAATTGCGCATCAACTTCAGCCGGCGATAGTCGGCTTCCCTGATCTCGACCTCATCCCATTCACCGCGATTCACGGCCGGCGGTGCATAGACGCCACCGCCGTTCAGGCCCTTGACCGGCGGTGCTTTCACATCGGTGAAGTCCATCGACCCATGGCGGACGATGGCGCCGGCCATCACTTTCCGCAGCGCGGCCACGGGTCCGGCCAGGTCCGGGATCCTCAGACGCGCGAGGCGGTTGCACAGGTCGATGACGTCGACCAGTGAGGCTTCCGACCCGGAGGTTGCCGCCTTGAACGCAAGGCGGACGCGCGGCCCGTCGGCGGGGCGGCCCATGACGCGCTTCAGGGCGCGCGCCAATTCGTCCAGCGCCGTCGCCACGGCCGGACCCGTGGCCAGGTCGGTGGCCGTCAGCGTGACGGCCGGCGGCCGGTACGATTCCACGAACGCCTCCACCATCGCGCTCGCACATTCGCGCGCACCCATCGTGACGTTCTGTTCGATCGCCTCGAGGATCCGGTGATACGGCCAGCCGGTCAGCGGAATGGCTGTCTGTGACGCCACCAGGTAGGACGCGGTGTCGTTGAACTGGTAGGCGGTCTCCAGCTTGCCCATCGCGCAGGCGTCGAAGCCGAGGATGTCGAGCTTCCGGCCCGTCAGTGCCTTGAAGCCGTGCAGGACCGAGGCCAGCTCGTAGAGCGTCAGCGCGTTGTCCCGGGCGCGGCCGAAGCCCAGACCGTAGGCGTGGCCCCAGAGAATGACGGCGTAGCGCTCGGCCGGATGGGTCTCGACGGCCCACTCGAGGAAGTCGGCGAGCACGCCCGGCCTCCCGGGATTGCGGCGCGCCCGACGCGTGGTCCAGACATCCTCGAGCCGGCCTTCGTGCACGACGTAGCGCTTGGGCGGACGCGTGCCCCGCGCCGCGAACTGCACCAGCACGTTCAGGTGGCCCGGATGCGTGCCGACCTTCTGCATCTCTCCGATGTCTACATAGGCGGAGGCGTCGAGACCCACATCGGACGTCATGAACACCATGACCGTCCACTGTGCCCGTGGAGGTGCCGCGTGAGGCTGCGTCTTCGGTGTGGCCTTGCGAGGTCGCCGTGTCGGTGACATGAACCGTGCACACTATAACGTCACCACACGTCCGGTCGAACGTGGTCGTCGCTCCCATGCGTTCGATCGGCCGACCCTCGTCGTTCTCTCCTCTGACGGCCCTCGCGCCGCCATCAGGAGAGGCCATGCCGCACGCTGCCACGCTACCTGTCCCGGCTATCATGGGGCCACGGATCCTGCTCAGGCACCGCCCCGTGGACCCCATCCCTCCGTCGCCGCCGCCACCGCTACCGGGGCCCGCCAATCGCCCGGACACCACCTACGAGCTGGTGCTACGCGCACGCAACGGCGACGACCGCGCCATCGACGAGATCTGCACACGCTACATCCCCCGCCTGAACCGGTGGGCGCGCGGACGCCTCCCGGCGTGGGCCCGTGGCGCGCTCGACACGCAGGACCTCGTGCAGGACACGCTCGTGCAGGTGGTCAAGCGGCTCGACCAGTTCGACCCGAAGCACGAGGGGGCGTTCCAGGCATATGCGCGTCAGGCGCTGCTGAACCGGATCCGCGACGAGATCCGGCGTGCGCACCGCAAGCCCCCGGGAGACGTGCTGGACACGGCGCATCCATCCCACGAGCCGTCACCGCTCGAAGAGGCCATCGGCCAGCAGGCGCTCGAACGCTACGAGGCAGCGCTGCAACGTCTGCGTCCCGAGGAGCGGGAGGCGGTCGTGCTCCGCGTGGAGTTCCGGCACTCGATGGCCGAGATCGCGGCGGCGATGGGCAAACCCAGCGCGGCCGCCGCGCACATGGCGGTCAGCCGGGCGCTCGTGCGGCTGGCTGAAGAGATGGCGCATGGCCGACAGGCCTGACGACCCGCTGCTCCAGTCCATCGCCGACTCCATCTCGGAAGGCCGGGTGGTGGACTGGCCGGCGGCCGGTGCGCAGACGGCCGACCCTGGCGTGCTCGAGGGGCTGCGGCTCATCGACGCGGTCGCCCGGTTCCACGACCAGCAGGCGGACGCGCCCGCAACCACGGTCTCTCCTGCCCGGGTTCCGGCACCCCAGCCTGCCTCGCCTGGCATGTGGAACGGCTTCGAGCTGCGAGCCGTCATCGGCCATGGCTCCTTCGGCGACGTCTACCGTGCCTTCGATCCGAAGCTCCAGCAGGAGTGCGCGGTCAAGCTCCTCCCGCGGAAGGGCGATGCATCCGCGGCCAGGAGCCGCATCCTGGCGGAAGCACGGATGCTGGCCCGAGTCCGGCACGCGAACGTCGTCGCCATCCGCGGCGTGGATGAAGCAGCGAATCCACCGGGGCTCTGGATGGAGCTGGTCCACGGGCGGACGCTGGACGATCTGGTCCGCGCCCACGGACCGTTCAGCGCCCGTGAGGCCGCCAGCATCGGGCTGGATGTGTGCCAGGCGCTCGCCGCGGCACACGGCGCCGGCCTCCTGCACGGCGACGTGAAGGCGCACAACGTGATGCGCGAAGCGGGCGGCCGGATCGTCCTGATGGACTTCGGCGCGGGGCGTGACCGATCCGCGCCACCCGCGAGCGACACGACCGGCACGCCCCTGTATCTCGCGCCGGAGGTGTTTGCGGGACAGGCCCGCACGGCGACATCTGACGTCTACAGCCTTGGAGTCCTGCTCTACTTCCTGGCCAGCGGCGCGTATCCCGTTGACGCCGACTCCCGCACCGGCGTCCTGCGGGCCCACGCCGTGGGAACGCCCGTCCGGCTGCGCGACCGCCGTGCCGACCTGCCGGATGCGTTCATCGCGTGTGTCGAGCGCGCGATCGAACCGGAGCCCGGGAAGCGCTACCAGACGATTGGCGCCCTCGCCGCGGAACTCGCGCAGGCCGTCGGGCTCGGGTCCGCGTCGATCGCGCTGCCGTCGACCAGCCGCCCCACCGGGCCCGTGCGCATCGCCTGGCTGATGCTCGCCGTCGTGGTTGTGCTCGCGGGCATCGCCGGTCTGACCTGGCGCCCACGGCACGCGAGCCCCGCTCTGACTCCGGAGCACGCGGACACGGCGCCGGACGCGATGGCCCCGGCTCCGGGCGGGTACCGGATCGAAGCGGGGCTGTTCCGCCGGGGCGCGGGCGGCACACCGGAACGGATCGGCCCGGACGCGCGAGTCTCCCCTGGCGACCGCCTGTTCCTCGAGGTGCGTGCCTCGATCCCGCTTCACGTGTACGTCGTGAACGAGGACGACCAGGGCGAGTCGTACGTCCTGTTTCCGCTCCCTGGACACGCCATCGCGAATCCCCTCGCGCCGGACACGACCTGGCGCCTTCCCGGCCGCGTGGGCGACGCCGACACCGACTGGCAGGTCACCAGCTCCGGCGGACGCGAGCACTTCCTGATCGTGGCCAGCCCCGAGCGGCTGGGCGCCGTGGAGACCATGCTCGCGGCACTGCCTCGACCGGAACCCGGCCGGCCCGTCACGGCCGCGCCCATCGCCTCCGAAACCGCGCTCCAGCTCCGCGGCGTCGGGGGGCTGGCTCCAGTGCCTTCGGGCCAGGCCACCGCCGCGGCCGGGCTCGGTGCCGCGCGCGCGACGCCGCTGGCGCCAGCAGCCGAAACGGCGACCGGCGTGTGGGTGCGCCGGCTCACCGTCCTGAATCCGAAATAGCGGCTGCGGGCCCTTGCGCCCCAACTGGGCGGGACGCCCGGACCCGTTCGATTCGCGCGTGCGTGGCGTTGTGACTCACCATGAGCCCCTCACCACTCGAACAGGTACACCGGGAACTGGCCAACGAGCGCACCAGCACACCTCACGTCGAGCTGCTGTCACCGGCAGCCCGCGCCGCGGCCATCGAGCGCGGCATCCTCGCGCTCTACCGTTGGTACACCGCGCACTCCCAGCGCCATCGCAACTGGCATCCGGATACGTGCATCGACTGGCGGCTGCTCCGGCCCGACCTGCCGGAGGCCGTGCACACCATCGTCGAGGGCTTCTTCGCGGTCGAACAGTACACGCCGGACTACACCGCGCCACTCCTCCGCCTCATCCGGAAGAACTACGGGCGCGCGCAGTGGCACATGCGGTGGGGCGCCGAGGAAGAGAAGCACGCCGACCTGTGGCGCAACACGGTCCTGAGTCTCGGCAGGCGCACGGAGCGCTGGGTGGAGGACTACACGGCGTTGCTCCGGGAGCGCGAGTGGTCGCTTCCCTGGGACTCGCCGCGGCACATGGTGTTCTACCAGGTGATTCAGGAGCGCGCCACGCAGGTCAGCTACCTGAATCTGGGGCTCGCCGCCGCCGGGCGCCTGCCACGGCTGCCGGGCGCGGATGACCCGGCGCTCGCGCACGTCTGTCAGTTGATCACAACGGACGAAGCCGCCCACTACCACTTCTTCGGCGAGATGGCGCGGCTGCTGCTCTACTACGATCCCGCCGCCTCCGTCGAGGCGTTCTGGGAGGTCCTCAAGCACTTCACGATGCCGGCGCGCGACCTGGTGCCTGGCTACGACGACTTCGGCCAGACGCTGCACGCCACGGGCGTCTTCGGCCGGTCCATCCACTACCGCGACGTTGTGCAGGTGGCGCTCGCCGCGCTGTCGCTGCCGGCAGTCCGGGCCCTTGAGGACGGCGTGCGTGCCGCCCGATGCATTCCGGCCGGAGACGGGCACCGCCGGACCGCGGCGTTCCTCGACGTGCTGGATACGCCGGAGATCGAACGGAAGGTCCGCACGCTGTTCGACCGCTCGGCCAGACATGTCGCCGCCGCGGGCCTGCGCGGCGACGGCGACGCGTGGTCGCCGGCGTGGATCCACGGCGCCGGAAACGGGACTCCGCGCGACCCTGCGTTCGATCGGTAACGGCCCGGCGTTCTTCAGCACATGCAGATGATGGCCTCCACCGGGACTCAGGTTGACCGTTCCTTCGCGGAGCTGCTGGACTCCGTCGCCGCCGGGCTCCTGCAGGACGCACAGGACGCCTGCCTCCAGGACCTTGCGCACGAGCTCCACCACCGGCGATCGCGACTCTCGCCCACCGGGTGGCGCGGCGTGGCGGCGCAGGTCCGATCCCACCCGCTGCACCGGGCCCTGCTGCAGTCCCCCATCACGGGCCGCGCGTTCGCCAAGCCACGCGGCTACGCGGGCGACGCGGTGCTGCTGGACGCGATCTACGGCACAGGGGCGCGCCCTCTGGGCGTCAGCACGGTCGGACAGGCCGTCTACGCCTTCGAGTACGAATCCAGGGCCAGCCAGAGCGTTCGCGCACGCCGCGTGCGTCTGGCCAGGGAGATCGACGGCGTCGCCGGGCGGCAGGCGCACGCACGCGTCCTGTCTCTGGCCTGCGGGCACCTGCGCGAGATCGAGCTGAGCGCGGCCGTGCGGGAAGGCAGGGTGAGCCTGTCTGCACTCGACCAGGACGCCGCCAGTGTGACGAGAGTCGAGCGTGACTACGGGTCGCCCGCGGTGACGGCGCGCGTGGGCACAGTCCTGGACGCCATCCGCGGCCGCCTGCCGGCCAATCGCTTCCACCTGGTCTACACCGCCGGGCTGTACGACTACCTCGCGGCCGACGTCGCCGCAGCCCTGACAGCCAGCCTCTTTGCGTGTCTCGAACCCGGCGGCCAGTTGCTCCTCGCGAACTTCACGCCGGACTTCGACTGCGCGGCCTACCTGGAAGCCTGCCAGGACTGGAACCTCATCTACCGGGACGAAGCCGAGATGGTGGCGATGCTCCACCGCATTCCCGGGTCTGCCATCGCGAGCTGCGAGCAGTTTCGTGAGTGGACCGGGGCTATCACGTATCTCCGCGTCCGCCGCCGCTGAGTCTCGATCCGCGGGCGTTCGATCCGTCCGTCCGCCACGTTTCCTCTGATACCGGCGCCACTCACGGCGCCGGTTCGGGTGCCCCAGGGGCGCTCAGGAGGATTCAGACGTGCGCACACTTCACCCGTTCGCCCTCACGGCCATGCTGGCCGCCACTCTCTCGGCCGCCTGCGGCAAGAACGACTCTCCGACCGGGCCGTCACCGGTGACTGCGGCGCCGCCGGCGGCGGCCCCTCCCGCGGCCAGCGCACCCGTCGCGCCCGCGGCCACATACGCGGGCGTCTTCGCCGGCGCCGGTGGCGCCAACGGCTCGATCGAACTGAGGACGTCGCAGGGCGTGGCCGCGCAGTCCTCGATTCGCACGCTGGCCACGGCCTCGGCGAGCGGCTTCGTGACCGTGGCCGGCACCGGCGGCACGCGCATCGATCTGACCGGCACGTTCGACACCGTGACCGGCACGTTCGCCGTGACCGGCGGTGGGTACAGCGTCAACGCGCGCGTCACCGGGTCGGCGGTCTCGGGCACCTGTCGCACGCCCTCGGGCGCGGAGTGTGGCGTCGTGGCCACCGAGGTCACCTCAGCGGCGTCCGCGCCCGGCCAGTTCTGCGGCCCGTTCAACGGGGCTCCCCAGGGCCGCATCGTGTTCGTCATCAGCGGCGGCAGGGCGGTCGGCTTCGTGTCCGAAGCCGAGGGTCACGTCGATTTCGAGGCGCCCGTCACCGGTTCGTCGATCGCGATCACCGCACAGGTCGGGCCCGGTCACACCGGACGCGCCGAAGGCACGCTCTCAGGCAGCACCTGGAGCGGCACGTGGTCGAACACGTACGGTGAGCGGGGGACGTGGTCGGCCAGTCCCGGTGGGTGTCGCTAGAAAGGGCGCGCGCAGATGCGACGAAGGCTCCTGGCCGCCAGGGGCCTCGTCGCACGTGCCAGCCCTACGGCACGTCGATGACGAGCGGGACGACAACCGTGCCCCAGTGCATCACCAACTCGGCCTTCCAGCCGTCGACGAACGGGAAGTACCACGCGAGCGTTTCCATGTGCTCGCCCTGGCGCGGCTTCACGGTCCAACGGGGGAGGTCCTTGTCGGCCACCTCGGCGTGGCGGAGGTGGAACACGGGATGCGCCGTGTTCAGGAAGACCGACCACGTCTCCGGTCCCGGCTCCGACCAGACGGTGTAGGTGCCCGCCGGCACCTTCCGCCCGTTGATCGCCACCTCGGTCGAGAGGGTCAGCTCCGTGGCGTCGTTCGCGCCGGGCGTCCAGACGGGGCCGTAGGGCACGAGCTTGCCGAACAGCTCCCGGCCGCGCGCCACCGGCCGGCTGTACTTCACGGTGATGGTGGTCTTGTGGACCTCCTGGGTGACCGAGCCGAGCTGGCTCGGCTTCGGCCCGTCCGGCTGACCCGACGCCGCGCGCGATACGGCCATCAGCAGCATGGCTGCCACGGCGACCCGACACCTGTCCTGATGCCTCATGCTCCACCTCTCACGATGGCCACACTATAGCGAACGGGCGTCGCACCGGAGTGCGACGCCCGTTGGTGGAACCGGAGGGCCCGGGAACCGGGCCGTTCCTTGCTACTGCAGCTTCACGACCAGCGCGGCGCGGCGGTTCATCGCACGGCCCGGGGCGTTGGCGTTGTCGCCCTTCGGCCGTTCCTCACCGTAGCTCACCGTGGAGAACCGGCTCGGGCTGATACCCCGCGAGACCAGGTAGTCGCGCGCGGTGTTGGCGCGGCGCTCACCGAGGGCGAGGTTGTACTCCGCCGTACCCATGCTGTCGCAGTGACCCTCGACGGTCAGGTTCAGCTCAGGATTCTCGTTCAGCGTCTTCACCGCGTCGTCGAGCGTCGCCACCGCTTCGGGCCGCAGATTGAAGCGGTCGAATTCGAAGTGAACATCCTCGAACGAGTAGGTCTTCACCGGCGGCCTGGTCACCTGAAGATTGACCGAGCTGGTCACCGTGCCTCCGCGCGCATCCGTCACGACGACGGTTGCGGGCACCGTGCCCTCCTGCATCGGGGCCGTCCACTGGGGACTGACCACCGCGGAGTTGCTGAACGTCCCGGCCGGTGCGGACCACTTGTAGGTGAGCGCGTCGCCGTCGGGGTCGCTGGCGGTCACGAGCAGCTGCGAGCGCGTGCCGACGAGGAGCGAGCAGGGGTCGCAGCTGATGGAGTTCACCACGGGATTCCTGTTCGCGGGCGGCGGTGCCGGAGCCGGCGCTGCCACAGGCGGAGCCGGGGGTGCCGGCGGGGGCGGCGGCGGGGGCGGCGGGGGCGGCGGCGCGTAGACGTTCACGCCCGGGTGGAAGCCGACACGGGCTTCCCAGCCCAGACCGCTGTGACCGTAGGTGGTCCCGCCGACGTTGCGGTCTCCGGCGCGGCGGCTGTAGCTCATGCCGCCGTGCACGAAGAAGCCGCGCCTGGACTGCCACACCGGGCCGAGGCGGAATTCCATCGGATCGTGCGTCCGGCTGTTGGTGAGCAGCAAGCTGCCATCCAGACCGCGGTAGTCCCCGGTCGAGACCGTGGATTCGCCCGATCGCATCTCGCCACTCGCCTCGGCAATCAACCGCAGCGGCGTGCGCGTCGGAAGGCCGAGACCAACACCCCAGCGGGCGCCGTTCGAGAGGTTGAACTCCTCGGGATCCTTGCGGAAGATGCCGCCGACGTAGCCGGTCAGTTCGACCGCCCGGCCCATCTCGCGGCTGACGACGACGTCCAGCTGCGTCGTCAGGGCGTCGGTACCCGACCCCTGCGGGCCGGTCGGCAACGCCACCGATCCGCGGAGTGCCATGGCCGCCGGGTTGTTCCGGCTCTGCGAGAGCAGGTTGACCTTCGCGCCGACGGTCACCGGGCGCAGAAGCCACTTCGACCACCCGCTGTTCACGTACGGGTAGTCGGTGTCCGCGCCGCCGTAGCTCGCGTTCTCACGGTTGAACGTCGGGTTGCGGACCGCACGGCGCAGGCCCACGCTGCTGGCCGAGGCGAAGAGTTCGAGCCGGCTGGCCACGCCGAAACCCAGGGTCACACCCTGGTCCGACACGTCCGTCAGTCCCTGCGGCCGGTCGAAGTTCGCCCGGAATCCGCTCACGGACAGTTTCCCTGCCGGCAGGACCTCACCGGTCGGCACGAACCAGAGGCCCGTGTCGCCGAAGTACGTCGGCAGTGCAGGGCGGGTTTCCGTCTGCGCCAGAGCGGGCGCAGCCCAGATTGCGGAGAGGAGTATCGCGTAACTGAGTTTTCGCACAGGTAACCTTTTCAATGTCCAGGATGTCCGCGGTGATGTCGATGCCTGTCTGGAACGCGCAGGCATCACGGCTGTCTGCTTGCTGGTCGTGAGGTGCCCGCGGCCTATCGGGACACGCGGATGGTGAGCGGGGCCGTCAGCTGTGTCGAGACGTCGGTCCCGTTGGCGAGCCGGATTTCCCTGCCCTTCGTCGCGAGTACCACACCGGCGCCGGCGCCGCCGCCGACTGCCGCGCCCTGTGCCGCGCCCTTCTTGCCGCCGAGGATGCCGCCGATGATCGCGCCGGCGCCGGCACCGATGCCGACCTTCGTCGCGTCCTCACCCTTGGTCGCCGGGGCGAGCCTGGAGACGGGTTCGACGGACAGGGCGTAGCGCGAGCCATTCGCCTCGAGCGATCGGAAGTCGAACGCGATGTAGGCACGGCCCTTGACGCGGCCTGAATCGTCGACGCCTGTGACGACGCCGTCGACATCGGCCCCAGCCGGGACGACGGTCCGGCCGTCGATGATGACAGGGCTGGTGATTTCCGCGCTGACGGAATCCTCGAGGTGGCTCGTGTCCGACGCCACCGCCGTGGTCAGGCTCAGCTGCAGCATCGTGCCCGAGGGAATCGTGATGTCACGAAAGGCCGCCGGCCGAGGGGCTGCGGCCTTCGGCTTCGCCGCCGCCGACTTCGTGGTCGTGGTGGTGGTGACGGTCGTGCTGGTCTCGCCGTCCGGGTTGTCGGATGCCGACGTGCCGCATCCTGCGATGAGGACCGAGGCTGTCAGTGTGGCGATGAGAAGTCGTGTCAAGTGTGTGTCCTTTGCGTCTGTGCGCGTCGCCGGCAGTGTGCCGGCCGTACTTAGTTGGAAGCGACGTCTGACTGGTTGCGCGGAGCGCTCTTTGTCAGCGCATCCACGAAACGCTGTCCCGACGCCGGCACGGCGAGATTCCGGCTGGCGACGATGTTCCGAGCGGTGATGCGGCGCCCGTAGACGTGCTTGCTGGCGTCGTTGTCCGGGCGCAGCGAGGCGCCGTCGAGGGAGACACCCGCAAAGAGCCCGCGGGTGCGGGAGTAGCTGAGGATCTCCGCCCGCATGGTCGCGTCGGTTGCCGCGCCCAGGTCGCGGCCGATCGGCCCGGCCGCTGCGGACGCGCTGGCGCCGAGCTTCACCTTGCTGTTCAGCAGGGCCTCAACGCCGCGCCCGTTCATGACGAGCAGTACCAGGTCGGTGGCCTGCGCGCCGAGCTGAAGGCCGATGCTGCCGCCGTCGAGCGCGTACATCGCCGGAGCGCCCCAGGCGCCGTTGAAGGCCGGGCCCTGGCGGCACACCATGGCGCCGCGACCGTAGTTGCCGCCGACGCCGAGCGCGATCTTCAGCATCGAGGGGATCACCACGACGCATTCGGCCTTGTCGAGCAGTTCCTGCGGGATGTTGTCCGGGACCGCCAGCACCTCCTCGAGCACGACACCGGCGTTCTCGAGGCGATCCTCTTCCTTGTTCGCGGCCACGTGGCTGACCACTGTCAGGGCCAGACACACGGATAGTGCGGATGTGCGAAACATTGAAATGACCTCTTCTGGGGATGCGTTGACCACCTCGGGGGTACGGTGGTGGTCGTTGGTCACGGAGGGTGGAGAGCGCAGCGCCGGGACCGTGAATGCCGGCGAGGAACACAGTAACAGGCACCCTGCAGCTCGTCTGTTCCCTAATGCACGGCGGCTGGCGGCGAGCCGCTGGATTCCTTCCCCGCCGGCCCCCTCTGGTGCAGGAGCGGACTCGCAGGCGCGTGCTACCCTGCGCCTTCATGCCACCCGCCCTGCTGGCTCCCCTGCTCACCGCCCTGGCGGCGGTGCAATCACACTGGCTGGACGACCTGGGCAGTGGCGCGCCCGATACCGCCGGCCTCGCCGTGAGCGGCCTCGCCTCGGCGCTGCTCCTGGCGGGCTGGCTGGCGTGGCCGCGACGGACCGCGCGCTACGGGGTTGGGGCCGGCTGGGTGTTCACCGGCTGGGTCAGCATCGCCGACCTGGTCGGCATGGGGCCAGACGGACGCCTGGCACCGTCCATCCTGGAGCATTGGACGGCGGTCCTGGGACCGGCTGTCGGGGTGGCCGTTGCCGTGGCGCTCGCCGCCTCGGCCTGGGGGCTCTGGACGCTCTGGCGGGGCGCCGGCGCGCGCCCGGTCAGCGCGCTGGACGGCTAGAAGATTGTGCCGATGGACGCCGCGGCGAGGTCGAGCACGCGCGTCGGCAGGATCCCGAGATAGAAGATCACCGCCACCGTGACGACCAGGGCGGCCAGACCGGCGCCGGTGATCGGCGCGGGCGAGGTGGTCGTGGCCTTGTCCGTCATGTACATCATGACGACGACGCGCATGTAGAAGAAGACGGAGATCACGCTGCTCAGCACGCCGACGATCGCGAGGCCGTAGTAGCCGGCGCTGACCGCCGCGCTGAACACGTACCACTTGCCGATGAAGCCGGCCGTCGGCGGCAGGCCGCCGAGCGAGAGCAGCGCCACGGTCAGCAGCCCCGCCACCCACGGACGCGAATGCCACAGGCCCGCGTAGTCGTGCAGGCCGTCCCTCGCGTGGTCCTTCGACCCGAGCAGCGCGATGGCGCCGAACGCGGCGAGGTTCGTGACCGCGTAGGCGGCGAGGTAGAACAGGATCGCGGCCTTGCCGAGCTGGTTGGCGGCCACGAGGCCGACGAGCAGGTACCCGCCGTGCGCGATGCTCGAATAGGCCAGCATCCGCTTCAGGTGGCTCTGCGCGACGCCGACCACGGTGCCGACGATCATCGTCGCCATCGCGAGCACCATCAGCGCGGGCGCCCAGTCCGCCTTGAACGGCTCGAAGGCGGCGAGGAACACGCGCACGAACCCGGCGAAGGCCGCCGCCTTGACGCCCGTGGACATGAAGCCGGTCACGACGGCCGGCGCACCCTCGTAGGCGTCCGGCGTCCACATGTGGAACGGCACGGCCGCCACCTTGAACGCGAAGCCGACGATGAGCAGGCCCATCGCGAGCAGGATCATCGGGTTCTCGCTCATCGACTGCGCGGCCAGGAAGGCCGCGATGCGGTCGAGCCGCGTGCTGCCCGCCACGCCGAACGTGAACGCGATGCCGTAGAGGAAGAAGGCGCTCGCGAACGCACCGAGCAGGAAGTACTTGAACGCGCCCTCGATGCCGGCCAGGTTGTCGCGGCGGATCCCGGTCAGCACGTAGACGCCGAGCGACATCACCTCGAGGCCGATGAACAGCACCAGCAGGTCGTTGGCCATCGCCATCATGATCATGCCGACGACCGCGAACAGCACGAGGGCGTAGTACTCCCCTTCCGGCACGCCGTCCCGCTCGAGCACCTGTGTGGAGAACGCGACGGTCAGCAGGCCGGCGACGACGACGAGCAGGGAGACGAAGATCGCGAAGTTGTCGGCCGTCACCACGCCGAAGCTGGTCTGATTCCGGCCCCAGAGGAGCACGAGCGACCCGGCGGTGGCCGCCAGCCCGATGAAGGCCAGCACGCCCATCGGCACGCGCTCGCCCTTCCGGCGCCACGCCTCGGCCAGCATGATCACCAGCGCGCCGGCCGTGGCGCACAGCATCGGGACGACGGCGTTGAAGGAGGCCGGCAGCATGGCTACTTGACCTCCGCGCGCGCGAGCACGCCCGTCTGGCCGGCCGCGGGTGCCGGCGCGGCGGCCCGCTCCGTCCGCACGGACTCCAGACGCTCGACGACGGCCTTCACGGCCACGTCCGTCGGCCGGATGAACACGCCGGGCGCGACGCCCATGCCGATCGCCATCGCGACCAGGGGCACCAGCGCCACCCACTCGCGGAGCGACAGGTCCGGCAGCGACGCGTTCTTCGGATTGGTCACCGGACCGTAGAAGACGCGCTGGAACATCCACAGCATGTAGACGGCCGAGAGAATCACGCCGAGGCCGGCGACGACGACATACCGCGGGTCGGCCTTGAAGGCGCCGAGCATGATCAGGAACTCACCGACGAAGCCGTTCATGCCGGGCAGGCCGATCGAGGCCAGCGTCATCAGCAGGAACCCCGCCGTCAGCTTCGGCATCACACCCTTCAGCCCGCCGAACTCCGCGATGAGGCGCGTGTGGCGCCGGTCCGAGAGCATGCCGACGATCAGGAAGAGCCCGCCGGTGCTGACGCCGTGCGCGAGCATCTGGTAGACCGCGCCCTGGATGCCCTGCATGTTCATCGCGCAGATGCCGAGCACGACGAAGCCCAGGTGGCTGACCGACGAGTAGGCCACCAGCTTCTTCATGTCGGGCTGCACCATCGCGACGAGCGCGCCGTAGACGATGCCGATGATGGCCAGCACGGCGATGAAGGGCGCGAAGTAGGCCGCGGCTTCCGGGAAGAGCGGGAACGCGAAGCGGATCAGGCCGTAGGTGCCCATCTTGAGCAGCACGCCGGCCAGAATCACCGAGCCGGCCGTCGGCGCCTGCACGTGGGCGTCGGGCAGCCAGGTGTGGAACGGGAACAGCGGCACCTTGATGGCGAACGCGAGCGCGAAGGCGAGGAAGAACCAGAACTGCGTCCGCGGGGCGACCTCGAGCAGCGCCAGCTTCTGGATGTCGAACGAATAGGACCCGGTCGCCACGCTGTTCAGATAGGCCAGGCCGAGGATGGCGATGAGCATCAGGACGCTGCCCGCCATCGTGTAGAGCATGAACTTCACGGCCGCGTAGACGCGCTGGTCGTAGCCCCAGATCCCGATCAGGAAGTACATCGGAATCAGCATCGCGTCCCAGAACACGTAGAACAGGAACAGATCCAGCGAGACGAACACGCCGATCATCGCGGCTTCGAGCAGCAGGATGAAGATCGAGAAGCTCTTGACGTGCGCGTGGACCGACTCCCACGACGACAGCAGCGCGATCGGCGTCAGGAAGCCGGTCAGCACGATCAGCATCAGGCTGATGCCGTCGATGCCGACGGAGTAGTGGATGCCGAAGGCCGGAATCCACGGCACGCGCTGGACGAACTGGTAGCCCTCGGCCGCGGCGTCGAAGCGGGACCAGAGCACGAGCGTCAGCACGAAGGTCACGACCGACACGGCGAGCGCCAGCCAGCGGACCATGCCGTCATTCTTTCCGCTGTCGTTCGTGCCGCCGTGCGCGCCGCCGTCGTGCGCGTCAGCGCCGTGCGTACCGGTGCCGCCCGTGCTCCGGGCCGCGCTGTTCGGCACCACGGCGAGCAGCAGCGCGCCGAGGACGGGAAGGACTACGAGAAGCGTCAACATGCGAATCCCGGCCTCATCTCCAGAAGTAGTAGCCGAGGAGCAGCACGACGCCGACGAAGAGCGACCCGGCGTAGGCGCGGACGTTGCCGGTCTGCAACTGGCGCAGGACGCCGGCCAGGCTGTTCACGATGGACGCCACGCCGTTGACGGCGCCGTCCACGACCTTCGCGTCCGCCTTCCACAGGCCGTCCCGCGAGAGCGCGTGGATGGGCTTCACGATCGCGGCGTCGTAGATCTCGTCCACGTAGTACTTGTTAAGAAGAGTCCTGTGGAGCGGCGCCAGACTCTTCGCCGCGCCGTCGGCAATGTCCCGGCGCCGCAGCCAGACGAACGCCGCGAAGCCGATGCCGGCAAACGCGATGGCGCTCGACACGCCCATCAGCGTCAGCTCCAGCGCCTCGTGGTCGGCCGCGTGCGCGCCGCCATGCTCTCCGGGAGCGCCGTGCTCGCCGTGGGCGGCGGCGTCGTCCCCCTCCGCGAGATGTGCGAACTCGCCCGTCGGCTCCGGGATCGGCGCCTCGAAGACGGGCGCGAGCCACGTGCCGAGCCAGTTGCTGCCGCCGAGCGGCGCCGGGCGGCCGATGTAGCCGGCGGCCACCGAACCCACGGCCAGCAGGACGAGCGCGATCGCCATCGGGGCCGGCGCGTCGTGCAGGTGGTGCCCGCCGCCGTGGCCGTGACCACCGCCGTGAGCGGCGCCGTGGGCGTCGTCGTGCCCGTGGCCGTGCGCGGCATGCGCGTGCGCGTCCGCCGCGGCCGGCGCGTCGTGCCGCCGCTCGCCGTGGAACGTCAGGAACACGAGCCGGAACATGTAGGTCGCCGTCAGCAGCGACGTGAGCGCGCCGACGACCCACAGCACCATGTGGCCGTTGTTGAACGTCTCGAACAGGATCTCGTCCTTCGAGAAGAAGCCCGCGAGGCCCGGGACGCCGGCGATGGCGAGCGAGCCGATCAGGAACGTCCAGTACGTGATGGGCAGGTGCTTCTTCAGGCCGCCCATGTTGCGGATGTCCTGCTCCCCCGCCAGCGCGTGGATCACCGCGCCGGACCCGAGGAACAGCAGCGCCTTGAAGAACGCGTGCGTGTAGAGGTGGAAGACCCCCGCGCCGTAGGCGCCGACACCCATCGCGAGGAACATGTAGCCGAGCTGCGAGACCGTCGAGTAGGCCAGCACGCGCTTGATGTCGTTCTGCACGAGGCCGATGGTGCCGGCGAGGAGGGCCGTGGCCGCGCCGACGACAGCGACGATCTGCAGCACGTCGGGCGCGTGCGAGAAGAGCACGGCGTTCCTGCCGATCATGTAGACGCCGGCGGTGACCATCGTCGCCGCGTGGATCAGCGCGGAGACGGGCGTCGGGCCCTCCATCGCGTCCGGCAGCCAGACGTAGAGCGGAATCTGCGCGGACTTGCCCGTGGCGCCGATGAACAGCAGCAGCGCCGCGATCGACAGGATGCCGAAGCCGGTTTCGACCGGCAGCAGCGCGATCTTCTCGGCGAGCAGCTGGAAGTCCAGCGTGCCGAACTGCGTCGCGAGGATCAGGCCGCCGAGGATGAACGCGTAGTCGCCGACGCGGTTGACGATGAACGCCTTCTTGCCGGCGTCCGACGCGGACTTCTTCCGGTAGTAGAAGCCGATCAGCAGGTAGGAGCAGAGGCCCACGCCCTCCCAGCCGACGAACATCACGAGCACGCTCGACCCGAGGACGAGCGTGAGCATGAAGGCGGCGAAGAGGTTCAGGTACGAGAAGTAGCGCGCGAACTCGGGCGCCGTCTCGTCGTGCATGTACGCCGTCGAGTAGATGTGGATCA
>JBFXBH010000032.1:12638-21938 GCA_050183355.1 Vicinamibacterales bacterium | reverse complement strand
CCAGCCGGCCCGCGATCGTTTCGGCGTTGGCCCAGACGCCCACGATGCCCACGACGGCGACGGCGGCGGCCGCGTAGCCGAGGGTCCGGCGTGAACCGGTCCGGCCGGCGGCGAGCGCGAGCCAGGTCGCGTTGAAGACGGCGACGGCCAGCATGCCGCCCCGCGACCCCGAGGCCATGACCGTCAGCCAGATCAGCGCAGTCGCCCCGCCAAGCCACAGCATCGTGCCGTCGTCCAGCCATCGCACGACGCTCGACCGGTACCGGTCCGCGCCGGCCGCGTGCCGGTGCGCCAGATGGGTGGCCAGGGCACCGGCCACGAGCGCGGACGCCATCACGAGCCACATGGCGAAGTGATTCCGGTTGACGAACGGGCCCAGCGGGAGCGCGGTCGGGTCCTCCGGCCGCCACAGCCACATGAGCGTTCGGGCCGCCGTCGCGCGCTGCGCGAGCCCCGTCAGGGCCACGGCGAACCCCGCGACCGAGATGACCCGCGCCACCGTCCGGGCGCCGCCTGACCGCAGCAGGCCACGCGCCGCCCAGAAGACGAGGACCACGGCCGCGGCGGAGCTCAGGGTCTCGCGTGTGGAGGCGGCGCGCAGGCTGATCGTCGCCGACGCGGCCTCGGGCGGTACGAGCAGCAGCACGCCGGCGACGGTGCGCGCCTCGGGCGAGAGCGCGTCAACGACCGCCGGCGGCAGCGGCGTGAGCTGCAGCACGAGGCCCAGCAGGAAGGCCAGCAGGCAGGCGTCCTGCACGCGGACGCCGCGGGTCAGGACGGGGGGCGAGGCGGCCAGAAAGGCGACCGCCGCCGCGATCAGGAGCGGGAGGACCGAGGAGGAGTAGGCGCCCCCGAGTGCGGCCAGCGCCGCCAGCGGGACGCTGGCAATGAGCAGGGGATTCCGGAGACGTCGCACGAGACGCTCGTGGCCGGCGGCTAGCTGGCGGCCGGCGTCTCGGCGTAGTAGCTCTGGAACTGCTGGCCGTAGTAGCGGGCGTAGTAGTAGCGGTTCCGCTCGAAGTCCACGCGGTTCAGCACCGCACTGATCGACTTCGGCCGGCCGGCCTGCAGCGTGTCGATGGCGCGTTCCGCGAGGCGCCACCGCGTCATCTCGGCGCCGAGCACGAACGTCACGCCGGACACCAGCGGCGCCAGGATGACGGCATCGGTGACCGCGAGGATCGGCGGCGTGTCGATGATGACCCAGTCGAACGGCCCGACGCCGAGCTGCTGCACGAAGGTGCGCATGGCGTCGGAGCCCAGCAGTTCGGACGGGTTGGGCGGCGTGGACCCGGCGGTGATGATCAGCAGGTTCGAGTCGGGCGACCGCTGCACGACCTCACGCATCTTCGCCTGCCCGGTCAGCAGTTCCGCGAGGCCCTTGTCGTTGGGCACGCGCAGCGCCTTGTGCAGGCTCGGGCGCCGCATGTCGGCGTCGATGAGCAGTACGCGGGCGCCGCCGATGGCGAGCGCCAGCGCGACGTTGACGGCCGTCGTTGTCTTGCCTTCGAGGGGCTGCGCGCTGGTGAAGACCTGCACGCGGGTCCCGCGTTCGGCGCTGCTCATGATGAGCGCCGTGCGGAGGGCGCGGAACGCCTCGCCGAAGTCGTGCGGCACGGGGCCGGTCAGCAGCGGGTGCCGGTCGCCCCGGACGCGCGGGACGAGGCCCAGGAAGTGCAGCTTCAGGCGCCACGTGATGTCCTCGGGCGTCTTGATCGTGTCATCCAGATAGTCGATCGCGAACGCGGCCACGATGCCGAGGCCCAGCCCGAAGAGCATCGCCATCATCCAGCCACGGCGGATGTCGGGCGTGAACGGCCCGCCCGGCACCTGCGCCTTGTCCAGCACGCGCACGTTGTTCGCCCGGCTGTTGTTGACGACGTTGAACTCCTTGGCGCGCTGGAGCAGCGAGTCGTAGATCGCGCGGTTGCTCTCGGCCTGGCGCTGGAGCACGGAGTAGTCGATGCTCTTCCGGTTCAGGTCGAGCGCGGCCTCCTTCTGCGCTTCGAGGTCCTGGGCGAGCGAGCGTTCCTCCGCAAGGGCCGCTTCGTAGTCGTTCTTGACAGACTCGGCGGTCTTGTCGACCTCCTGGTCGATCTGGCGCTGGCTGTCGATGATCTGCGTCGCGACGCGCTGGATCTCCGGGTGCTTCTCCCCGTAGCGTTCGCCGAGACGCGCGCGCTCGCGCTCGAGCTCGGCGAGGCGGGCCTTCAGGTTCTGCACGAGCGGGTTCTGGACGATTGCCGCCAGCGTCTCCCGGTCCTTGGCCGCGCTGACCTGGCGGTAGAGGGACTCGCGCTGCACGCGCTGCGTCCGGGCGCGCGTCACGGCGTCGTTGAGCTGGTTCAGCCGCGAGACGACGATGTTCTGCCGGTCGTCGAGCGACACGGCATTCTTGTCCTCGCGGTATTCCGCGAGCTTCTGCTCGCTCTCCTGCACCACCTTGGCCTGCCGCTCGACTTCCTGCTCGAGGAACTGCAGCGTCTTGTCGGAGTTCTGCAGCCGGAACTCGAGGTTCTGGGCGACGTACTCCTCCGCGAGGACGTTGGCGGCCTTGGCGGCGAACTCCGGGTCGGCCGACGTGAACGACAGGTCGACCAGCCGGCTGCCGCGCACGGGGGTCACGGTGATCTGGCCCAGGATCGCGTCGACGAGCTGGTCCGTCGGGATGTCCCGGGCGACCGGGGCCGGCGCCGACTCGTTGTTCGAAATCAGGGAGCGGAGCCGGGCCGAGGCGGCCCTGGTGAGCTGGGTCAGCCGGGTTGGCGGCGCGCCCGTGCCGTTGAACTCCGGCACATACTGCAGGTTCAGCCGGCGGGCGGCCCGGCCGGCGAGGTCGCGGCCGGCGAGGATCTTGTACTGCGTCTGGAAGTACGCCTCGGGATCCGTGTACGCGATGTAGGGTTCCTTGATGTTCGCTTCCGCCGTGTGCTCTTCCTCGATGTGCAGGCGGGCCGTCGCCTGGTACATCGGGATCGTCGTGTAGGTCTGGAACATCATGCCCGCGACGACGAGCACGAATACCACGAGCACGATCTTGTAGTACTTGACGACGACCGCCATGCGGTCGAACAGGTGCACCTGGCGCACGCCTCCCGTGCCCGCCGGTGAGGGCGGCGGGGGCATCGGCGCCGGTGATGCCCCGCGTACGGCCGGGGCTGAGGTCGGATCTACCATCAACTACCTGCGGGGCGACACCGCACTGTCGAGGTCGTTGACGCGCGTGACTTCCTGCGCGCCCGCGGCGCGCACCACGTCCTGTGCGGTCTGCACGGTCGTCGCGCCGAAGGTCGTCGTCACATTGTCCGCGGACGCGACGAAGAGCGTCGCCTGTGCCTGCTGCACGCGGACATTGCCCTGGGCGTTGGTCTGCCCGGTCGGCACGGCCGGAGCGGCCGAGGCCACGCGGCCGTTCTTGTCGACCAGTTCGATGACGTACCGGCCCGGGGGCAGCCCCTTGAACACGAAGCGGCCGCTCTCGTCCGCCCGGACGCGACCCTCGACGGCGCCCGTCTGCTGATTCCGCAGCACCAGGTTCGCGTACGGCACGGGCTCGTTCATGGTCGTGCGCGCGCGGCCGACGATCTCGAGACCTTCGGCCTCTTCCTCGACGCGGGGCCTGAGGGTCTCCGTCGACTCGTCCATGCGCCGCCCCGTCTCCGAGGCCGAGACGGACTCCTGGGTTCTGATCTGGTTCGGATCCTGGATCTGGAACGTGCCGCGCACGGGGGTGTCGTACTCGAACCGCCGGTCAAAAGCGGCGGCCTGCGTACGCACTTCAAGCGGATTGGCCCGCCAGACCGTGGCCTGCTCCTTGATGGGCTTGAACTGAGGCCAGCTGACCAGCGCGATCAGCGCCAGCACGCAGACGACCTGAATGCGGAAGTTCTTCTCACGCATCTCTTGGTACTCCCGATTACACGATCACGGAATCGAGCACGGCCGTACGAACCCGCACGGTTGCAGGACGAGAGTCCGGTCGCGGAGCCATCATCCCATAGGATTCTAGTCGACACAACGGTATAAAAAAGTCACCGCAGCCGATTTTCTGCACTTCCGTTCCAACTTCCGCTGCAAGCGAGGGGCCGCGTCCGCGCCAGCGCGCCGACCCCCGCGGACGACCAGAGTATCGGTTCGGCCGATTCCTCGCCGCAGTCGGCTGATAAACCTATATATGGTAACGGTTTGACGGCGATCAATCCCTTCCGGACTCTACCGAGGGTTCCGCAACGGCCACCGTCTCCACGTCCGCCGTGTGCGGAAACATGTCGATCGGCTGCACCCGTGACACCCGGTACCCACCTCGCTCGATATGGCCCAGATCCCGGGCGAGGCTTTCGAGATCGCAGGAGACATAGACGAGCACGCGGGGTCGAAGTTGCCGCAGCACGTCGTCCAGAACCCGTTCCGAGGCACCGGCCCTGGGCGGGTCCATGATCACGACCCGGGCCTCACCGGAGGACACGCGCCGCAGCGCGGCCTCGACGGGCGCCGCGATGAACCGGCAGCGGCTGGCGGGGATCCGGTTCGCGTGCCGGCTCGCGACGGCGTCGGCAATCGCCAGCCGGTTGGCTTCGATGCCAACGACCGGCTGACCCCGGCGCGCGATCGGCAACGCGAACAGCCCGCCGCCGCAGTAGAGATCGAGCACCGGCAGGTCGGGAGGCACCTGGGCGAGCACCTCGCTGACGAGCCGCGTGGCGGCGGCGCAGCTCGTCTGGAAGAACGCGGAGGGTGACACCAGGTAGGTCGTGCCGTCGATGACCTCGGTCAGTCTGGGCTCGCCGGCCACGAGGCGTGTCTCGTCGCCGAGGATCAGCGACCCGCGGCCGCTGTGCACGCTGACGCTGACCGAGACGACGGCGGGGTCGGACAGCAGCGCGCGCCTGGTCAGCGCGCGCAGCGCCCGGCCCGGCGGACCGTCGGAGACGAGCGTCACCATGACCCGCCCGGTTGCGTGGCTCACGCGCGCCAGCAGTCCGCGCAGCCCGAGGTCGGCGCCGGCCGAGGCTGCCGCGTCCGCCACGCGGAAGGCGGCGGCGTTTCCCGGTGCCGCGTGCACGGGGCACTCGCGCACCGGCACGACGTCCCGCGTGCCGCGCGCGTAGTGCCCCATCACATGACCGCGCCGCCGGGCCGAGGGCGCGAGCGTGAAGTGGACCTTCTGGCGAAATCCCCACGGCGCGTCGGTGCCGAGGCCGATCGTCGACCGCACGTCGGGCGGATCGCGCAGGACGCGCCGCAGCGCGTCGCGCACGAGGCCGCGCTTGAGCGCAAGCTGTCGGGGGTAGGCGATGTGCTGCCAGGTGCAGCCGCCGCACGGCGCCGCGGAGGCCGGCCCGAAATGCCGGCAGCGTGCGACGACCCGGTCAGCGGACGGCGTCAGCACGTCCAGCAGGTCGCCCGCGACCTCGCCGTCGCGCGCGCGGCCGGCACGGACGCGGACGCGCTCGCCGGGGATCGTGAACGGGACCGTGATGCGCGTGCGGCCGAGCCACCCCTTGCCGTCGCCGTCAGGGCCGACGGCGCTGATGTCGATCTCGACGACGTCAGCCGCGCGGCGCGCCGGCACGGGGCTGCCGCGTCAGCGGACGCCGAGCAGTTCGACGTCGAAGACGAGCGTGGCGTTCGGCGGAATCACTCCGCCGGCGCCGCGGGCCCCGTAGCCGAGGCTCGCGGGGATCGTCAGCGTCCGCGTCCCGCCGACCTTCATGCCGACGACGCCGTCATCCCAGCCCTGGATGACGTGGCCGGCGCCGAGCGGGAAGGAAAACGGCTCGTTCCGGTCGCGGGAACTGTCGAACTTCGTGCCGTGATGGTCCGGCGCGGCTTCGTCATAGAGCCAGCCCGTGTAGTGGACGGTGACTTCTTTGCCTTTGACGGCTTCCGTCCCTGTCCCCGGCTGTGTATCGACCCGCTGCAACTCGCTGATCACTGCTTCGCCTCCGGCCCCGCCCCCGCAACCGACCGTCAGCGCGCACGCGAGCGCGAGACGGCCCACCCACGTGCTACTCGTCGCCGATGGCACGGGCCACGGCCTCTTCGTTGACCACGATGGCCATCTTCTGCTTCGCCTTGTTCAGGTACGCCGTGAAGAACTGGCTCCGGCGTTCGTTCTCGTACTCACGCCGGAACGCGGCCTTCGCGCCGCTGAACTCCTCGGCCGTCACGTCGTGCCGCTCCGCGACGCGAAGCACAACGGCTCCGAGCGGTGTCTGGAGCGGGTCGCTGACGCCGTTGGCCGGCAGCGCGAACACCGCTTTCTCGACCTCGGGGACGACGCCGACGTCCGGAATCGCCGCGCCCCGGGCGATGAGCTCGGTGTCCTTGACCTCCGCGCCTTCCCGCTTCGCCGCGGCGGCGAAGTCCTTCGCGCCCTTCAGCTTCGCGGCAAGCTCGGCGGCCCGCGCACGCGCCATTTCCGACGCCCGCTCGGCGACGAGGTCGTCCTTGACGCGCGCCTTCACCTCGTCGAGCGCCGGGAGGCGCGGCGGCGTCGCGCCGGACAGCGTGAAGATGACCGGACCGCGGGGCGTGCCCACGACCGCGCTGATCTCGCCCTCCTTCAGGCGGAACGCTTCCTGCGCCGCCTGCGGGGCGGGCCCGATGCCGGGGATGGGTTCGTCCTTCGCGAACAGGCCCGACTCCGTGACCGTCAGGCCGGCCGCCTTTGCCACCGTGTCGAGGTCGGCGGGTGTCTTGATCTGGCCCGCCAGCGACTTCGCCTGATCCGTCACGGCCTGCTGCGACCGCTCGAACTTCAACTGTTCCGTCAGCTCGGGCCGGAGCTCCGCGAGCGTGCGCGTCGTGGCCGGCTTCTTGTCCGTCAGCTTGATGATGTGGAAGCCGAACGGCGTCTTGACGAGGTCGCTGATCTGCCCGCTCTGCATCTCGAAGGCGACGGTCTCGAACTCCGGCACCATCCGGCCCCGGCCGAAGTAGTCCAGGTCGCCACCGGCGTCCTTGTTGGCCTCGTCTTCCGAATACTGCTTCGCGAGTGCCGCGAAGTCGCCGCCGGCCTTGACCTTCTGCAGCACCTCTTCCGCCTGCTTGCGGACGGCGGCTTCGTCCTGGCCTTCGGTCCGGAAGAGGATGTGGCTGGCGCGAATCTGCTCCGGCGTCGAGTACTGCGCGAGGTTGTCGTTGTAGAGCCTGACGATGTCCGCCTCCGGGACGACGGTGCGCTGCCGGGCCTGCGCGAAGTCGATCATCAGGAACCGGACCTTGCGCTTCTCGCCGATGCGGTAGTCCTCCTTCTTTGCCTCGAAGCGGGCCGTGATGTCCGCCTCCGTCACCGAGACCTTGTCCCGGAACGGCACCGACGGCACGGAGACGACCTGCAGCCTGACCTTCTCGTTCCGGCGCCGGTACTCACGCTCGAGCTCCGCGTCGGGCACGGTGAGCCATCCCGCCACGGCCGAGCGCAGGCGGTCGATCATCATGCCGTTGCGCAGTTCCCGCTCGTAGTCGGCCGGCATCATCGGCGGACGCTGCGCACGGAGCACCTGGGCGTACCGCGCCTGGCCGATGAAGACGCCGTTCTCCTGGAATCCGGGGATGGCCAGGATCTGGTGGGCCACTTCTTCGTCGCTGACGGTGATGCCCTGACGCTCGGCTTCGGCGACGGCCGCCTTCTCGTCGATGAGGCCCTGGAGGATCTGGCGGTCGACGCCGAGCTGGCGGAGCATCCGGTCGTTCAGCGATTCGCCGTAGGCCCCCTGATAGGCCTGGAGCTGGATCTGGTAGCGGCGGCGGAACTCGCCAGCCGTGACGTCGTGTCCCTCGACGGTGGCCACCACTTCGTTGGCGGTGGTGGGGACCGCGCCGGACGTGCCGGCGAGGAAGTCCGGGATGTAGAAGAGGACAAACGTCAGGACGACGAGCGCCAGGCTCCACTTGAGCCAGTTCTTGTGCCGCCGCATCCGGTCGAGCATGGTCATGGGTCGAATCCTTCCGAACAATCCGTGTCCTCACACACGAGGAGAACGGGTGATCGTACGCCAGGCGTCCGGCGCCCGCAACCTGCCGGCCGGGCCGGCCTCCGTGTGCCTGATGGCCCGGGACCCCCGTGCTATAGTCGATCGGCCGGCACCCGGCACCCCTGTTTCCCTCCTGAAAGCCGGCCTTAGGACCCTTCCATGACGGCGGCACGGGCTGCCGAATCGGCTGCGATCGACCGAAACGTAGTAGCAGCACGAACCGCCCACCAGGCGGGCCCGGCGGACCGGCGCCGGACCTGGCGGTGAAGGTCCTGTGTTTTCAAGGAGATACGGATTTGGCGCTTGGTTCTCTGTTCGCTCTTTTCTCCAGCGACCTGGCCATCGACCTGGGCACGGCCAACACCTGCGTCTACGCGCGCGGGAAGGGCATCGTGGTCAACGAGCCGTCGATTGTGGCCATCAACAAGCTGAACGGCCGCGTCGAGGCGGTGGGGCGCGAGGCCAAGGAGATGCTCGGCCGGACCCCGGGCAACATCGTGGCGATCAAGCCGATGAAGGACGGGGTCATCGCCGACTTCGAGGTGACCGAGAAGATGCTCACCTACTTCATCAAGAAGGCGCACAACCGGAACGTATGGGTCCGTCCGCGCATCGTCATCGGCGTGCCGTCCGAGATCACGCAGGTCGAGAAGCGCGCCGTCAAGGACAGCGCGTATCGCGCGAAGGCCAGCGAGGTCCACCTCGTCGAGGAGGCGATGGCCGCCGCGATCGGCGCGGGCATGCCGATCACGGAGCCGTCGGGCAACATGATCGTCGACATCGGCGGCGGCACGACCGATATCGCGGTGATCTCGCTGGCCGGCATCGTCTACAGCAAGGCCGTCCGCGTGGCCGGCAACGAGATGGACGAGGCGATCATCCAGTACATCAAGAAGACGTACAACCTGCTGATCGGCGAGCGCACGGCCGAGCAGATCAAGATGGAGATCGGCTCCGCCTATCCGCTCGACGAGCCGCTGACGATGGAGATCAAGGGCCGCCACCTGATTGAGGGCGTCCCGAAGACCATCACCATCACCGACGAGGAGATCCGGGAGGCGCTCACCGAGACGGTGAACGTGATCGTCGACGCCGTCCGCGTGGCGCTGGAGCGCACGCCGCCCGAACTCTCGGCCGACATCGTCGACCGCGGGATCGTGCTGACCGGCGGCGGCGCCCTGCTCAAGAACCTCGACAAGCGGCTCCGCGAGGAAACGGGGCTCCCCCTGGCGATGGCGGAGGACCCGTTGTCCTCGGTCGTGCTCGGCGCAGGCAAGATGCTCTCCGACTTCAACCTGCTCCGGAAGATCTCGATCGACTA
>JBFXBH010000032.1:0-12538 GCA_050183355.1 Vicinamibacterales bacterium | reverse complement strand
ACAAGCGGCTCCGCGAGGAAACGGGGCTCCCCCTGGCGATGGCGGAGGACCCGTTGTCCTCGGTCGTGCTCGGCGCAGGCAAGATGCTCTCCGACTTCAACCTGCTCCGGAAGATCTCGATCGACTAGCGCGGCGTGGCGATTCTGGACCTGCGCCGGCGTAACGGAACGCTGTTCGGCGTCCTGACGCTGGTGCACGTCCTGGTGATCTCCGCGCAGGTCACGACGCGCAGCGGGCTGCCGCTGCCCGCGCAGCTCGCCTTCGGCGTCTTTGCCGACCTCCAGCAGGTCGTGGCCGCCGTGTCACGGGGCCTGAACGGGGCCTGGGCGCACTACGTCGACCTGCGCCGCGTGCGCACCGAGAACCAGCGGCTGACCGACGAGCTGGGCGCGCTGCGCGTGCGGCTCCAGCAGCAGGAAGCCCTGGCGTCGCGCGCGGCGGGCCTGCAGGCCCTGCTCGCGCTGCGCGACGCGACCGCCTTCTCCACGTCGGCCGCGTCGATCATCGGGGGCAGTTCGAGCCCCGAGTTCCGCACGGTCACCATCGACCGCGGCGGCGACCACCAGGTCGAGGCCGACATGCCCGTGATTGCGCCGGCCGGCGTCGTCGGCCGGGTGATCCGCACGACCGCCCGCGCGGCCAAGGTGCAGCTGCTGATCGACCGCAACGCCGCGGCCGGCGTACTCATCGAGCGATCGCGCGCGCAGGGTGTCGCGATGGGACTCGGCGGGCCGCTGCTGCGGATGGACTTCGTGGCCGGTTCGGCCGACGTCGCCGCCGGGGACCGCGTGCTGACCTCCGGCATCGACGGCATCTATCCGAAGGGGCTGCTGGTGGGCCAGGTGCAGTCGGTGGGGCACGAGGGCGGGACCCTCGGCGACATCACGATCCGGCCCGCGGTCGACTTCGGGCGCCTCGAGGACGTCCTGATCATCACGGGCGGCGTCGTGCCGGCCGGCGAGGAAGACCTGCCGTGAAGATCGCCGTCGCGTTCGTGGCGGTGCTGGTGTCGCTCGTGCTGCAGACGACGCTGAGCGGGTTCACTGTCGGCGGCACCGTGGCGGTCGACCTGGTGCTCGTGCTGGTCGTCTACCTGGCGCTGGCCTGGGGACCGCTCGCGGGGATGCTGGCCGGCTCGCTGGCCGGAGTCCTCCAGGACACGCTGGCCAGCGGGGTCGTCGGCGTCGGCGGGCTGGCCAAGTCGCTGGTCGGGTATCTTGCGGGGGTGGTCGCCCAGCAGTTCATCCTGACCGCCCCGGTGCCCCGCCTCGTCATTTTCATGGGGGCGACGGCGTTGCACGCGGCCGTTTTCATGGGACTCTACGTATTGCTCGGGCTCCGGACGTTCGGGTCGCCGGTGACCTCGGTCGCGGTGCAGGCCGCCGGCAACGGCCTCATCGGACTGGCCGTGTTCCTGGTGATCGAGCGCGTGCCCGCGCTGGTCGAGCGCCGGCGGATGCGGCGGCGGCCGGCACGATAGGCGACGGTCCATGACGACAGTACCTGGCGAGACGAAGGAGCGTGTCGCGATGCGGCTGACGGCGATCCAGATCGCCGTGGCGCTCGTGTTCGGCGCGCTCGCCGTGGGCTTCTGGTACTTCCAGGTCGTCGAGCACGCACGGTTCGAGGAACTCGCCGAGAACAACCACCAGCGGCGGCTGGCGCTGCGCGCGCCGCGCGGCGTGCTGTACGACCGGCACGGCCGGGTGCTCGTCGAGAACCGCGAGTCGTTCTCCATTTCGATCCTCCGCGAGCACAGCCGCGACCTCGACCACACGATGACGCTGCTGGCGCGCGTGCTCGGACTCGACCTGGCCCGCGTGCGCGAGACCGTCGAGCGGCACCGGCGGGAGCCCGCGTACCAGCCGATTGTGATCGTGGACGACGCGTCGCTCGCGCAGGTCGCCGCCGTGACCGCGCGGCGGCTCGATTTCGAGCTGCCGGACGTCGTCGTCGAGCGCGTGCCGGCGCGCCGCTATCCGACCGAATCGCTGGCGGCGCACCTGTTCGGGTACGTGGGGGAGGCGACGGAGGTCCAGGCGGGCGTCCGGAGCGGCGCGATCGTCGGCCAGTCCGGCATCGAGAAGACCTACAACCGGGACCTGATGGGCACCGACGGCGCGAAGCTCGTCGTGGTCAACAGCATGGGCCGCGAGATGCGCACGCTGGACGAGGTGCCCCCCGTCGGCGGCAAGCGGCTGCAGCTCACCATCGACTTCGACGTCCAGCAGGCCGTCGAGGACGCGTTCAAGGCGAGCGGCTTCAACGGCGCGGCGGTGTTCCTCGACCCCCGAACCGGCGAGGTGCTGGCGTTCGCGAGCGTGCCCGGGTACGACCCGAACGCGTTCGCGTCCGGGATCGACCGCTCCACGTGGTCCGCGCTGAACGGCGACCGGTTCAAGCCGCTGCAGAACCGCGCGATCCAGGGCCGCTACTCGCCGGGGTCCGTGTTCAAGATGGCCGTCGCGCTCGCGGCGCTCGAAGAGAACGTCGTCACGCCCGACCACACCGTCTACTGCGCGGGCGGCGCCAACTTCTTCGGCCGCGTGTTCAAGTGCCACAAGAAGGGCGGGCACGGCGCGATGGACATGCGCCACGCGATCAAGGAATCGTGCGACGTCTACTTCTACACGGTCGGGAACATGCTCGGCGTGGACCGCATTCACAAGTGGGCGACGCTGCTCGGCCTCGGCGTCAAGAGCGGCATCGACCTGCCCAACGAGGTCCAGGGGCTCGTGCCGTCGACCGAGTGGAAGCGCGAGAAGCTCAAGGAGAAGTGGTACGCGGGCGAGACGATCTCCGTCTCGATCGGACAGGGGCAGGTGTCGGTGACGCCGGTGTCGCTCGCGGTCTACATGGCGACGCTGGCCAACGGCGGTACGCGTGTGACACCGCACGTGGTGCGCGCGGTGGACGACGGGTCGGGATGGCGGCAGGTGCCCCCGCCCCCGCCGCAGTCGGTGGTGGCGATCGACCCGGTCAAGCTGCAGGCGATCCGGGACGGCATGTGGATGGTCGTCAGCGGCGGCGGCACGGGCCGGCGCGCCCGCATCGAGGGCAAGGACGTCTCGGGCAAGACCGGCACCGCCCAGGTGATTTCGAACGAGGGACGTCTGGCCGCCCGCGCCACGGACCGTGACCTGCACGACCACGGCTGGTTCTCGTTCTTCGCGCCGCGGGACAACCCCGAGATCGCCGGCGTGGTCTTCCTGGAGCACGGCTACCACAGCGCCAACGCCGCGGAGGTGGCCCATCACGCGCTCGAGACCTACTTCGCGAAGAAGGAGGGCCGGCCGTTGCCGCCGCCGCCGACGACCGAGGAGATGAACCTCGACCTCTCCGATCCGATGGACCGCCGGAAGCCGGCGGGGCCCCGCGCGCCCGCGCCGGTCGCCGCGCAGCAGGCGCGCCGCACGGTCCCGGCCCCCGCGCCCGCTTCGGTGTCCGTGCCGACCCCCGCCGAGTCGATCTCGGCTCTGGCGAACTGATCCCATGTTCGAGCGCCGCCTGTACCGCCACATCGACTGGGCCATGGTGGTGGCGCTCGTCCTGCTGTGCCTGATGGGCCTGGCGATGATCTACAGCGCGACCGGCGGACCGACGCGCGTCTACACGACGCAGATCTACGGGATCCTGCTCGGGCTGGTGGCCTTCGCACTGTGCCTCAGCGTGGACTACCGGTCGCTCGCCGACAAATCGCACTGGGTCTACTTCGGGGTGCTCGCGCTGCTGGTGTACGTGCTCCTGTTCGGCGCGGTGCGCGGCGGGTCGCGCCGGTGGATCGACCTGCAGTTCTTCAACCTGCAGCCGTCCGAGTTCGCCAAGGCCGCGCTGGCGCTGATGCTGGCCAAGCACTTCGGCGAGGGCCGCCGCGGGCCCGCCATGCGGACCGACCTGCTGATCGGCGGCGCGATCACGCTCGTGCCGCTGCTCGTGATCGCCCGCCAGCCGGACCTCGGCACGGCGGTCACGCTCGTGCCGGTGTTCTTCGCGGTCGCCTACCTGGCCGGCATGCCGCTGCGCATCTTCGGCATCATCGCGCTGACCGGCGTGCTCCTCGCGCCGGTGGCGTGGAAGTTCGCACTGCAGGACTATCAGAAGGAACGCATTTCGACGTTCCTCAATCCGGAACAGGACGCCAAGGGGGCCGGGTACCAGCAGATCCAGGCCCGCATCACCGTGGGGTCCGGCGGGTTGTGGGGCAAGGGGTTCACGAAGGGCACGCAGGGACAGCTGCGGTTCCTGCCCGTGGCACACAATGACTTCATCTTCTCGGTGCTGGCCGAGGAGCACGGGTTTGCGGGCGTCCTCGTGGCGCTGGGGCTCTATCTGTTCGTCATAGTTCGAGGGATCGAGGCGGCCCGGCTGGCCAAGGACCGGCTGGGCGCCTATCTGGTGCTGGGGGTGCTCGCCGCCTTCAGCTTCCAGGTGATCTACAACATCACGATGTCGGCCGGCCTCGTGCCGGTGAAGGGTTTGACGCTGCCGCTGATGAGCTACGGCGGGTCCTCCATGATTGCCACGCTGGCGGGATTCGGCCTGATTCTCAACGTGCGGATGCGCCGGTTTACCAACTAGCCGCCCGGCACTCTCGGGCGCATTGACGAAGGTGGCGCCGCGTCCGTGCGGATGCGTGCCACCGCTGGAGCATCGGGCAATGAACAAGGAGATGATCATCTCCTCCACGCCTCACGAGACGCGTGTCGCGATTCTCGAGGATGACAACGTCGCCGAAGTCTTCATCGAACGCGAGCGCCACCGCGGCGTCGTCGGCAACCTCTACAAGGGCCGCGTCTCGAAGGTGCTGCCGGGGATGCAGTGCGCGTTCGTCGACCTCGGCCTCGAGCGCGACGGCTTCCTCTACGTGGCGGACGTCGTGGACGCGTCGGAGCAGTTCGCCGGGTTCGAGACGGACGAGGAGGACGGCCAGGGTGGCGGCGCGAAGGCGCCACAGGGCCGCGGCGGCCCGCGCCGCGACAAGCAGAGCGCGCCCGAGGTCAAGATCGAGGACCTCGTCAAGGAAGGGCAGGAGATCATCGTGCAGGTGGCGAAGGAGCCGCTCGGCACGAAGGGCGCCCGCCTGACGTCGCACGCGACGATGCCCGGCCGCTTCCTGGTCTTCATGCCGACGGTCAACCACGTCGGCGTGTCGCGGAAGATCGACAGCCGCGAGGAGCGCAGCCGGCTGCGCGGCATCGTCCGCGAGTTCCGCGAGCAGTACGGGTTCCAGGGCGGCGTCATCATCCGCACCGCCGCCGGCGGGCGTCCGAAGGAGGATATCGTCGCGGACCTGATGTACTTCCACCAGACGTGGACGGGCATCAAGGCGAAGGCCGATTCCTCCCGCGCACCGGCCGTCGTGTACCAGGAGCAGAGCCTCGTGGCCAAGCTGCTGCGCGACCTGCTGACCGAGGACTACTCGGCCATCCACATCGACGACGCCACCGAGCACCGGCGCATCGTGGAGCTGGTGGAGCGCATCATGCCGGCGCTCGCGCCCCGCGTGAAGCTCTACGAGAAGGACTTCCCGATCTTCGAGGAGTACGGCGTCCAGAGCGAGATCGACAAGGCGCTGCGCAGCAAGGTGTGGCTGAAGTCCGGCGGCTCGATCGTCATCAACCAGACCGAGGCGCTCGTCGCGATCGACGTCAACACCGGCCGCTACGTCGGCAAGAAGACCACCGGCCGTCTCGAGGACACCATCCTCAAGACCAACCTCGAAGCCGCCAAGGAGATCGTCCGGCAGATGCGGCTGCGGGACCTCGGCGGCATCGTCGTCTGTGACTTCATCGACATGGACGAGAAGAAGAACCGCCAGAAGGTGTTCCAGGTCGTCGAGCAGGAACTGCGCCGCGACCGGTCGCCGTCCAAGGCGCTGCAGGTCTCGGACTTCGGGCTCGTCATCATCACGCGCAAGCGCGTGAAGCAGAGCCTGGAGCGCGTGCTCACGGACCCGTGCCCGTACTGCGCGGGCGCCGCGGTCATCAAGTCCAGCACGACGATCTGCTACGACATCCTGACCGAGGTGCGGAAGGTCGGCGGCGACCTGGAAGGGCAGAGTCTCGTGCTCCGCGTGAACCCCGACATCGCGCGCGCGCTGCGCGACGAGGAACGGGCGGTCATGAAGGAGATCCGCCAGGCGATCGGCCGCGACGTGACCGTGAAGCCCGACGCCTTCCTGCATCACGAGCAGTTCGACGTGATGGCCATCGGGTAGCGGGTCTCCCGACTGTGGCCATTGGGGTCCTCGATTCCGGCGTCGGAGGGCTCTCCGTGCTCCGCGAGGTCAGGCGGACGCTTCCGCGCGAGCACCTGCTGTATGTCGCCGACTCGGCCTATTCGCCCTACGGCGATCGCGACATCGCCTCCATCAACGCCCGCGTCGATGCCATCGCAGACTTTCTGGTGGCCCGTGGCGCGAAGGCGATCGTGGTTGCCTGCAACACGGCCACGGGCGTGGCGGTCGACGGCCTGCGCCAGCGCCTGCGTCTCCCCGTGGTCGCGATCGAGCCGGCCGTGAAGCCCGCGGCCCGGTCCACGCGGTCCGGCCGGATCGGTGTGCTTGCCACGAGCCGCACGCTTGCCAGTGACCGGCTCGCGCGCCTTGTGGAGGCGCACGCCTCCGGTGTGGACGTCCGGATGCAGGCGTGCCCGGGCCTGGTGGAGCAGGTCGAGGCCGGTGACTTCGCAGGTCCGGCGACCAGGGCACTCGTGGAACGCTACGTGGCGCCCCTCAGAGATGCCGGCGTGGACACTCTCGTGCTGGGCTGCACGCACTATCCGTTCGTCGCGCCGGTCATCCAGGAGGTGGCCGGTTCCGGCGTGGCGATCGTTGACCCATCCGCGGCGGTCGCCCGTGAGCTCGCGCGGCGCCTGGATGCGGCCGGTCTCCTTGTCGACTCGAGGGAGGACGGGGCCGAAGAGTTCCTGACCACAGGGGACCCGGCCAGGGTGGCGCCCGTCGTCGGTCACGTCTGGGGCCGGGTCGTCACCGTGGCGCACGTCGACATCTGAGGGCGCGTGTGCCGACGCACCTGGCCGCAGGGACGCTACCGTGTGACGGGGCGTGCCGGCGGATCAGGCGACGTCTCTACCGTCAGGAAGTAGCCGTCGCCGTGTGCCGTGTGAATGAACGCGGGTCGGTGCGGGTCAGGCTCGATCTTTCTCCTGAGACGAATGATCGCCTGGTCCACCGCGCGCTGTGCCAGGGGCACCTCCGCGTAGCCCCAGATCGCACGGAGGAGTTCGTCCCGATGCACGATCGTGTCAACCCGTTCGGCCAGATAGTGCAGCACATCGAACTCCCGCCGTGACAGTTCCAGATCGATGGTGTCTCTCCACGCCCTGGCCTGCCGGAAGTCGATCGTGACATCCCCGAGCTGGAGCCGCTCGACTTCCGGTCGAGTGCGCCGAAGGACGGCATGAATGCGGGCAATCAGCTCCATCGAATCGAACGGCTTGATGATGTAGTCATCCGCCCCGGCGGTCAGGCCGGTGAGCTTGTCCGCCCTCTCGCCGCGCGCCGTGAGCATGATGACGGCGAGTCTCGCGCTCTTGCGCCACGCCCGGCACAACGCGAAGCCATCGATGTCAGGCAGCCCGACGTCGAGCACCGCGAGGTCTGGAGTGAACGCCTTCACCGCGCGCAGGGCCTCGTGGCCGTTCGCGGCGAGTGCGACCGCGAATCCCTCCATGGCGAGCCTGGCGTGCAGGATGCTCGCCAGGGCGTGATCGTCCTCGACAACAAGAATGCGACGCTTCATACCCGGATCCCGGCGAGAGGCAGCGTGACGGCGACCTGCGTACCCGCACCCACGACGCTTGTGATCGAGAGCGTGCCGCGGTGGTCCGCGACGATCCGCTCGACGATCGCGAGGCCGAGGCCGCTGCCCCCGGGGCCGGCCGCATGGCCCCGGAAGAACCTCCTGGTGACGTGGGGCAGGTCAGACTCGGGAATGCCGATACCTTCATCCTCGACGCGGACGGTGACCGCGCGTGCGTCGGCACGTGCGCGCAGGACAAGGCGGCGGGTGCCGCCCGCGTACCTGATCGCGTTGTCGACCAGGTTGCTCATCATCAGACGGATCGATGTGCGATCGGCCCAGACGGGCGGGAGCGTCCGTGGGATGTCGCGGTGTACGTCGACGCCGGCACTGGAGACCTGGTGCGCGAAGTCATCCAGCACCTCGTCGATCACGCTGCCAAGGTCGAGCGCCTCGAACTGATAGAGATCCGTGACGTCGGTCACGCGCGCGTACGCGAGAAGGTTGTCGATGAGCCGCGTCAGTCGCTTTGCTTCGCTGACCGATACCTTCGCGAAGCGTTGCGACATCTCGAGCGTGGCCTGCTCGCCGGAGGCAAAGGTCTCGCCGATCATCCGGATGGTGGTCAGGGGCGTCTTGAGTTCGTGTGTGACCGTGGCGACGAACGATGACCGCATGTCGGACAGGCGACTTGTCTCCTTCGCGGCCCTGACCATGACGCCGTAGGTGACCACGAGCAAGGCCCCTGCCGCGAAGGCGATCCCCATCGTGCCGCGTGCGCCCGCGGCGGCCGCCAGCAGTAAGGGTTCGCCGGCGATCATCGCGTCCGCGTGCCAGGGGAGCTGGGCTTCACCGGCAGAGCGGCCGACGCCGGCCACGATGGGATCGAAGAACGCAACCGGAAAGGCCCGCGTGCTCAAGACAGTCTCGTCAGCGCGGTGCGAGGACGCCGCTACGACCCGGCCGCGTTCGTCGCGAACGCGGAGCGCCACGCCGTCGTCGAATCCCGCAATACGACCGACCTGTTCCGTGAGGTCCCGGAAATAGCGTTCCCGCACCCAGTCGAGGTTGACCAGAAATCCGAAGGCGCCGGTCACGCGTTCCCGGAAGGAGTCCGCGTAGATCAACAACGTGACCGCCTGGTAGTCGACCGTGCCGATCGTGACGCTGAAGATCGAGAATCGGCGGTGGAGGGCCGAGTCCTGCGCAAAACGTTCGGCCAGTTGTGCGGCCACCGCCGGCGAGGCGCCGGTCACGACCGGCAGGTGCTTGTCGGTACCGCGGTGCAGCCAGGCCGGAAACCGCCCGGACCGGCCGTAGAACGCCATCGAGTCCGGGCGCGCGGTGTCGTGCCAGGCCAGGAACACCTCCGGATACGGGTAGCGGGCGAAGCCGCTGGTGACACGGGTGGCGAGGTCGGAAGAATCGTCCAGCCTGACGGGCAGGAGGACACTCATCTGCACGCCCCGCATGTCCCGGGTAAACGCGGTGACGAGCAGGTCGACGGCCGTCTGCGCACGGCGGTCGGCCAGCATCCGTGCGCTGCGCTGCCACTCCGCAATGGCCCCCCAGGAGAGGAGCAGGAGCGTTCCGACGGCAACGCCCAGGGCGGCGAACCCGTGGGGGCCGAGCGCGAGCCGCATCCACCGGTTCGCCTGGCGTGTCACCGGAACAGCTCCGATTCCCTGTAGTAGCGCGCGGCGCCGTCGTGCAGCGGAATCGGGCCTGCGGCTGCCAGCTCCAGGTCGACGAGGCCAAGCGACGGGTGCGAGGTGGAGAGCTCTCCAAGAGCGGCGATGTAGTGACGTGTGAGTGAGTGCACCAGCTGTTCATCCAGGGACGCGCGGCACACCAGCAGCAGGTCGACGCCGATCGTGTGCACAGGCGCCGCCTGACCCGGGTAACTGTTCGCGGGAATCACAATCGGCCGGATGAACGGGTACTCCTCGCGGAGTCGATCGATCGCGGGGCCTTCGATGGACACCAGTCGCGCGCCTCTGGACGTGGCTTCGCGGATGACGTCACCGGTGAAGTAGCCCGTGCCCCAGACCGCATCGAGCGACCCCGCTGAGAATCGGTCCAGCGCCTCCTTCGCCGGAAGCACCTGCAGGCTGCGAGCCGGGAAGCGTTCGACGTCGAACGCGTGGAGCACCAGTTCGACCAGACGATCCGTGTCGGGTCTGTCGCCACGCTGGATGCGTCGCTCCTTCTCCCGCCGTGCGACGGCCGCCACTTCCATCTCGGACAGCTCACCGGGAGGGAGCAGGAGGATTCTCGCAGACGTGTGGCCGCGGAGGTCCGAGACCCGGCTGACCGCTGAGCTGTCCCGAACCGCGAGCAGCAGCGGCGTCGTGTGCAACGCGGAGATCGCGCGCACCTGGCCGTCGGCAGGAGCGTCTCGCGTGATGCTGTCGAGATACGCAAAGTAGGCGTTGCTCGCCGGGGTGAGCGCGAGATCGACGCTCGCGTCCTCCATCGCGGAGGGGCCGGATTCGTTCCAGGGCGTCATCTGGACGTCAATGTCCGGCAAGTCCCGCCGGAATACCGTGGCGAGCGACTGCATGAAGGGATTCCGATCGACACGGATGACGACCAGAGGCCGCGGCTCTTCGGGCGCCCGACAGCCACCGATGGCGAGGACCACCAGGGCGACCAGCACGGCTCGCCTGCTGCTGTTCATTCCTCGGGTTACCCCAGGATTCTGGGCACCGAACTGCCTTGGGCCGAGCCCTGACAGGTCAGGTTCGGGTAGCTGCCCGTGGTTCTTGTAACAACTTGTAACCGAGATCCCGATCGGCGCGGTGCTACTTTACACCCGTTTGCAGGGGGCCTCGCCTCCCAAGTGTGCGGTTTACTTTGCGCATGTGCCGGGCCCTGTCGGCGGTCCGGCGTCGCGAGCACAGGGCTGCGTCCCGTCCGAACGTGTCTTCGTTGATGAAGGGAGGGTCCGGGTTATGGGCATCGTTGACGTGATGGCGCACTGCCGGCGCCAGGCTGTTCTGTTGTCATTCGGACGGGCGAGGTCTGGTCGATTGAGGGGGATGGGTATGAGCCTGAGGGCGGGACTCGTATGTGTTCTTGCGTTGCTGCCGGGCATCGCGGCTGCGCAGAGTTCCATTTCCGGACTGGTTGTCGACGAAACCGGTGCTGTGTTGCCGGGTGTGACGGTCGAAGCCACCAGTCCTGTGCTCATCGAGCAGTCGCGTGCGGCCGTGACCGACGGGCAGGGGCGCTACGCGATCGTGGACCTGCGGCCGGGCACCTACACGGTGACGTTCAGTTTGAGCGGCTTCCGCACCGTCCGGCGGGAGGGGCTGCTCGTGGCGGTGTCGACTGCTGTACCCGTGAACGCGAGCCTGTCAGTGGGCGCCGTGGAGGAAACCGTGACCGTCACTGGTGCGACTCCGATTGTCGACATCCAGCAGGCGGCCCGGCGCGAGGTGCTCAACAAGGATCTGCTCCAGGCGCTGCCGACCAACCGCACGACCATGTCGGCGGGGGCAATCGTGCCAGGGCTCAAGATGACCGGAACCATGGTCGGCGGCATGGGGTCGACGGTGGTCCAGCAGTTCGTGCGGGCGCCCGGGCAGCACGCGCGGGCGAACACCGTGCTCATCGACGGGATCGACGTCAAGATGGCGGGCTACGGCAGCGGCCAGCAGGCGTACAACAACTTCGCAATGACCCAGGAGATGTCGCTGGAGAGCAATCCCGTGGCCGCGGACGTGTCCGGCGCCGGCGTCAAGATCAACATGATCCCCAGAGACGGCGGCAATCAGTTCTCTGGTGACGTCTTCTTCAGCGGAATGACCAAGGCGATGCAGGCGGACAACATCACCCAGGAACTGCGGAACCGCGGGCTCCGGTCGGGGACTGGGACCGAGTGGATGTACGACCTGAATCCCGCCGCTGGCGGACGAATCGTGCGCGACAAGATCTGGTACTTCGCCTCTGGGCGTCTCAATCGGGCGAAGCTGGCGCCGGCGGGAGCCGCCGTGTTCCAGTTTGACGCCGCCGGGCGCCCGTCGCGTGGCAGCGAACCGGCTTTCAACGACACGGCGACCGACAACCTGTCCGGCCGCCTGACGTACCAGGTCGACAGTCGGCACAAGCTCTCGACCTACTACGACGAGTGGTGGCGGTATCAGAACCGCTTCGGTCTGAACCTCAATCAGGACCCGGAAACCGCCTCCCGGCAATACAACAGGGGCATCCAGTACATCCATCCGACCAAGTGGACGGCGGTCTGGACGAATCGGCTGCTCACCGAGGCAGCCTTTCAACACTTCGGGTTCAGGCACACGATCTTCCAGAACCAGGAAGCAGCGCGCTTCGAGCGCGGAAGCCCCGAGTGGTACGCGAACGCACCGCGCCAGGACCTCGTGCTGGGATACCAGTGGAAGGCCCCGGTGGCCAGCGGCCAGGGGGTGTGGGTCGGCAACCAGCCAAGCTGGACCACGCAGGCCGCGGCGTCGTACATCACGGGTTCCCACGCATTCAAGGCCGGCGGCGCGTGGTCGTTCGGGTTCGTTCAGTACGACATCCTCGAGAACAACGGGGCCCTGGTCCAGCAGTACCGCAACTTCGTACCTGACGCGGTGCTTGTGGGCGCGGTGCCCGCGTCATCGCGAGCCAATCTGAATGCCGAGCTGGGTCTGTTCGCACAGGACCAGTGGACGATCGATCGGTTCACGATGAACCTGGGTCTGCGCTACGAGCACTACAACATCGACATCGGGGCCACGTCGTCTCCGGCAGGCCGGTTCGTTGGGGAG
>JBFXBH010000031.1:0-22437 GCA_050183355.1 Vicinamibacterales bacterium | reverse complement strand
CTGCATGGACGCCGGGCGTCCGGCCCCGGCGACCAGCACGCCAAGAATCACGACACACGCGAGTCTGCAGTGACGCATATCAACACTCCTCCAGAGGGGCCACTATACGCGGACTGTCGCAGCGCCGGTGAACCGTTCCATCCGCGCGGCTGTTTCCGCGACCACGGCGTCCAGCCGCGCCGCGGGCGTGCCGTGCGGGGCATAGACCAGCAGCAGCGCGTCGCGCGTCGCCGTCGTCACCATGGTACGGGCGGAATCCGACGTCGGGTTGCCGAACGGACCGGCTGTCGGCGAGCGTGATGCGGCCGTCGACGTGGACCGTGTCCTTCCGGATACCGTCATACGCCTCGCCAGGCCGGCCGATGCGGAGGTCGACGGAATCGCCCTCCACATGCGCGACGTCGTACAAGCCGTAGGGCAACTGGAACTCCATCGAACACCAGTTGCAGACGTCCACCATGTTGTTGATGCGCGGCAGGCCGTCCCCCTTGCGCACGCGGCGCAGCAGCGCTTCGGACGACGGGCGGTTCCGCGTCGGGTCGAGCCCCACGCGTTTGTACATCGTCCGGACCGGCGTCACGTCAGCCGGCACGGCGGCGCGCATCGCGGCCTCCACGGCGGCCAGCGGATCGTCGAGGCGCGGCTCCCGCTCGACGACCGTGGCACCGCGAAGCCACAGGATCGCGGGCGCCACGATCCCTCGCAGCTCGGGTGCCAGCCGGACGATCATGCCGGAGTCACGTCGGACTCGGCCGTGGCCCGCAGCACCTCGCGCACGCGCTCGCCGAACGCACGGGGGTCGGAGCCGGCCAGCCCGCGCGTGTCGATCGGCTCGTGCACCACGAGGCGCACGCGACCCGGGTACGTGGCGAGGCGGCCCTTCAGCATCACGTGCCGGCTGCCGACGACCGACAGTGGCACGACCGGCAGCCCGGCCTCGAGCGCCAGATAGAAGCTGCCGCCCTTGAAGCGGCCGACGCGCCCGTCGGCGCTGCGCGTGCCTTCGGGAAACACGATCAGCGAGAGGCCCTGCGAGGTCAGGCGCTGCGCCCAGCCGAAGATGGCCTTCCGGTCCGGCCGCGCGCGGTTGACGAGCATGTGCCCGGTCCGTCGCAGGTGCCAGCCGAGGAACGGAAACCGCCCGAGCGACGCCTTGGCGATGATCCGGAGCTGGAACGGCAGCGACCAGAACAGGATCGGGATGTCGTAGATGCTCTGGTGATTCGACACGAACACGTAGGTCGCGCCGGGCGTCAGCCGGTCGAGGCCGGAGACGTCCACGCGCACGCCGGTGGTCGCGAGGATGAGGCGCGACCACGTCCGCGCGCACCAGTGGGCGAAGTAACCACGGCGCTCGAAGAGACTGGAGGCCAGCGAGAGCGTGCCGAGCGTAATGGTGTAGAGGCTGATGGCGGGGATCAGGTAGAAGACCGTCCGCCACCAATGAAACGGCGGCATGCGTCAGGGAGCGGTCGCCGCGTCGGGCACGGCGCGCACGCGCCGCGGGTCCTCGCGCTCTCCCGGGCTCGGCGCCGCACCCGGCTCGCGGAGTCGCGCGAAGATCATCTTGCCGGCCGCCGTCTGCAGGACGCTGGTGACGGAGACGTCGACCGTGCGGCCGAGGAGCCGCCGGCCGTGGTCGACGACAACCATCGTGCCGTCGTCGAGGTACGCGACGCCCTGGCCGGCCTCCTTGCCTTCCTTCAGTACGTGTACCCGCAGGACCTCGCCCGTCAGCACCGCCGGCTTGAGCGCGTTCGCCAGGTCGTTGACGTTGAGGACACGGATGCCGCGGAGCTGCGCCACCTTGTTCAGGTTGAAGTCGTTGGTGACGAGCTGCCCCTCCAGGGCAAGTGCCAGCTCGATCAGCTTGAGGTCGACCTCGCGGACGTCGGGAAACTCCATGTCCGAGATCAGGATGTCCACACCCGGCGCCTTCTGCATGCGCTGGAGGACGTCCAGCCCGCGCCGGCCGCGGTTGCGGCGCATCGCGTCGGTCGAATCGGCGACCGCCTGCAGCTCCTTCAGCACGAACTGCGGCACGACCACGGTGCCGTCCAGGAAGCCCGTCTCGCAGACGTCGGCGATGCGGCCGTCGATGATCGCGCTCGTGTCCAGCACCCGGTACCGGCGCACGGACGGGCCCCCGCGGATCAGGCCGGCCAGTCGCTCCGGTTGCAGCCACTCGCTCCGGCGGCTGCCGACGACCAGACCGATGTACGGCAACGTCAGCAGGATGACGCTGTGCAGAAACACGACGCGGGGACTGCCCAGGTCCGCCCAGTACAGCGCCGTGCCGATGGTCTTCGCGAGCCCGAGCCCGATGGCCCCGCCGATCAGCGCCCCGAGCAGGCTCGTGATCGAGATGTCGCGGAGGCGATGCTCGGCCAGCACGATCGCCGCGCCGATGGACACACCGAGCAGGAGGTTGGCCGCTGTGTGGGCCAGCGGCTCGAGCTGATGGGCCGAATAGCCGACGACGGACACGAACAGCAGACGGACAACGGGCAGCCAGTGCATGACGACTGTTCGAACCTTAGAACCCGCTCACGCGAAAATCAAGCAATCAGCACGTCAAGCGCCTCACCGAGCGTCCGTACACCGACACGCTCGCAGCTCTCCGGGCCGTCCGTGTCGCCCGGCTGCACGTTGGCAGCCGGCAGCACGATGCGCGTGAACCCCATCTGCGCGGCCTCACGGATCCGCAGGCCCGCCTGCGGCACGCCGCGGATCTCGCCGCTCAGGCCGACCTCGCCGAAGACGACGGTCCCCGGCGGAAGACTCCGGTTGCGGACGCTCGACGTGACGGCCGCCAGCACGCTGAGGTCCGCCGCCGTCTCGTCGACGGACATGCCGCCGGCCACGTTGACGTAGACGTCGTCACCGGCGAGGTTGAGGCCGGCGCGCTTCTCCAGCACGGCGAGCAGCAGCGCCAGCCGGTTCTGCTCGATGCCGATGGCCATGCGCCGCGCGTTGCCGTAGGTGCTCGTGCTGACCAGCGCCTGCACCTCGAGCAGGATCGGACGCGAGCCCTCCACCGTGCACAGCACCGCGGACCCCGGCGTGCCCACCGCCCGTTCCGACAGAAAGAGCGCGGACGGGTTCGGCACGGCGCGCAGGCCGCTGCCCGTCATCTCGAAGACGCCCAGCTCGCTGACCGCGCCGAAGCGGTTCTTCACGGCGCGGACGACGCGATGCGAGTGGTGGCGGTCGCCCTCGAAGTAGAGCACCGTGTCGACGACGTGCTCGAGCACCTTGGGGCCGGCCAGGTTGCCGTCCTTCGTGACATGGCCGACGAGCATCATCGGGATGTTCTGGGCCTTCGCGGCGAAGAGGAGCTGCGTGGCGGCTTCGCGGACCTGGCCGATGCTGCCGGGCGCGGACTGGAACTTGAGCGAGAAGACCGTCTGGATCGAATCGATCACGACCAGCGCGGGCTTGACGCGCGCGATCTCCTCGAGGATCCGCTCGATGCAGGTCTCCGCCAGCAGGAAGAGCGACCCGCCCTTCACGCCGAGGCGGTCACCACGCCCCTTGATCTGATGCTCGGACTCTTCGCCAGACGCGTAGAGCACGCGGCCGGCCGTCTGGCCGAGGTGCGCCGCCGCCTGCAGCAACAGGGTGGACTTGCCGATCCCGGGCTCGCCGCCGATCAGGATCAGCGAGCCGGGTACGATCCCCCCACCCAGCACCCGGTCGAACTCGTCGATGCCCGTCGAGATGCGCGCCGCGGTCGCCAGCTCCACGTCGTCGTACGGCTTGGCGGATCCGGCCGTGCTCATCTGCGCGTAGCGGTGGCCCGAGGCGGCCGCCGCGCCCGTCTCGACAGGCCGTTCCTCGACGAACGAATTCCACGCGCCGCAATCCGCGCAACGCCCCGCCCACTTCGGCGACTGGGCGCCACACTCCTGACACACGAAGACGGGCTTGACCGCTTTCATCGCTTCCGCATTGTGTCAGGGAACGGCCGGATTGTCGGCCCCCGCCTCGGGTAATCTTCTGCGGAAGCGAGGTGCCCATGCGCGCACGGTCCTGGTACTCCACGTTCGCGAAAGCCGCGTCCCGGTTCTGCGGACGGCCGAAGACATTCGCCGTGGCCATCGCCATCGTGCTGGCGTGGATGGCGACGGGCCCACTGTTCGATTTCAGCGACACCTGGCAGCTCGTCATCAACACGAGCACGACCATCGTCACGTTCCTGATGGTGTTCCTGATTCAGAGCACGCAGAATCGGGATACCGAGGCGATTCAGATCAAGCTCGACGAGCTGATTCGCGCCACGCAGGGCGCCCACAACGCCCTGCTCTGCCTCGAGGAGCTCGATGACGAGGCGCTCGATGCGTTCCAGCGCCGGTATCAGGCCCTGGCCGCGAAGGCGAGGCAGAGCATCGAGCTGGGAGAACTCGACACCGGCACACCCGAGGCCTGAAGCCCCGGCTTCGCGGGCGCGGGCGCATCGCCATGACATTCAACTCGTTCGCCTTTCTCGGGCTGATGCTCGTCGTCGGCGCGCTGCGGCTGGTCTTCCGGCGCCGGAGCAACGCCCCGACTTTCCTCTGGTTTCTCCTGGCCGCCAGCCTGGTGTTCTACGGCTGGCATCGGCCCGGCTACCTGCTGATCCTGCTGGCCACCGTGACCGTCGACTACTGGGCGGCTGCGACGATCGACCGCCTGATGGCTGCGGGCAGACGCGACCGGGCACGGTTCTGGCTTGTGGCGTCGCTGACCGCGAACCTCGCGATGCTCGGCCTCTTCAAGTACGCCGCCTTCCTGGCCGACAGCGCGAGGGCGGTCCTCCTGCACTACGGGTGGTCCGCATCCGCGATTCCGGCGATCACGCTCGCCTTGCCGATCGGCATCTCGTTCTACACGTTCCACTCGATGAGCTACACCATCGATGTGTACCGCCGGGTGCTGAGGCCGTCCGCGAACTATCCGCGCTTTCTGCTGTTTGTCACGTTCTTCCCGGTGCTGGTCGCCGGCCCGATCGTCCGCGCCCGTGAGTTCCTGTACCAGTTCGACCGGCGACGGGCCCTCCGGTGGCCGGTGTGGCTCGAAGGCAGCTACCTCGTCATCCGGGGCTTCACGCTCAAGATGGTCGTCGCGGACAACATCGGCGTGTTCCTGGCCAGCACGCCGGACACGACGGGCACGTGGGCCCTGGCGTCGACGCCGGGTGCAAGCAGCACGCTCGCGTGGACGTGCGCCTTTCTCTTCTCCATCCAGATCTTCGCCGACTTCTGCGGCTACACCGACATCGCGCGCGGCGTGGCCTACTGGCTCGGGTACCGCCTCCCGGTCAACTTCAACAGCCCGTACATCGCCAGGAGCTTCAGCGACTTCTGGCGGCGGTGGCACATCTCGCTGTCGACGTGGCTGCGCGACTATCTGTACGTCCCGCTCGGGGGCAATCGGCGCGGGCCGGTCCGGACGTACGTGAACCTGCTGATCGTCATGTTCCTTGGCGGGCTGTGGCACGGGGCCGCCTGGACGTTCGTCGCGTGGGGCGTGATGCACGGCGTGGCACTCGGGGTCGAACGGATGCTCGGCCTGGAGAACCTGTCTCGGAAGGCCTGGCCGCCACCGGTGGCCCGGGCCGCGGGATTCGTCTGGTTTCTCGTCGTCCAGCTGGGCGTCCTCGTCGCGTGGATCTACTTCAGGAGCGACACGTTCACCGCGGCCAACGCGCTCATCGCGAACATGTTCGCGTTCGACTTCCGTCCGGTCGGGGTCGCCAACCCGCCGCAGCTCCAGTTCGCCCTGTTCGTGACGGTGCCGGTGATCGTGATGCACGCCCGTCAGGCGGCCGCCGAGGTCGCGCGGCTTCCGCGCCCCGGCGGCATCGAACGGGCCGTGCTCGCGGCGTGCATGCTCTATATGGTCCTGAGCCTCTACGGCCAATCCAATGAGTTCATCTACTTTCAGTTCTAGGACCGCGCAGTCGGCGGCGCTCGTCTGGATCTTCCTCGCGACGTTCACCTCGCTGGTGGCGGCCGGCCTCGTCGTCGATCAGCGCCTGTGGTGGCGGATGGGCACACCCTTCCAGACCGGCCTGACCTCGGCCGGGCCCGGCTCGGTGATCACGCAGCTCGTCAACGTCCTCGACTATGACGCGTACCTCTACGACCACATGGGTACGGCGAAGTACATGCGCGAGGCCGATGTGCTGTTTGTGGGCAACTCCCGGGGCCTCTATGCCTTCCGGCCGGAGGGCTATCAGCCGCACCTCGATCGCTACGGCCTGCGCGGCTACACCCTCGCCTTCCTGGGCGGGTCCGACGGGTTCGCGCTCGAGCTGATCCGCCGCTACGACCTCCGCCCGAAGCTCGTGATCGTCAACGGCGATGCGTTCTTTGACGACACGTGGGGCCGGCTCGGCGCCGTCGCCCGCGATCGCGGGCGGTGGAACAGCTGGAAGTTCTATTTCGAGAGCGTCGCGGCCTGGGAAGCCGCGATGCGCCTGCACCGCTGGATCCCGCCGTGGCGCTTCTACTCCCACGAGCGCGACCACCACGTCATCTACCGGTCGGTGCAGACCGGGGGCATCTTCCTGCGCTACGCCCTCCCGGCTCCGCGCGACCTCACGACGCGCCACCCGGATACCTTCACGCAGGACGAACGCGACCTGAGCGAGAAGATGTTCCCGGCCCAGCTCAAGACCCTGCGCACCTTCGCGGCCGAGGTCACCAGCCGCGGCGGGGCCATGATCATGACGTTCGCCCCGTATCCCGAACTCAACAACGTCCTGCTGACGCGGCGCCTGTCGGAGGCCACGGGCATCCCCTTCGTCGAGGTGTGGCCGACGCCGCTCGTCAGCTACACGGGCTCGCACATGGGCGGCGAGAGCGCGGTCAGGTTCATGGATGCGCTCTTCGAGGCCCTGCGCCGGGAGCCCGCCTTCAGGCAGGTCGCGGGTGATCCGCGATGACCGCGCGGCTGCTCGTGGCGACCCTCGCCACCCTCGCCACCCTCTACGGCGCCTGCGTCTACTCCCGTGAAGGCCGGTTCACTCCGGGCGCTCCGATCGCGGGCGTGTTCGGACACTTCGAGTCGGCCGACGCATGCGATTCGCTGCCCCAGGACCAGCTCTTCGTGATCACCCCCACGGAGTTTCACGCCGTCTACGACGGCCGCTGGTGGCGCGGCCGGGTCGAGCATCGGCACATGCTGCTCGCCTGGAACCGCCCCGGGCTGTTACTCCGCGTCACGACCGAGGCCGGCGCAGGGATCGAGCTGGTGTTCGAGGTGCGCGACGAGGGTCGGGGCAGGCTGAGCCTCGAAACGGTGTTCGAGCAGACCGTGGAGCCCGGGGTCGGGCGGATCAACCGGCCGCGCCGCGCCGACAGGTCGATCTTCCGGACGTGCCTGACCGAGCCGGCGTCCAGGCCCTGGCTCGCCGCGACGGACTGACCACGCAGGGCGCGCACAACACACCGCCCGCGACGCCCGTGGCGGCCGACCATTTCGGCCAGTCCGTCGTCTATGGGGTACGAAACGTCCTTTTCACAGGAGGTCAATCGTCCGATGTTGAGTCTGACGCGATGGAATCCGGTGGACGAGTTCGCGCGCATGGAACGCGACCTCGACCGTTGGTTCGCGGATATGACCGGTGCCACGGCATTCCCGAACCTGTTCTCGCAGTCCAACCATCTGCCCATGCAGCAGGTGACCGCCGGCAAGGACGGCTGGCACGTGCGCGTCCCGCTGCCGGGGGTAGCGCCCGACAAGGTCTCCGTCAACGTGAGCGGCCGCACGCTCCAGATCCGCGTGGCCGATCGGGACGGCGACACCCAGGCCGTTCTCTACGAGCAGCGGTTCACGCTGCCTGACGGGGTGGACGCCGAGCGGATCGCCGGCATGTTCACGCACGGGCTGCTGGAAATCGCGCTGCCGTACCAGGAGGCCCTGAAGGCGCGCGCCATCCCGATCGCAACGGGGGAACAGAAGCAGATCCCGGCGTCGTAATCGCGGCGCCACACGTGGACCTCCGCCGGGCGACGCGGTCGTCCCCGGCGGAGCCACGCCCGAATCAACCACAGACGCATACAAGGAGGACACACCGATGCTGAAGACGTTCGTCATCACCTGTGCGTTCGCCGTGCTTGCCAGTGGCATGTCCGGCGCCGCGCACGCGCAGTCGCTGCCGAATCACCGGACCGACATCACGTTCAGCCAGCCCGTCTCGTTGCCGGGCGTGACGCTGCCGGCCGGAACCTACCAGTTCCGGCTCGTGAACCCGGGCTCCTCGCACCACATGGTGCAGGTGCTGAGCGCGGATGGGCGCACGCCGTACGCGCTGCTGCCGGCGATTCCGGCGGCACGGTCCGAGGCGGCCATGACCGTGGAGGCCCGCTTCCTCGAGGCGCCGCGCACCGTGGCGTGGCCCGTCAAGGTGCTGTGGGCGCCCGGGGCCCAGACCGGCTGGGAGTTCATCTATCCGCCGGCCCAGGCCAGGGCGATCGCCCAGGCGGCGCACCAGCCGTCGATGACAGCCGCATACGTCGGACCCATGGTGAGCCCGACGCCGGCGGCCGAGGTGGTGGCGCAGTAGCCCCAGTCCCGATGCGGGGCGTCACCCTCGTCGGCGGGATCGGCGCGGCGGTGCTGGCGCTGGGGGGCTCGCCCCTGGCGCAGGCCCCGCCCGCCACGTTTTCGGCCTCCTCCGAGCTGGTCGTCCTGCACGTGGGGGTGACCGATCACCGGGGGCGTCCCGTGAGCGATCTCGACCCGGGCGCCTTCCGGGTCACCGCGGACGGCCGGCCGCACCCGGTCCGGTTCGCCGGGCGGGACGGACGGCCCGTCACCGCCGGCCTCGTCGTGGACGGCAGCGGCAGCATGTGGCCGCTGCGCGCGGCAGCCATCAAGGCGGTCGGCGCGTTTGCCGCGGCCAGCCGGCCCGACGACGAACTGTTCGGACTGGTGTTCCACGACACGGTGGAAGCGGTCCTGCCGGAGGACACGCCGTTCACGTCCGACGGCGCGGTCCTGCAGCGCGCCTTCGGGCGGCGGCTCCAGGCCAGGGGCCGCACGTCGCTCTACGACGCGGTCGACGCCGGTCTCGCCTACGCGGCACGCGGCACGCGCGAGCGGAAGGTGCTCGTCGTGGTCAGCGACGGCGGCGACAACGCGAGCGTGTCATCGCTCGCCGCCGTCGAGCGGCGCGCACAAGCGTCGAACGTGACGATCTTCGCCGTGGCCCTGGAGGACAGCGGGACGTCATGGCGGGATCGCGCCGGCGGCCGTCACAGTGGCGGCCGGGCGGCGCTGCACGCGCTGGCGGATGGCACCGGGGGCACGGTGGTGCCGCCGGTACCTCCGTCGCGGCTTGCCCGCAGTCTGGGCCGGATCGCGGAGGAGATCCGGGCGGGCTACCTGCTCGGCTTCGAGCCGGCGGCGCACGGTGCGGACGGGCGGTTCCACGCGGTCGACGTCCAGGTGTCCGATCCGCGCGGTCGCGCCCTGCGCGTGCACACCCGGACCGGATACCGCGCCGGGCGGCCGTGAACCGCCTCAGTCGTACTGTCGCTCGATGCGGGACCCCAGCCGGCAGACGATTTCCCATGGGATCGTGCCGATGGCGGCCGCCATTTCGCGGGCGTCGATCTGCTGCCAGGTCTCGTCGCCCTGCCGGCCGATGAGAACCACCTCGTCGCCGGGACTCACATCCATCCCGGTCACGTCCACCGTCAGCATGTCCATGGATACCGCCCCGACGATCGGCGCGCGACGCCCGCGGATGAGGACGTGCCCGCGACCGGAGAGCCGCGTGTCCAGCCCATCGGCGTAGCCGGCGGGGACGACCGCCACCGTCGCCGCCTCGCTCGCAACGAATCGACTGCCGTAGCCGACGCCGTCACCGGGCCTCAGTCCCTTCACCGCCACCACCCGGCTGGTGAGCGACATCGCGGGCACCAGCGGGATCGTGGACGCCAGCGGCGGCGGCACGATGCCGTAGAGCAACAGGCCGGGCCGCACGGCGTCGTACCAGACGCGTGAGTCGCGCAGCGTCGCCGCGCTGTTCGCGGCGTGCCGCATCGGCATCCGCCCGGTCAGTTCCCGGACCACGTCGGCGGCGCGGTCGAACCGTTCGCGCTGCTCGTTGAACAGCGTCCCTTCCGCGTCCTCTGCCGATGCGAAATGCGTGTAGATAGCCTGCAGCCGCAGGTTGGGCGCGGCCAGCACGGGCGGAAGCGTCCAGCGCAGGTTCTCATCCCTGAAGCCGAGCCGGTGCATGCCCGTGTCGATCTTCAGGTGGCAGTCGACGACAACGCCCCGCGCCGCGGCGGCATCCTGCACGGCGCGAGCCGCCCACGGCGTGGTGATGGTCGGCGTGAGGCCGAACTCGAACACGCCGTCCAGCTCGCTGATGCTCAACGCGCCGAAGACCAGGATCGGCACGCGGACGCCCGCGCGGCGGAGGGCAATCGCCTCCTCGATGTCGGCGCACGCCAGCGTGTCGGCCCCCGCCGCCTCGATGGTCAGCGCCACGCGCTCGGCCCCGTGGCCGTACGCGTTGGCCTTGACGACGGCGATGAGCGACGGGACCGGAGCCCCGTCCCGCGGCTCGCGGGCGAGGTAGTCGCGGATGGCCGTGACGTTGGCGCTGACCGCGCCAAGGTCCACGCGGGCGACGGTGCTGCGAATCATGGCGGTCGGCGGCGCGCCCGGGCGTCAGCCCTCGGACCGGCCCGCGCCGCCCGCGAGGTTCGCGAAGCGCGTCTGTTCCTTCAGGAACGCGAGCTTCACCACGCCGGTCGGGCCGTTGCGCTGCTTGGCGAGGATCAACTCGGCGATGCCGGCGTTCTCGTGGTCCGGGTCGCGGTTGTACGCGTCCTCGCGGAAGATCAGGATCACGACGTCCGCATCCTGCTCCAGGGCTCCCGATTCACGAAGGTCCGAGAGCTGCGGCCGGTGGTCGGCACGCGCCTCCGGGGCGCGGCTCAACTGCGAGAGCACGACGATCGGAACGTTCAGCTCCTTCGCCAGCCCCTTGAGCGACCGCGAGATCGACGCGAGTTCCAGCGTGCGGTTCTCGAAGCGGCCACGGCCGGTCATCAACTGGATGTAGTCGATGACGAGCAGGTTCAGGCCGTGCTCGGACTGCAGCCGGCGCGACTTGGCGCGCATCTCCAGCACGCCGACGCCCGGCGTGTCGTCGATGAAGAGCTGCATCGCGCTCAGCGTCTCGAGCGCATGCGAGATGCGCGGGTAGTCCTTCTGCCCGATCGCGCCGCTCATGAGGCGGTGGCTGTCGATCTGCGCCTCCGCGGTGAGCATGCGGAGGAACAGCGACTCCTTCGACATTTCGAGGCTGAAGAAGCCCACCGCCATGTTCGGCTGCGTGGCCACGTGCTGCGCGATGTTCAGCACCAGGCTCGTCTTCCCCATCGACGGACGGGCCGCGACGATGATCAGGTCGCCCGGCTGGAAGCCGCGCGTCATCTCGTCCAGGTCCACGAAGCCGGTCGGCGTGCCGGTGACGAGCCGCTTCTGCGAGAACAGCAGGTCGATCTTCGAGTAGCTGTCCATGACGAGCTTGTGCATGGACACGAAGCCGCTGCGCAGCCGGTCGTCGGCCACGGCGAAGATCGACGTCTCGGCCTCGTCCAGAATCAGGTCGGCTTCCTGCTCACCCTGGTAGGCGTTGGTCAGGATCCCGTTGGCGGCGTAGATCAGGTTCCGGAGGGTGGCCTTCTCCTTGACGATGCGCGCGTAGTACTCGACGTTGGTCGCGTGCGGCACGCCGTCCGCCAGCGACGCCACGTAGGCGGCGCCGCCCACGGCGTCCAGATGTCCGCCGCGCTGCAGTTCCTCCTTCAGCGTGACGAAGTCGATCGCGTCGTGCCGCTCGTTGAGCGCGACCATGCCGTCGAAGATCCGGCGGTGCGCGTCGCGGAAGAAGTCCTTCGCGTCGATGACCTGGGCGGCCAGGTTGAACGCGTTGTTGTCGACGAGGATGGCGCCGAGGACGGACCGTTCGGCGTCGAGGCTGTGCGGGAGCGTCCGCTCGGAGGGAGCAGGGGTATCGGCCATGGGAGCAGAACGCGGGAAGGCGCGAGTCTAACAAGAATGCCCGCCGGGAGCGAGCCCCCGGCGGGCAGCAGAACGTACCGCGGAACCGAGAGGCGTCGCTAGTTCTCGCGCACGACCTGCACCTTCAGCGCCACCGTGACGTCGCGGTGGAGCTTCAGGTTCACGGCGTGCTCGCCGAGGGTCTTGAGCGCCTCGGGCAGGATCAGCTTGCGGCGGTCCACCTCGAAGCCCTTGGCCTTGAGCGCATCGGCGATGTCGCCCGAGGTCACGGAGCCGTAGAGGTGCTCGGTCTCGCCGACGCGGCGCGGGAAGACCAGCTCGACGCCCGCCAGCCGGACCGCGATGGCATCCGCCACCGACCGCTCCTCGGCTTCGCGCATCTCGACGATCTTCCGCTCGCGTTCGACGTGCTTCTTGTTGCCTTCCGTGGCCGGCAGCGCCAGCTTGCGGGGCAGCAGGTAGTTCCGGGCGTAGCCGTCGGCGACCTTGACGATCTCGCCGCGGTTGCCCAGCTTGTCGACGTGTGTCCGAAGAATGACTTCCATGACTGCCTCGCCTAGTCCGCCGTGTACGGAATCAGCGCCAGCGTGCGCGCCCGCATGATCGCGGTCCGCAGCTTGCGCTGGTGCATCGCACAGGTGCCCGAGATGCGGCGCGGCAGGATCTTCGCGCGCTCCGGCACGAACGGAAGCAGGAGCTTCGCGTCCTTGTAGTTGATGTCATCGATCTTGTCGACGCAGAACTTGCAGACCTTGCGGCGCCGGAACATCGGACGGCGCTTCTCTCCGTCCTTCCCCTTCGCGTCGCCCTGCCGGCCGCGACCACGGCCGCCGCCACCACTTCCACCACGTCCGTTCATCGTTCCACCCCCACGCCGCCAAAGCGGTCGTCGCGATCGTCGCGGTCGTCGTCGCCATCCCCGTCGCCGCGCTGGCCTTCGCCGGGCTGCCGATCCGCCGGCAGGCCGCGCGCCACGCGCCGCCGCCGCGAGGTCGCGGTGCGGGCCGCCTGCGTGCGGGCCACGATGGCTTCCTGTTCGTCGATCCGGACCACGAGGTGCCGGATGATGAGGTCCGTCACCTTCAGGCGGCGGTCGATTTCCTTCATCAACTCACCGTTACCGTTGATGGTCTCGATGACGTAGATGCCTTCCTTGTGACGGCCGATCTCGTAGGCCAGGCGGCGCCGGCCCCAGTTCTCGGTCTTCTCGATCGCGCCGATGCCCATGCGCTGGACAATGGCCTCGATCTGGGTGTGCAGGTCGGTGACCTGCTCTTCGGTCGCGTCTGGCGACACGATATAGACGAGTTCGTACTTCCGCATGCGTCTCCTTCTGGACGAATGGCCCCTCGACTCGGCGCTCCGCGCCTTCGCTCGGGGCAAGGAGTTACTGTCAGTCCGGATCCGTGGCGTCCGGGTTGTACCGATTCATCACCGCGCCGATGCCCTCCACGGCGAACAGCTCGGCGGCATCCGCCGCCCGGGTGATGAGTTCTTCGAGGCCGGCGCGTTCGTCAGCCTCGAATCCCGCAAGGACGTGGTCCGACAGGTTGCGCCTGACGTCTCCGCGTCCCACCCCCAGCCGAAGCCGGGGAAATTCCGTCGTGCCGAGCCGGTCGACGACCGACTTCAGCCCGTTGTGCCCGCCGGCCGACCCCCGGGCGCGCGCCCGGAGCCTGCCGAACGGCAGCGCCACCTCGTCGACCACGACCAGCACGCCGGCCGGCTCGATCCCGTAGTAGCGCGCCAGCGCGGCGACCGCGTCGCCGCTCCGGTTCATGAAGGTCAGCGGCTTGGCCAGCAGCACCGGCGGCGGCCCGAAGACCTTCGCCACGAGCGCCTCCGGCACCTGGGACGGCGCGGCGCCAAAGGTCAGCGCGTGCCGCCGCGCCAGTTCGTCGGCCACCATGAACCCCACGTTGTGCCGGGTGTCGCGATACTCGCGACCGGGGTTCCCGAGGCCGGCGATCAGGACCACCGCTACTTCTTCTTCGTGTCCTTCGCCTCTTCGCCTTCCTTGTCCGTCTTGCCCTTCTTGATCACTTCGGGCTCGGCGGCGCCAGGAGCGGCCGCCTCGGCGGCGGGCGCCTCCTCAGCGCGGAGGGCGACCACGTGCACGAGCATCGTCTCGGGCTCGTTGACCGGCTTCCACTTCGCGTCGGCCGCCAGGTCACGCACGCGCACCGACTGGTTGAGCATCAGCTGGCTGATGTCGACCGTCACGTGCTCGGGGATGTCGGTCGGCAGGCACTCCACCGAAATCTGGCGGGTGACGAAGTCCACGATGCCGCCCTGGAGCTTCACGCCGGGTGCCTCGCCCACCAGCTGCACGGGCACGGTCACCGTGATGGCACGGTCCATCGCCAGCGCGTAGAAGTCGGCGTGGAGCAGGCTGTGCGTGATCGGGTCGAGCTGATACTCGCGCACCATCACGCGCTGCTCGCCACCGGCCATCTTCAGGCTGATCAGCGTGTTCGCGCCGGAGTCCGAGTGCAGGATCCGCGACAGGATCTTCGGATCCACCGCCACGGCCGTGCCCGTCGGGGCCGTCCCGGCCGCCTGACCTCCGTAGACCACGGCGGGAATCTTGCCCGCCGCCCTCAGACGGTTGGCTTCGTTCTTCCCGCGACCTTCACGCACGACAGCTTCAAGCGTAGCTTCCATGACCTCACCTATCTCACGAACTCAGACAAACAACGACGATACCGACGTCTCTTCATGAATGCTCCGGATGGCCTGCCCTAGCAGGCGGGCGACCGAGAGCACGTGGATCTTCCTGCACTGCAGCGCGTCGCCGCGCAGCGGGACCGTGTCGGTCACGACCAGCTGGTCCAGCGGCGAATTGTTGATGCGCTCGATGGCCGGCCCCGACAGCACGCCGTGCACGGCGCACGCGATGACCTTCTCGGCGCCGGCGGCCTTCAGCGCGCCGGCGGCCTTCTGGATGGTCCCGGCCGTGTCGATGATGTCGTCCTGGATGATGCAGGTGCGGCCCGCCACGTCCCCGATGACGTTCATCACCTCGGCCGTGCCGTCCTCGGTGCGCCGCTTGTCGATGATGGCCAGTTCGCCCCCGAGGCGCTTCGCGTAGGCGCGGGCGCGCTCGGCGCCGCCGGCGTCCGGCGAGACGATCGTCAGCTTCGGCGTGTCCAGCTTGCTCAGGTAGTCGACGATCACCGGGGCGGCAAACAGGTGGTCGACCGGAATGTCGAAGAAGCCCTGAATCTGCGCCTTGTGCAGGTCCATCGTCAGCACGCGGTGCGTGCCGGCGGCGCTCAGCAGGTTCGCGACCAGCTTGGCCGAGATCGGCACGCGCGGCTTGTCCTTGCGGTCCTGCCGGGCATAGCCGTAGTACGGCACCACGGCGGTAATGCGCGCGGCGGACGAGCGCCGGAACGCGTCGATCATCACGAGCAGTTCCATCAGGTGCTGGTCGACCGGGTTCGAGGTCGGCTGCACGATGAAGACGTCCGCGCCGCGGATGTTCTCGTCGATCTGGAACGACACCTCGGTATCCGGGAACCGGCGCAGCCGGGCCTGACCCAGAGGGATCCCCAGGAAGTCGCAGATGTCCTTCGCGAGCTGCGCGTGCGCGCTCCCGGAGAAGACCTTCAGGTCGCCGAAATCGGTTGGCGTTGCCGAGTCGCCAATCAAACTACGCTTCATGGTTCCGTTCGCAGGGGGTCTACCGAGTTGTCCCACCGACAGGGCTGGTTGGGGCGGAAGGATTCGAACCTTCGAATACGGGATCCAAAGACCCGCGCCTTACCACTTGGCCACGCCCCAGTATTGGGTCCTGACCCGTGGGCCCCGGTGGTCCAGCCAGACCATCCGGGCGCCGTCCCGGTCAGGGGCGCAAACCGCAAGTCTAGTCGAGATGCGGCGATACGGGCAAGGCGGCGTGGTCTACAATCCGGCCCCAGATGCCCCTTTTCCGCCGCTCACACCTCCTCCCGCCCTCGCCCTCGACGCGCGCGCTGGGCCTGTTCCTGGCCGTACTGGCCCTGATCGGCGCCGCCGCGTGCACAAAGACGCGCAAAGACGCCCCCCAGGCCGCCGCCGACACCGTTCCGCCGCCCGCGCAGCCGGAAGTCCGGCAATTGCCCGAAGTGGGCCGGAGAGGCGGACGGTTCGTCTACGGGGAGACGAGCAGCCCCAAGACGTTCAACGCCATGATGGCCAACGAAACGTCGTCCAGCGACATCACGGACCTGGCGTTTGTCGGGCTGGCCGGGTTCGACAAGATCACGCAGACCCCGTCGCCGGAGATCGCGGCATCCTGGGAGGTCTCGGCCGATAACCTGGCGTGGACCTTCCACCTGCGCGAGGGCGCGCAGTTCTCCGACGGCCACCCCATCACGGCCGAGGACGTGCTGTTCAGCTTCCAGGTGGCCTACGACAAGACGCTGCACCCCTCCGTGCAGGACCTCATCGTCATGGACGGCAAGCCGTTCGAGGTCACCGCGCCGGACGCGAAGACGGTCGTCATCCGGAGCCCGGCGCCCAACGCCATGATGGTGTCGCTCGCCGGCTCGGTGAAGATCATGCCGAAGCACGTGCTCGAGCCGGCCTACAAGGCGGGCACGTTCGCGTCCGCCTACGCGGTCAGCACGTCACCGGCCGAGATCGTCACGAGCGGCGGCTGGGTCATCAAGCAGTACGTCCCCGGGGAGAAGACCGTGCTCACCCGCAATCCGTACTGGTACAAGGTCGACCAGGCCGGCACCCGCCTGCCGTATCTCGACGAGCTGGTCTTCCTGGTCGTGCCCGATCAGGACGCAGCCGACCTGAAGTTCCGCTCCCGGGAGCTGGACGGCCTGGAGAACGTCAAGCCGGAGAACTACAAGTTCTACGAGGACAACCAGGCGAGCGGCGCGTTTGTGCTCCACGACCTGGGGCCCCGCATGACGACGAACTTCTTCTGGTTCAACCTGAACAAGGTCCACGCGCCCACGCAGGGAAAGAAGACCGGCGAGCCGTGGGTCGGCGCGACGAAGTACGCGTGGTTCAGCAACCCCGTGTTCCGGCGGGCCGTCTCGATGGCCGTGGATCGCGACGCGATCATCCGCAGCGTGTTCTTCGGCTACGCCGTCAAGAACTGGTCCACCTCCACGCCGGGCGTACGGGACTGGCACGACCCGTCGATCACGAAGTACGACTACAACCTCGCCGAATCGAAGCGGCTGCTCGCCAGCCTCGGGTGGAAGGACGGCAACGGCGACGGCGTCCTCGAGGACACCGCCGGCAACCCGATCAGCTTCACGATGCAGACCAACGGCGACAACAAGATGCGCGTCGGCATGGCGAACTTCATCCGCGACGACCTCGCGAAGGTCGGCATCAAGGTGCTGCTGACGCCGCTCGACTTCAACACCCTGATCACGAACGAGCGCGACACGTTCCAGTACGAGGCGATCCTGCTGGGCCTCCAGAGCGGCGTGCCGCCGGACCCCGGCCAGGGGCAGAACGTCTGGCGCTCCAGCGGCAAGACCCACTTCTGGCACCATTCGCAGGAGAAGCCGGAGACGCCGCAGGAGGCCCGCATCGACGCGCTGATGGACGTGATCGTCGGGACGCCGGACATGGCGGTCCGCAAGGAGGCGTGGCGCGAGATCCAGAACCTCGTCAACGAGCAGGCCTGGTTCATCTGGCTGCCGACCCAGGTCCTGAAGGCGCCGGTGTCCGCGCGGTTCGGCAACGTCCGCCTGAACACGATCCCGCCGCCGCTGCTGCGCGGCATCGACGAGATCTTCGTCAGGCCGTAGCTCCCGGCGCGCAACGGTACCGGGTCAGGCCATGCACCGCTACATCCTCACCAGGGTGCTGCACACCATTCCGCTGCTGCTCGGGATCTCGCTGCTGACCTTCGCGCTGCTGCAGCTCACGCCGGGCGACTTCCTGAACCAGATGGCCGAGAACCCCGGCATCTCGCCGGCGACGATCGAGGCGATGCGGCGCAACTTCGGCCTGGATCGGCCGTGGTACGTCCAGTACGGACTCTACCTGCGCAACCTGGTCCTGCACTTCGACTTCGGCGAATCCTTCTCGCGGCACCAGCCGGTGTTCACGGTGCTCAGCGAGGGGCTCGGCAACACGCTGCTGCTGGCCGTCGCGTCGGCGGTCGTGACCTGGGGGCTCGCGATCCCGCTCGGCATCTGGGCCGCCGTCCGGCAGCACTCGTGGGTCGACCGCGGCCTGTCGCTCGTCGCGTTCGTCTGGCTGTCCGTGCCGGAGATCCTGTCGGGGCTGCTGCTGCTGATGCTGGCCGCCCGCACGGGCTGGTTCCCGGTCGGCGGCATGCGGTCGCTCGACTACGACGACCTGACGGCGTGGGGACAGTTCCTCGACGTCGCGCACCATCTCGTGCTGCCCGCGCTGGTCGTCGGCCTGATCCCGCTCGCCAGCCGGATGCGGCAGATGCGCAGCAACCTCCTCGACGTGCTGCGGCTCGACTATGTGACGACGGCCCGGGCGAAAGGGCTCGACGAACGTGTCGTGGTGTTCAAGCACGCGCTGCGGAATGCCCTCAATCCGATGATCACGCTCTTCGGCTACACGCTGGGCGCCCTGGTGTCCGGGTCGTTCATCGCCGAAATCATCTTCTCGTGGCCGGGCCTCGGACGCATCACGCTGGACGCGCTGCTGACCCAGGACCAGTACCTCGTGATGGGGTCGGTGCTGATGGCCTCGGTCGTCCTCATCGCGGGCAACCTCATCGCCGACATCCTGCTGGCGATCGCCGACCCACGCATCAGCTATGACTGATCCGGCCGTCACCGATCCGGCGGAGTCCGAACCCCCGCCCGAGTCGCCCTGGCGCATCTTCCGGCGCCAGTTGCGGAGGAGCCCGCTGGCCATCGCCGGCGGCGTGGTGCTCGCGCTGTTCTACCTGCTGGCGCTCGTGGCGCCGTTCGTCGCGCCCTACACGCAGGAGGAGATGGACCGCGACCGGTACTTCCACCCGCCGCAGACGCCGCGCTGGGTCCGGCCTGACGGCGTTCACCTGAGGCCGTTCGTCTACGGCACCACGCTCGCCGACGCCGGCGCGTTCCACTACACGGAGGACCGCACGGTGATCCGCCCGGTACGGTTCTTCGTCCGCGGCGGTGCGTATCGCCTGCTCGGCGTCATCCCGATGGATCGCCACCTGTTCGGCGTCGACGCGCCCGGCCGGCTGTATCTCTTCGGCACCGACTCGTTCGGCCGCGACGTGTTCTCGCGCCTGCTCTTCGGCGGTCAGATCTCGCTGACCGTGGGCCTCGTCGGCATCCTGATCTCGTTCACGCTGGGGCTGCTGCTCGGCGGCGTCTCGGGTTACTTCGGCGGGTTGACCGACACCGCGATCATGCGCGGCACGGAGCTGCTGCTCTCGATCCCGTCGCTCTACTTGATCGTCGCGATGCGCAACATCATCCCGATCGACCTGCCCAGCCAGCAGGTCTACCTGGGCATCGTCGCCATCCTGGCGTTCATCGGCTGGGCGAGCCTGGCGCGCGTGATCCGCGGCCTCGTGCTGACGATCCGGAAGAGCGAGTTCGTGACGGCCGCCGAGGCGCTCGGCTACAGCCGCGTCCGCATCATCACGCGACACATCCTGCCCAACACGATGAGCTACGTCATCGTCGCGGCCACGCTCTCGATCCCGAGCTACATCCTCGGCGAGGTGGTGCTCTCCTTCATCGGCGTCGGGGTGCAGGAACCCAGCGCCTCGTGGGGCAACATGCTCAACCAGGCGCGCAGCATCCGCGCCCTGACGTCGTTCCCGTGGCTGCTCTACGTCCCCGGGGCGGCCATCTTCCTGACGGTCATGGCGTTCAACGTCCTCGGCGACGGCCTCAGGGATGCCCTGGACCCGCGTCGCACCACCGGAGGCCGCGCGTGAGCGAACCGCTGCTGCGCGTCGAACAGCTCGAGACGCAGTTCCTGACCGACCACGGCACGATCCAGGCCGTGGACGACGTCTCGCTCGATCTCCGCGCCGGCGAGACGCTGGCGATCGTCGGCGAGTCCGGCAGCGGCAAGAGCGTGACCGCGCTGTCGCTGCTCCGGCTGGTGCCGCAGCCGCCCGGGCGGATCGCGGGGGGCGAGGTCTGGTTCCGGGGGCGCAACCTGCTCGGACTCGGCGAGGCGGACATGCGCGCCGTCCGCGGCCGGGAGATCTCGATGATCTTCCAGGAACCCATGACGTCGCTGAATCCCGTCTTCACGTGCGGGGAGCAGATCGCCGAGGTGGTCGTCCTCCACAAGCGGCTCCCGAAACGCGCCGCGTTCGAGCGCGCCGTGGAGATGCTGGCGACGGTCGGCATCCCCGCGCCGGCGCAACGCGCGCGGGAGTATCCGCATCAGCTCTCCGGCGGCATGCGGCAGCGCGTCATGATCGCGATGGCGCTGGTGTGCCGGCCATCGATCCTGATCGCGGATGAACCGACCACCGCGCTCGACGTCACGATCCAGGCGCAGATCCTCGAACTGATCGACCGGCTGAAGGCGGAGTTCGGGATGGCCGTGATCCTGATCACGCACGACCTCGGCATCGTGGCCGGGCACGCCGATCGCGTCGCGGTCATGTATGCCGGCCAGGTCGTCGAGTACGGCGACGTGCCGTCCGTGTTCGGGAGGCCCGTACATCCGTACACCGCCGGGCTGCAGAGGTCGCTGCCCCGCCTCGGCGTCCGGCAGGACCGGCTCCGCGTGATCCCGGGCAACGTGCCGAACCCGCTGCGCTTCCCGGCCGGGTGCCGCTTCGGGCCGCGCTGCCCGGTCCGCACCGCCGGCTGCGCGGCTCCGCAGCCCCTCGTGGATCTGGTCGGCGGCCGTGCCTCCCGCTGCCACCGCGCGGCCGAGTTGCTGTCCGGGGCGCTGGACGCCGCCGGAACGGAGGCTCGCGCGTGAGCGAGCCGCTGCTCGAGGTCGAAGGCCTCACGAAGCACTTTCCCATCCGGAAGGGCCTTTTCTCACGCACCGTCGGACACGTGCGCGCCGTGGACGGCGTCTCGTTCAGCGTGCAGCCAGGCGAGGTGCTGGGTCTGGTCGGCGAGAGCGGCTGCGGCAAGACGACCGCGGGCCGGGCGCTGCTGCGGCTCGTGGAGCCGACGGCCGGCGTGGTGCGCTTCAAAGGGCAGGACATCACGGCCCTCTCGCGGCGCGAGATGCGGCCGCTGCGCCGGCAGATGCAGATCATCTTCCAGGACCCGTACTCGAGCCTGAACCCGCGGCAAACGGTGCGGGCGATGCTGCGGGAGGTGCTGGGCGTGCACGGCATCGCGCGCGGGCGCGCCGCCGACGATCGGATCGCGGAGCTGCTCGCCACGGTGGGGCTGTCCGCGACGCAGATGTACCGCTATCCGCACGAGTTCTCCGGCGGGCAGCGGCAGCGCCTGGGGATCGCGCGCGCGCTGGCCGTCGAGCCGACGCTCATCGTGGCCGACGAACCGATCTCGGCGCTCGATGTCTCCATTCAGGCGCAGGTCATCAACCTGATGCGCGACCTTCAGCGGCGGATGTCGCTGACTTACGTATTCATCACGCACAACCTGTCGGTCGTCGAGCACATGAGCGACCGCGTCGCGGTGATGTATCTGGGACGCATCGTCGAGCAGGCGCCGAGCCGCGCGCTCTACGCCGCGCCGAAGCACCCGTACACGGCGGCACTCCTCTCGGCGATTCCCGAACCGGTCCCGGGCCTGGGCAAGCGCCGGGTCGTGCTGAGCGGCGACGTCCCGAGCCCGGCCAACCCACCGTCGGGCTGCCACTTCCACCCGCGGTGCCCGATGGCCCAGGCGCGCTGCGCGACGGACGAACCGCTGCTGCGGGAAGTCGCGCCGGGCCACTGGTCCGCCTGCCACTTCGCCGAACAGACCGGCGCTGGCGGGGCCTGACCTCGACGGGCGGGCTCAGCGGATCGACGTCGACCGGTTCCGTCCGGGCTCAGTAGCAGTATTCGGGGCTGGGAAACGCGCCCGACTTCACTTCGCGGACGAAGTTCTCGACCGCGGCGCCGATGCCCGGCGCGCCGGCCAGGAAGTTCTTGACGAACTTCGCCTTCCGGCCCGGGAAGAAGTCGAGCATGTCGTAGAGCAGCAGGATCTGGCCCGAGCAGTCCGGACCGGCGCCGATGCCGATCGTCGGAATCGAGACGGCCTCGGTGATCGTCCTGCCGAGCGCCGACGGAATCGCCTCCAGCACCACCATCACGGCCCCCGCGGCCTCGAGGGCCTTCGCGTCGTCGACCACGCGCTGCGCCGCGTCGACCGTCTTGCCCTGCACCTTGTACCCGCCGAGCGCGTTGACGGACTGCGGCGTCAGGCCGAGGTGGCCGCAGATCGGGATGCCGCGCGCCGAGAGGAACGCGACGGTCTCGGCCATCAGCGCGCCGCCTTCGAGCTTGATCATGTGCGCGCCGGC